>DGXB01000097.1 GCA_002396205.1 Bacteroidales bacterium UBA4243
CGGGCAGCACGGCGTTGGGGTGGATGATGCGCTTCAGTTCGAGGAAAGAGTTGTTGAGGAAAATCAGGTGGCGGAAAATCTTGATGCCGCCAGAGGTGGAGCCAGAGCTGGCGCCGATGAACATTAGCAGGAAGAGGATGATGCTCAGGAACGTAGGCCATTGCGTGTAGTCGCTCACGAAGAACCCCGTGGTGGTGAAGGCGGAGATGACGCTGAAGAACGACTGGCGGAAGGCGCTGCCAAAGCTCAGGTGACGGGCAAAGAGCAATACCAGCCCGATGCCTATTCCTAAGAACAAGGTATAGAGCAGGAATGTGCGGAACTCCTGGTTTTTCAGGATGGCAAACGACCGCCAACTCAGCGAAAGCAGGAGCAGCGAGAAATTGCAGCCCGACAGCACCATGAAGACGGTGACCACCACCTGCGAGTAGTTGGAATAGGCCCCGATGCTTGCCGTTCGGGTCGAGAAGCCGCCCGAGCTGATGGTGGTCAGCGAATGGCAGAGGGCATCGAAGAGGTCCATGTCGCCAAGGTAGAGCAAAAAGGTCTCCAAAAGGGTGAAAAACAGATACAATCCCCAGATGCGTTTCACGGTGTGCATGACGCGTGGGTGCAGTTTGTCATAGTTGATGCCGTTGATTTCGGCCACGAAGAGCTGCATTCCGCTCATGCTCAGGAAGGGCAGGATGGCGATGGTGAACACGATGATGGCCAGACCACCAATCCATTGCGTCATGCTGCGCCAAAGCAGAATGTCTTTTGGCACCGACTCGATGTTGGTGAGGATGGTGGCCCCGGTGGTGGTGAAGCCCGACAAGGCCTCAAAGAAGCCGTCGGTGAAGTTGGGTACGCTCTTGCTGAGCAGATAGGGCATGGCGCCGAAAAACGAGATGACCAACCATGAGATGCAAACGATGTAGACACCGTCGCGCTGACTGGTTTTGTCGTTGCGGTGCGTGCGGGTGGCGATGAGCAGAATGAACCCCGTCAGTAGGGTGATGAGGGCCGAGAAGGGTATACTGAAGGCGTACAACCCGCGATAGAGATAGGTGGCGGGAAGCGTCGTCAGCATGAAAAGGCCTTCGATGAGCAGCAAAAAGCCTTCAATCCTGAGGACCAACGGATGGTTTATTTTGCTTTTGAACGCCATTGTTAATGGAATAATCGTTCAACTGCCGGGATGCCGTTGGGTAGGGCCAAAACGACAACCTGGTCGTCGGGCTCGATTTGGAAGTCGTCGGTGGCGATGAAACTTTCGCCGTCGCGGGTGACGCCGCAAATGACAGCGTCGATGGGCATGGGCAGCTGCCCAATGGTCTTGCGCGTGACGGCTGAGCCAGCCCGCACCAAGAACTCCACGATGTCGGCATCGATGCCGCTGAGGCTCTTCAAGGTGCTCACTTTGGCACCGAGGGTGTATTTCACCATATAGCTCGCGGCAATCAGTTTCTTGTTGATGATGGAGTCGATGCCGATGTTTTGCGAAATGTCGATGTAGTCGATGTTCTCGACGAGGGCGATGGTCTTCTTCACGCCGAACGACTTGGCTTGCAGGCAGGTAAGGATGTTGGTTTCGGTGTTGTCGCTCACGGCGATGAAAGCGTCCATGTCCTTGATGCCTTCGTCCTCAAGCAGGTTGAGGTTGCGGGCGTCGGCGTTGACCACCAAGGCTTCCTCCAAATAGTTGGTCAGGTCCATGCAACGTTCCTTGTCGATTTCCAAGATCTTGATGTTCAGGTCCTTTTCAAGACGTTTGGCGGTGAGGCGGCCCACGCGGCCTCCGCCCACTATCATCACGTTGTGGACGTTGATTTGTTTCTTCCCGCTCAGTTTGATGATGTCTTTGATGGCGTGTGGCTTGGTGACCACATACACCATGTCGGCCACTTGGAACACTTCGTCGCCTTGCGGGATGAAGGTGTTCTGCCGGCGGTGGATGGCGGCCACGCGGAACTCGATGTGCTCGTATTGGTTGATGACCTCGTCGACGGTTTTACCTAAGATTTCGGCCTCGGGTTCAAGTTTCACCATGAAAAGTTGCAGGTTGCCGCCCGCAAAGTCGTAGGTCTCCGACGAGGCGTTTTTCTTCAGAAGCGAGATAATCTCCTGTGCAGCAATGTCTTCTGGCGACAACAGCCCATCGATGCCGAGGTCTTGGTACATGCGCCACACCTCTGGACTCAGGTTTTCCATCGTGTTGACGCGGGCAATGACTTTCTTGGCACCGAGTTTCTTGGCGATGATGGCCGTCAGCAGGTTGATGTGCTCGTCGTGGAGCACGGCAATCAGCAGGTCGGCTTTTTTCACGTTGGCGCGTAGCAGCACGGCGGTCGAGGTGGAGTCGCCCGTGATGGTCATCAGGTCTGAGTGCGACTCCATCATCTTCAGCAGCTCCTCGTGCGGGTCCACGATGGTGATGTTGTGGTTGCTGCGCACCAAGGCCTCCGCCAGGTGCATGCCCACTTCTCCGTCTCCGGCTATGATGATGTTCATTTCAATTCGGTTTATTAAAGTGCAAATGTATGGATTTTTCCGAAATCATCACCACACATCCGACCAAGTGACCGAAATCACGTGGTTGGTGGATTTTTCGCCTTCCTTGAAGACGTTGGCCATGCCGAAGGTGTAGCGCACCTCGACGAACCAATAGCTGATGGCTGCCGTGAGGCCGTAGTCGATGCGGTTGAAAGTGCCAGCCTCCCAAGGGGTGATGTATTGCTGTTGTTTTTTCTTGACCTTCACTTCCATCACGTCGTTGCCGCCGATGCAGAAGCCGATTTGCGGCCCGATGCGCAACCGTGGAATCATCGATTCGTCTTCATCGTCCTCGTTCCACAGGCGCAGGTAGATGTTCAGGAGCAGCGGCACGTTGATGTAGTGCGATTTCTCCATGTAGCGGATGCTGTTGCCCGCCTCGTCGAGGCCCCGCTTCGAGCTGGTGCCTTGTCGCGAATAGATGATGTCGATTTCGCCCCCAAGGATGAAACGCTCAGGGATGAGCGCGATGCGCACGCCACCGGTGAAGTCGGCACGGAAGGTGGTGCTGTCGTTGCCGCTGATTTTCATCGTCGAAAGGGCAGGCCCGACGAGCAGACCGCCACCAATGCGCTGGGCCATCAGTGCGCCAGAGCCGAGGAGCCAGAAGAACAATATGAGGAGTTCCGTTTTTTTCATATAGGCAAAGTCGCTTTAACGAACCACCTTGGCCACAAAGGTCTTGCCAGCGGCTTGAATCACTAACATATAGGTTCCCGAAGGCATCGAAGAGAACATCTCGCCGATGGCGATACGGTTGACACCTTTTGACGATTGCCCCAAGTTCTTGTTGACCAGCAGTTTTCCATCTATGGAATAGACTTTTGCGGACAAATTGCAAACAACGTCCAGGTCGATTTCGGCATAGCTTGAGGCCGTGATGGGGTTGCCAACGACACGGATGGCCAAATCGTCTTGTGCGGTTTCGCCAATGCCGGTAATGCCGTACTCGTAGGCTCCCATGTCGATGCGGTTGTTGTTGACGCGTTGATGGCCCTCCAAATCCGTGCCGTCGAGCACTTCGGAAGGCGTTTCCAACGATCCAGCGTCGATGCAAGGGCTGTCGGCACTCAGCCTATAGTTTTCGTTGTCGGGGTCGGCAAAAAGCGGGTCCTCGTCAATGCAGTTCTCGTAAACGGTGATGATTTCATGATTCGAAATGTTGTCAAACCCATACTGCACCAAGCAATTGTGAAATTCTGGAGCATGATCATCATAGGTCCACGACCACATCTGTACGGGTTTTTCAAGTTGAGCGTAATTGGTGTTACCGTAGACGATGCAGTTCCACAAAACAGGCGAGCTGAGTTGATAGAAGAAAATGCCGCCACAATTGACGCCGTAGGAATGGTTGGCCACCACGGTGATATTGGCCACCATTGGCGACGAGTCGCTGATGGCCAAGCCGCCGCCAAAGTGCTCAGAATAGTTGTTGGCGAAGAGCGAGTTGGTGATGCTGCATGGGTTGTCGTAGCAGCGAATCAAATAGAGTCCGCCGCCGTTTACGCCCTGGTTATGCTCAAAAACGCAACGGTCGATGTTGACAGCGCAACTGTCGATGCTCATGGCACCGCCGATGGCCGACCGTCCGTTGTTGTATCGGAATTCGGTGCCCGTGAGTTCCACCTCGCAATTGATGAAACGCAAGCCGCCGCCATACATGAAATAAACGGTATCTATCATGGTGTAGGTCCGGTTGTTGTTCACGTCGCAGTCGTGCATCTTTACGGTCGAATGTTCGGCGTTGAGCGCGCCGCCATGCTCGCGCGAGAAGTTGCAAAAGAGGGTGCTGTGCCCTATTTCGACGTCTTTGCAGTCGTAGATGCGCAAGGCACCGCCGTCTTGGTCGTTGTCCAAGGCGGCCTTGCCGTATTCGAAACGGCAATAGTCGAACTTGGAGCCGGCAGAGCCGTTGAGACGGATGCCGTTCCAGCCGCCGCGACCCATATTGAACAGGTGGAACCCCGTCGTGTCGGCCACGGTGAAGCGTATAGAGTCGGATTCGGTGCCGATGGCTTCTATTGATGCGTTCTCTTCGACATGAATGCTGTAAAACTGGTTGAAAAGCACCGTTGTGCCAGGACGAATGGCCAAAGCCTCCTCAACGGTGACATTGCCTGTTACCAATACGGTATCGGCATCCCAAACGCCTGATTGTAAGCCTGATACTTCGATGGTTTGTGCCTTTGCAAAATAGCCTGCCAACAATAGGGCGGTAAGAATAAATCTCGTTTTCATACCTGAGTGAATTGTAGATGACTGTGCAAAAATAGGTCTTATTTTTCATTTTGGGCTTATCTCGCCAAAATTAATTACTTTTGCAGGCTCAAAAAGAGCAAAGACAGAGTCATGGATAGCACTTCAAGCATTTTCAATCACATTTCGCAAATCGACGGGACGTTTTCGTTCGAGTGGGTGCTGGCAGCGTTGTTGCTCGGCTTGTTTTTGGGTTTGGTGGTCAATATGGGTCCCGCATTCATTACGTTAGTGCAAACTAGTCTGCATCAGGATTTTAAGTCGGCGGTCCTGTTTGCCTTGGGCGTGATTTTGAACGATGCCATCGTGATAGCCTTGTGCATCCTCACTTCGTTCCAGTTGGGGATGCAGTTCGACCTTGGCGTGCCTTGGTTCAGCATTGCGGCAGGGGGTGTTTTGGTGGCGTTTGGCATTGCCACCTACCACAAGAAAGCCCGGACGAAGGAGACGCGCCGCGAACAACGGGCCAAGGAGTTGCTGAAGGACCAAGACAAGGCTCCGTCGCCGTTATTTTTCATTGGCAAAGGCTTCGCGCTCAACGTGTTGAATCCTTTTGTCTGGATTTTCTGGTTCTCGGCGGTGGCCATCGTGGCAGGCGGCTCCAATGATACCGCGACCACCTGTGTTTTCTTCACCATCGTGTTGGCCATCAGCTTTTCCTTGGATGTGCTGAAGGCCTGGGGCGCGGCCAAGCTGAAGGTGTTTTTCAATGCCGAGCGTACCACCATTATGAATAAGGTGGCGGGCATCCTGTTGATGCTCTGCGGTGCCTATTTCATCGTTTTCAGGGGCATCATCCAATTGGTCTGACATCCCCAATTTTGAATATTGAATATTAAATCTTAAATCTTAAATCCAATCTCGACTATGCAAATCAAAACTTCAAATTCGGGCTGGGGTTCGTTCATGGTGAGCGGCCTGATAGCGATTGTCTACGGCTTGTTGGCGCTTTTGTTGCCTGACGATCTCATTCAAACGGTGATGCTTGTTTCGGGCATCGGCCTTATGGTTGTTGGCATCGTAGGCATATTCATCGCTCTGCGTCGCAAGAAAATGGATCTTCCTTGGGGCATGTTGCTCTTCGAGGCTATCGTCATGGTTATATTGGGCATTGTAGCCGTCGTTTGGTCGAAGGAGACCGTGAAACTGCTCATTTTTGTCCTCGGATTGTGGTCGGCGGTTATCGGTGTGATGATGTTGTTCTCCATAATGCGGTTCCGATTCCTCGTCAACCGTGGCTTCTATCTTGTGAGTGCCATTCTGAGCATTCTGTTTGGAGTCATCTTGGTTCTCAATCCTTTCGAGTCGGCAGAGGTCTTCGTGACCATAACGGGCATCATGGCCTTGGCGTTCGGCATCATCATGATGATGTTCGGCTTTAGGCTGAAAAAAGCCGATGAAGGCATTAAGGTTGAGATAGTTGAATAGTTTGTAGTTATCAGTTGTTCAGTTGTCGCTTTGCGTCATTGCGAACGTAGTGTGGCAATCCAGGACAGGGGTTAAACGTATAACTGGTAATTATCAATTGTCAATTACCAACTGACGAAACGCCGTCCACGGCGAGACCTCAGGCAACGGGGCCGTCACTTCAATCTGAGTTTTCA
Source organism: Bacteroidales bacterium UBA4243 (assembly GCA_002396205.1). Taxonomy (GTDB): domain Bacteria; phylum Bacteroidota; class Bacteroidia; order Bacteroidales; family F082; genus Limimorpha. The sequence goes on from DGXB01000097.1 coordinate 6,396, forward strand.
GAACTGGATGCTCGAATGCGATGCGCCAGGCGTGCAGGCTGATGGAGGCATCGGGGTTGCTGCGCGGATAGCCGTATTTCAAGTCGCCCCGGATGGGGCATCCGATATGCGCCAGTTGGCAACGGATTTGGTGATGTCGTCCAGTAAACAATTCGACTTCAAGCAGATAAAAAGTGTCCGATTTTCCAACCACGCGATAGCTCAACCGCGCCAATTTGGCTTCTTTCGTCCCTTCGGGCACGACGAACGACTTGTTCATCTTCTCGTTCTTGACGATGTAATCCTCAAGCACGTCGGCCTGTTTGGGCGGATGGTTTTTCACCAAGGCGAGGTAGGTCTTGCGGAAGTCACGGTCTTTCACCTTCACGGTCATGCGTGAGAGGGCCTTGCTCGTCTTGGCGAAGACGACGGCACCGCTCACGGGGCGGTCGATGCGGTGGACGAGGCCGGCAAACACGTTGCCCGGCTTGTCGTATTTCTCCTTGATGTACTGCTTTACGTCGTCGAGCAGGCACACGTCGCCCGTCTTGTCGCCTTGCACGATTTCTGACGGCAGTTTGTTGATGATGATTAGATGATTATCTTCGTAGAGGATTCGGTTGGATAGCGTGTTCATTGTTGTGTGTTTTATGTGCAGTGACTGACGTCGACTGCTTACTGGTGTGTCGTCCCTACGGGACTTTGCGGTTGTTGGTCTTTGTTTTGGGCAGTGACTGACGTCGACTGCTTACTGGTATGTCGTCCCTACGGGACTTTGTTATATGAGATAGCGTTCGTCGTAATCTATTTCATTGGTTTTAAGTAGTTTTTTATATTCGTCCAAGCTGGATTCTTCGTGGTGGTGTTCTTCTTGGGTTTCGATGTACCGTATGGTCTTTTTCAGCAGTGAGGGGCTGACGCAGAAAGCTCCATAGCCTTCCTGCCATGCAAATGATTCGTAGTATTCGTCAAGGGTCTTTAGCCATTTGCTGCTATTGGCTTTGATTTTCTGTACAAACTCGGACACGCTCATTGTTTTTGGTATGGTGGCTAAGATATGGATGTGGTTTTCTATGCCGCCAACAGTAACAGGGTAACCACCAACATTTCGTATGATACCTCCAAGATATGCGAAAACTTGAGGCAGGTCTACCTTTTTTATACAGACACCGGTGCTCTTGACATGGAACACTATGTGGATGTTGAGTTTTGTGTACGTGTTAGCCATAGGTGTTTGTTTTTATGTGCAGTGACTGACGTCGACTGCTTATTATTATGTCACCCCAACGGGGTTTTAGTGTGCCTGCCAGTCCCGTAGGGACGACATATCAGTATGCAGGCGACGTAAGTCCCTGCTTAACCCCGCACTCAGGGTCGTTTGGTCTCTGCCAGTCCCGTAGGGACGACATATCAGTATGCAGGCGACGTAAGTCCCTGCTTAACCCCGCACTCAGGGTCGTTTGGTCTCTGCCAGTCCCGTAGGGACGACATATCAGTATGCAGGCGACGTAAGTCCCTGATCATCAAGTCAAAGCCTCTCTTTCAACGATAACTCCACTTCCGATGACATACGGCTCCGTCTCATGGTAAACAACCCCAAACTGCCCTGGGGCCACGCCTGAAATGGCCACCTCCGACTCAATGTCGGCACCTCGCTCCGAGAGGTGCAAAGTCCCAAAGGTGAACTCCGGCTGGTGACGGATCTTGAAGCGCACGCGCTGCCCGTCGACGAACTGCAGCTTGGGGTTCATCGGCTGCAAGTCGCCCAAAGGCACGATGTTGGTGTATTGTGCCACAGGGTCGTAGCCCTGCGAGACGTAGACGATGTTGTTCGGGATGTCTTTCTTCACCACAAACCAGGGCCCACCGCCCAAGCCCAAGCCCTTGCGCTGCCCGATGGTGTGGAACCAAAAGCCTTTGTGACGACCGAGTTTCTTGCCCGTTTCCAGCTCCACGATGTCGCCAGGCATCTCACCAAGGTATTCGCGGATGTAGTCGTTGTAGTTGATTTTTCCGAGGAAACAAATCCCCTGACTGTCATGGCGTTCGGCACTCGGGAGTTTATATTGTGCGGCCAATTTGCGTACTTCGGGCTTCGGTATGTCGCCGATGGGGAAGATGACCTTGCTCAGTTGGGCGTATGTGATGCGCCCGAGGAAATAGGTCTGGTCCTTGAAGGTGTCGGCAGCGGTGCCGAGCCAGAAGATGCCGTCTTTGTCTTCCCACGAGCGGGCGTAATGTCCCGTGGCAATTTTGTTGAAGTTGTGGCCTTCCTTCTCCTCGAAGGCACCTAATTTTATCCAACGGTTGCACATCACGTCGGGGTTGGGCGTGAGGCCCTTACGCACCATCTCCATGGTGTATTTCCCGACGGTCTCGAAATACTCGTGCTGCAGGTCGACGATGTCGAACTTGCAGCCGTATTTCTTTGCGATATAAGTCGTTATCTCAATGTCTTCCTCCGACGGGCAACTCGACAGGTCTTCCTTGCCTTCCATACCTATTTTAATATAGAAGATATGCGGGTCATAGCCCTGCTCCTTGAGCAGCGGCACCACCACCGAGCTGTCGACGCCCCCCGAAACCAATGCGGCAATATTCATGGGTTAGATATTTTCTGCAAAAATAGGTATTTTTTCGTTGTATGGCTGTCATATTATGGCAGCCATATGTCGCAAAATCATTTATTCCGTCATCGAATACGGTTTGTCCTCAGTCTTCAGTCCTCGTTCAAGGTTGGGCTGCGGTCCCATCTCAAAGACGAGTTCACCACCTTGCATCAACTGCTCATGGGTGAGATAGAGCTTGCTGATTTCCTGCCCGTTGAGCGTCACCTTCTGCACATAGCGGTTCTCGTCGCTCACCTTAGGCGCCTTGATTTCCAAGGTCTTGCCATTGCCGAGACGTACTTTCAAATAGGGCAGATAAGGCGCACCAAGCACATATTGGTCGCTGCCGGGGCAAACGGGGTAGAAGCCCATGGCCGAGAAGATGTACCACGCCGACATCTGGCCGCAGTCGTCGTTGCCGCAGAGCCCGTCGATGTTGTTCTTGTAGAAGCGGTTCATGATCTCGCGAAGCCAATACTGTGTCTTGTAAGGCTTTGAGGTCCAGTTGTATAGATAGGCGATATGGTGCGCAGGTTCGTTGCCGTGGTTGTAGCAACCCATCAGGCCTTCCTCGGTAACGTCTTCGGTGTTCTCGAAGAACTCAGGTGGCAGGTGCATCACGAAAAGTGTATCCAAATTGGATACAAATTGCGCCTCTCCGCCCATGGCCTCGATGAGACCTTTCACGTCGTGCGGCACGTAGAACGAATACACCCACGAGTTGCCTTCCACGAAGCCCTCGCCTTCGGTGTCGAAGAGGCTGAAAGGTGTTTTCCAAGTGCCGTCACTCATCTTTGGGCGGGCAAAGCCAAGCGTGGTGTCGAAGGTGTTGCGCCAGTTGGCAGCACGTTGCTTGTAGGTTTTGGCCATCTCGGTATTGCCGGCCTTCAGCGCGGCTTGGTAGATGGCCCAGTCGTCGTAGGCATATTCCAGCGTGATGGAGACGCAGCCGCTGTTCTTGTCGAAGGGGACGTAACCAAGTTGCTGGTAGGCATCGAGGTTGACGTAATAGGGGCAGGTGGAGCTTTGACGCATTGCATCTAGCATACTGTTTGTCAAAGGTGGTGTGTCTCCTGGATTGCTTCGTCGTGCCTCCTCGCAATGACGCAACACGCCCTTGGCGTAAGCGTCGGCCAGGACGGAGACGCCATGATAGCCGATCATGCACCAGTTTTCATTGCCCATGTGCGACCAAACGGGCAGCAAGCCGTGAACGCTCTGCTCGCTGTGTTTCAGCATCGACTGCACCATGTCGGCATTGCGTTGTGGGTGCAGCACGTTGAAGAGCGGATGCAGGGCACGGTAGGTGTCCCAAAGCGAGAACACGGTGTAGTTGGTGAAGCCTTCGGCCTGATGGATGTTGTGGTCAAGGCCGCGATACTGTCCGTCCACGTCCATGTAGATGGAGGGATTGATCATCGTGTGATAAAGCGAAGTGTACAGCATCGCCTTCTGGTCTTCAGTGCCTTCTGCTTGCAGGATGGAGAGTTCCTTGTTCCATTTGGATTGCGTTTCGGCCAACAATTGCTCAAAGTTTCGGCCATCGGTCTCGGCATGGAGGTTGCGCAAGGCGCCTTCGGTGCTGGTGGCCGAGAGTGCGACTTTCATCTCCAAAGTATTGGGATTGCCAAAGGTGAAATAGGCCACAATCTTTCGCCCCGTCATCTCAGGGAAGTTGTGTTTGACGTCGAATTTGCCCCAGCCGCCATTGTATTTGGGCTTCTCCAACTCACGATAGCCATAGTCGGCGATGGGCTGGTTGAAGCTGATGGCAAAGTAGGTGTAGTTCGTTCTCGCCCAGCCGTTGGTGATGCGATAACCCGTCAGCAGGGTGTCGTTTTCCACGCGGAGGTTGGCCCAGAGGGTCTTGCCGTCGTAGTTGTAGATACCGTGTTGCAAGTCCAAAATGATACTGCCGTCTCGCCCTTGTGGGAAGGTATAGCGGTGGATGCCAGCATGTTCGGTGGCTGTGAGTTGTGCCTTCACGCCGTAATCTTGCAGAAAGACTTCGTAATAGCCTGGCGTGGCGATTTCGCTATCATGGGAGAAACGCGACCGATAGCCCGCATCGGGGTGGGTTTGTGTGCCGGGATTGAACTTGATTTCACCCGTGACGGGCATCACCAAAATGTCGCCCAAATCGGAATGGCCCGTGCCGCTGAAGTGGGTGTGGCTGAAGCCCACGATGGTGCTGTCTCTGTGCTGATAACCAGCGCAGTACTCATACACTCTCGGCTGGTAAATACCGTCGATGTTGTGCGGCACAGTGTCGGTGTCAGGACTGAGTTGCACGATGCCGAAAGGCACGCAAGCCCCTGGGAATGTGTGCCCCATGCCGTTCGTCCCGATGATGGGGTTGACGTATTGCAGATAGTCGGCGGCGCTGTCGTTCCCGACAACGTCTGATGGTTTTTCCTGGCAGCCGAAAGTAAAGCATGTCAGGATAATGAGATAAAGATAGTGTTTATTCATGGAATTGACAGGTTTTATCGCCAACCAAACGGCACTCATTCAGATAAGACTCTCCCATGAGGTGTTTTAGGAGTTCCAAAGTGTGGGGTTCGATTGTGCGAAGTGATAACATCTTTTGGCAAAATTACTCATTTTCCAGGAACCAACACGTTTTTTGTCCTTTTTTACTATTTTTGCCATTCAATTCGCAACGATGGCCATACCAAGGGAAACAGTGGAGCAAATCCTGCAAGCCGCTCACATCGAGGAGGTTGTAGGCGAGTTCGTCACGCTGAAGAAGCGTGGGTCGAACCTGTGGGGCAATTGCCCGTTCCACAACGAGAAGACGCCGTCGTTCAGCGTCAATCCGGCGCGAAACATCTTCAAGTGCTTCGGCTGCGGAAAGGCGGGCGACTCAGCCAAGTTCCTCATGGAACACGAGCATTTCTCCTATCCCGAGGCACTGCGCTACCTGGCCAAGAAATACAACATCAAAATCGAGGAGAGGGAGCAGACAGCCGAGGAGATCATGCAGCAGAGCATCCGCGAGAAGATGTTCAACATCAACGAGTTTGCCAACAAGTATTTCGTTGATACGCTGTGGAACACCGACGAGGGCAAGACCATCGGCCTGCAATATTTCCGCGAACGCGGCTACCTCAACCCCATCATCGAGAAGTTCCAACTTGGCTACAGTCCCGCCAAGTGGGATGCCTTCACGACCTACGCCAAACAGAACGGCTACAGCGACGAGCTTTTGGAGCAAATCGGCCTCTCGCTCAAAGGCAATAAAGGGCTTTACGACCGCTACCACGGCCGCGTGATGTTTCCTATCCACAACCTGACGGGACGCGTCATCGGTTTCGGCGGGCGCATCCTCGTCAACGACCCGGAGAAGAAAAGCCCGAAGTACCAGAACTCGCCCGAGTCGGAGATTTACGACAAGAAGCAGACGCTCTATGGCATCTATTTCGCCAAAAACGCCATCGCTCGCCAGGACGAGTGCATCCTCGTGGAAGGCTATTTTGACGTGTTGCGAATGCACCAAATCGGCATCGAGAACGTGGTGGCCAGCAGCGGCACCTCGCTCACGATGGAGCAAATCCGTTTGGTCAAACGCTACACGAAGAACATCACCATGCTCTACGACGGTGACTCGGCTGGTATCCATGCGGCCTTGCGAGGCACCGACATGATCTTGGGCGAAGGCATGAACGTGCGCATCGTGGTGCTGCCACCCGAGCACGACCCCGACACCTTCGGCAAGGACTTTTCGGTGGAATACGTGAGCAACTACTTGAAAGAGAACGCGAAAGACTTCATCCGCTTCAAGACCGAACTCCTCCTGAAAGATGCCGAAAACGACCCTATCAAGCGTGGACAGGTCATCCGCGACATCGTGGAAACCATCTCCGTCATCCCCGACAGCATTTTCCGCATCACCTACGTCAAGGAATGCAGCCGCCTGCTCGACATGCCCGAGCAGACGCTCACCAACGAGCTGAACAAAATCCTGCGGGCGAAACTCAAAAAGACTTTGGGCATCGAGGACAATGTCGTGGTTCCCGTCCCGGAAACCAATGCCACCACCCAAAACCAAGACGAAACCGTTGAAGACCAGCTGCCTGCGGGCTATTATCAAGAGCGCGAGTTGGTGAAGCTGCTGCTGATGTACGGCAAGGAGATGATTGTCGACGAACGCATCAACGAGAGCGGTGAGCGGATTTTGGAGCAAGTCTCGGTGGCGCAATTCATCATCGACGACCTGAAGAACGATGGTTTTGTGTTCACCAACGCGGTCAACCAGAAGATTTTCAACATCTTCGACCATGCCATCGACGAAGGCATCATCCCCGACGACAGTTTCTTCGTTTCGAACGAAGACGAAACCATCGCCGAACGTGCCGCCGACCTCCTTTCGTCGCCCTACAAGCTCGACCAGTGGGAGAAATATGGCATCTTTGTCAAGCAAGAGCAGGACGTGTTGAAAGCCACGGTGTTGTCGTCGATTTACCGCTACAAGGACCTCATCATCGAGGCACGGCGCAAGGCGGTTGAGGAAGAGCTGAAAACCGCCGCCGACCCCGACGACCAGCTCATCCTCTTGAAGCGCAAGAAGGACCTCGACGACATCCGTATGCAGATTAATAAGGAGTTGGGCATTGTCATTGCGAAATAAAACCGTAATTTTGCGGCCAAATTTTCGAGTATGTTTACAAGACGTAAGAGATGGCGTGTCCCGGCCGGACAGGAACCGACAGCATTGGATCGTAGGGTGATGGCGATGGAAGCCCGTGGCGCATTGGTGCCCAAGCGCAGCCTCATCCGCACCCCCGAAGAGATTGAAGGCATCAAGAAGAGCGGCGTCATCAACACCGCCATCCTCGACCTTGTGGGCGAGAAGATCCACGCGGGCATGAGCACCCTCGAAATCAACGATTTGGTGCATAACTACACTATCGAACACGGTGCCATCCCCGCCACATTGGGCTACGAAGGTTTCCCGAAAAGCGTTTGCACTTCCATCAACGAGGTGGTGTGCCACGGCATCCCCTCTGCCGACGACATCCTGAAGGAAGGCGACATCATCAACGTGGACTGCACCACCATCCTCGACGGTTTCTATGCCGACGCCTCGCGCATGTACGTCATCGGGCAGACCACGGCACGCAAACAGAAACTCGTCGATGTGGCCAAGGAATGCCTCTATATCGGCATGGAGGCCGCCAAGCCTTACGGCTTCGTGGGCGACATCGGCAACGCCATCGAGAAGCACGCCCACAAGAACGGCTTCAGCGTGGTGCGCGACCTCTGCGGACACGGTGTGGGCCTCAAGTTCCACGACGACCCCGAGGTGCTCCACTATGGCAAGAAAGGCGTGGGCATGGTGTTGGTGCCCGGCATGGTGTTCACCATCGAGCCGATGATCAACATGGGCACGTGGAAGGTCTTCATCGACAGCGCCGACGGCTGGACCGTCATCACCGACGACGAGCTGCCCTCAGCGCAATGGGAACACACGTTTTTAATGACGGAGACGGGGCTCGAAATCCTGACGCATTAAAGAGTTACCGCCATATATTCCTGAAAAATACATGGCGGTAAGTGCCAAAAAAAACGAGTTACCGCCGAGTATTCCGAAAAAATACTTGGCGGTAAGTCTATAAAAAAACGGGTTATCGCCAAACATGGTAAACACATCCCGTGTTTTGCAGTCCCTAAAACTGGAAATAAATAAACGCCTGCAAGTCAGCCGTGATGAACTGGTAGATCACGAACACGATGGCGACGCAAACCAGCACCATCAGCGGCAATGGCATGTTGGCGAACCAAAGGCGATAGCGGCGCTTGAAGTTTTCGGGCAGCCAATGGATGACCATGCCTATCGCAATGAGGATGAACACATTGCTGTAATGCATCACGATGTCGGGCACCTTGCTCAAGTCCCAATGGCTGCCCATCTGGTTGACCATGTTCTTGGCGGTGTTCCAGGCCGTTTCGTTGGCCACGGCGGGGTCTAAGTTGGAGCCGCTGCGGAAAAACAGTCGCGTGAAGGTGATGAAGGTGAAGGTCTGGAAAACAGCCCAAGCGTCTTGCAGCCATTGCCACGGTTTCTTGCCACCCAAGAGATTATAAGCCAAGCGTATCAGGTTGCCGATAAGGGTGATGGCACACCACACAAACAGCACGTTGAACACGGGTTGCGGCGCATACACGCAAAGCAGGTGCAGCCCGAAGGTGACCAACGACAGGAACAAGGCCCGTCCCATGACGCTCCAGTCTTTCCAGAAACGGTAGAACAACATGCCGATGCCGTTCAAGCCGCCCCAAATCATGAAGTTCCACGAGGCGCCGTGCCACAGGCCGCCGAGGAGCATCGTGTCCATGCGGTTGATCTCGGTGGTGATGGTCTTTCGCGATTCGGGCTTGAAGATGGCCAACAGCACGAGGATGACGGTGACGACACCCACGCCCAAGCCGACCCACCAGCTGCCCGAGAGGAACACGGCGATGGCGGCTATCATGACGATGATGCAGAACGAACCTATGGTGCCGTTGCGGTTGCCGCCGAGCGGGATGTAGAGGTAGTCTTGCAGCCAGCGCGACAGCGAGATGTGCCAGCGTTTCCAGAACTCGCCGGGGCTTTTGGCCTTGTAGGGCGAGTTGAAGTTCTTGGGCAGGTAGAAGCCCATCAGCATGGCCACGCCAATGGCGATGTCGGTGTAGCCCGAAAAGTCGGCGTAGACTTGCAGCGAATAGCCGAACAGGGCCATCAGGTTTTCGAAGCCGGTGTAGAGCAAGGGCTGGTCGAACACGCGGTCGATGAAGTTGACGGCGATGTAGTCGCTCAAGACGATCTTTTTCACCAAGCCGTTCATGATCCAGAACACGGCGATGCCGAACTGGCGGCGGCTGAGGAAGTATTTCTTGTGGAGCTGCGGAATGAACTCGTTGGCCCTCACGATGGGGCCTGCCACCAACTGCGGGAAGAAGCTGACGTAGAAGCCGAAGTCGAAGATGTTGCGCACTGGCGCGATGCGCTTGCGGTAGACGTCCATGATGTAGCTGATGGCTTGGAAGGTGTAGAACGAGATGCCCACAGGCAAAAAGATGGTTTCGACGCTGAAACGGTTGTCGCCCGTGATTTGGTTGCCTGCCCACGAAAACACGTCGAACACGCGAAACTCCATGCCCGTCAGGTTGTTGACCACGTCGGTGATGAAATAGGCATACTTGAAGTAGAACAGCGTCGAGAGGTTGACGACGACGCTGAGGGCCAAAACCACGTTGCGGCTGCGGTCTTTCTTTCGGCTGTGGAGCCACTTGCCCGCAAAGTAATTATATAAGGTGATGAAAACCAATATCAAGACGAAGAGGCCGCTGGTCTTGTAGTAGAAGAAAAGGCTGACGAAAAACAGGAACGTGTTGCGCAAGAGGCACTTGTTTTTCACCAAGGTGAACACGGCGAACACGATGGCGAAGAACGCCCAGAAATAGAACTGGGTGAACAGCAAGGGGTGGGCCTTGTCGAACGAGAACAGGTTTCTCAGGAAATCCAATGCTATGTCGCCGAAAGTCATCATCTTATGGTTGTATTACATTGGATTTGACGTGTTCCAAATAGCTTGTGATCAAGGCGTTGTAAAGCAGGTCGCCAAGCAGTTGGTAGCCCGCGTTGGTGAAGTGCACCTTGTCTTTTTGCGCCAGTCCGGCCTTCTCCCAGTCGCTCATCGAGCGCAGTCCGCCCATGATGTCGAACTGGTCCCACACGGCGGCGTTGTATTGCTTGCCCATCTCCATGAAGGCGTCTTCCACGATTTTGCCGTTGGGGTTCACCTCGTAGCGTCTTTTCTTCTTGACCCTCACGCGCTTGTAGCTGTCGTTGTTGGTCAGGAAGAGCAGGGCGCAGTCGGGGTTGACGCGCTGTATGATTTGGATGAGGTCGTCGTAGTTCTTCATGAAGGTGCGTTTCTCGAAGTCTTTCTCGGCGGCGTCGTTGATGCCGATGCCGAAGATGATGAGGTCGGGCTTGATTAGTTCGAGGTCGCGCTCAAAGTCGTCGCAACGTAGGTAGGATGGCACGCTGGCTCCGTTGACGCCCACGCCGTGCACGCTGATGCCCGACGCGCCGTTTTCGAGGAGCACGCCGGTGAGGGTGAACTCGCCCGGCATGGTGTCGAACCTGATGCAGATCGAGTCGGTCAGTGCAGGCAGGAGGAAGGTGTAGGTCGACTGGTAGTCGTTGTATTGGCCTTGCCTCGTCGTGTCGTCGTAGCTCACCACGGGCATCACGTTGTCGGTCTCCGAAAAGCCGATGAGGGTCACCTTGTTGAAGCTGAACTCGGGGGTCAATTCGGTGGGACGGCGCGAGCGGCTGACGATGCTCACCGTGGCGTTGGGGTCGGTGGTGGTGATGGCGGCGCCGGCCAAGCCCATGCGCTTGTCGGTCTCCTTTCGGACGGCGTTGCGACAGTAGGTCCAGCTGCCGGTCGAGCTTACCATGAAATGCGACGGGTTGTTGGTGCCGCCAGCCGTGAAGGGGAACACGAAATACTGCCCGCCCATCAGGTCGTCGCCGATGCTGAGCAGGTCGTCGCGGAATTGTTGGGTGAACACACCGGCTTGCACGTGCGAGCCGCCGATGTGCATGATGCTGACGTTGCCCTGGCCGAGAAAGACGACCGAGTCCATCTTGCTAAAAAACCGCTCCATGGCCGTGCTGTCGCCGGGAAACACGATCCTGTTGCGGTCAAAATGGGCAAACGGCAGCTTGGGCACAGGCTTCAGAAGGGTGGAATCTTGCGCCACAAGCATCCCATAGGCAAAAAGCAACATTATGAAAGCCAACCACTTCTTCATCGTTTCACGGTTTTGAAGGGTTGGTAGTGGGGCAGTCGGATTCGGCCCGCAGTGCGGATGGAGTCTTGGTGTGCGTCGAGGTTGATAAATTCGATGACGTTTTCGCTCGGCACGTGTTGGCGCATCTTGTAGAAGTCGTAGTAGGTGGTGAACGAGCGGGCCAAGTTGGAGCCAATCTCTTGTGCGCCACGGAAGGTGAAGTGCACATAGTCGGGGCCGGCCATGGGCGGGTTGTGTTTCACCCATTGGGCCATCGAGCCTTCGCCGCCCATCACGTTGAACATGTCCCAGTAGGCCACGTCGTTGCGCAGCGACATGGCGCGGAGCGAGTCGTTCAGCTCGGGCAGGTTCTTCCATGTGCCCATCTTGCCGTTGTAGCTCTTGCCCATGTCGGCGGGCCCGATGAAGAGCAGGGTGGCCTTGGGTGCCACGCGCTTTATGTAGTTGATTTGGCTTTCGAGCTCGGCCAGATAGGGTGGAATGTTTTTGGGCGAGGCGATGCCGGGCATGCGGTTGCCGCCAAATTGCAGGATGATGAGCCGCGTGTCCAAGAGGTCGAAGGCCTGTCGGGCCACGGCCTCGTTCATGTGGGTGAAGATGGTGCCTGAGCAGCCGCGCAGCGACACGTTGTCGACGGCCACGCCTGCGTCGCCGTCGAGCATGACGGCATAGATCTCGGCGTTGCCCTTGAAGCTGATGGTGCCCCGCTTGATGTTGGCCGGCAGGGTCCAGCTGATGAGCGACACGCTGTCGTTGGCGTCGAGCACCTTGGGTTCGGTGGCCATGGTGTCGCATTTGAGCGTGGCCGTGAAGCCTTGGCTGTTGCGGCCCAGCAGCACCGCGACGGTGGAGAACGCCTTGGCCTTCTCGAAGGCCTGCGAATGGTTGGTCTGGCTGAAGCTGACCGAGCCGCCGCCGAGCACTTGGCCGTATTGCGCCATCACGCCGTAGCGGTTGTGGGGGGCGCGTTGGTTGGTGGCGTCGCCGTAGACGGCGTAGCGCATCACGCCCGACGAGCGTTGCGACACCGAGATGGTGGGCACGGGCTGCACCGGCGGGATCATGTTGGGTCCCGAGCCGCCAAAGTGCTCTTGCAGCTTCTCGCGCAGCACCGACGAGATGCGGTCCATCTCGATTTGCGAGTCGCCGTAGTGCATCACGCGGTAGGTCTTTCCTTCGTCGTGCGCCGCTTCGAGCAGGTCGAAGAGCGGGTCGAAGTAGGTGTAGTCGTCGTTGGGCAGATAGATGCGGTTGGGGTTGTTCTTCAGGTAGTTGCGGAAGAAGCGCATACTGTCGAGCATGTTGTCGGAGACGGTCATCTCGAAGCTCTGGTTCACCTTGCTGAGCACGTCGTCGACGTCCACTTCGGCTTGTTTGGGGTGGCTGTCGTCGGCATAGGAGGGGAAACGCAGGTTGAGGCCGCCGATGGCGAGGCCTTCGGCGGGGAAGAAATACCATCCGGCACCGAGGATGACGATGACGGAGAGGATGAATATGAGGGTTCGTATGGGTTTCATTGCTTGCTGTTCAAAACGAGCCGCAAAAATACGGAAATTATGCTTGATGGCGTCACTGGTTGAAAATAAAATAAAATTGCCATCCTTAGGTATTGAATCCTTGAATCTTAGGTTTTTTATTCCCCTTATTTTCAATTTTTTTCCATTTTTTTTTGCACATCTATTAATTATGTGTATCTTTGCGGCTCCAAATACTGATAATCGTAACGTTACAAAATAATACACGGAATTAATCTTGAATCTTTATCTTAAATAATCAAATAACAAACAATTAAACTCAACGACAATGAAAAGGAGATTTACCTATCTGCTGACAGCCCTTGCGTTGTTGGCGTTCCTTTCCCCAACAACCGCATGGGGTAGTGTAAAACTTGCTGATACACAGCGAATTACACAAAAAACAGCATCTGAAACAATGCTCGGCGTTCCTGAGGAGGGGATGACGAGGGAAACTGGCAGTTTTGAAATTACCACCTCGAATTTTACTTCTATTAGTGGGTCACAAGGTTATGCAGCGTATAACGGTACTCATTCTATTAATGGTGTTGATGTTGTAAGTAATCAGGTAATGGTTCAATCTAATAAACTGCAATTCCAAAAAAATGCAGGTTATTTGTATAACAACAATAGTATGCCTGGTAATATTACAAAAATCACAATAGCCACTGGTTCAAATCTTACAATTTACGTGGGTGCCGAAGCCAATGCTGAAACACAATCGGTAAATAGTGGTGCTACAATTTCTGGAAATTATACTTATTTCAAGATTAAATGTGGCTCTTCTACTGGTACGGCTGATAAAATCACGGTCGAATATGAAATGGGCAACACTCCTCAGCCCACCGAGCCTGCCGTCACCTTACAAGAATATCAAATCAGCGTTCCTGCCGAAGGCGACGAAGATATCCTTACTGTGCAATATCAAAACATTGAAGAGATTAATGCTTCCATCCAATTCTACCGCTATGTAGATGATGTTTTGACCGAAACAACCGCTGAATTTTATAATGAGTGGTTCACCGCTTCGATTGATGAAGACAACAATGTCAGTTATACGGTTTCGGAAAACCAAAGCACTTCCCCCCGTGACGCCTATTTCAAGGTATTGGCTTTAGACAACGAAACAGAGCTTGCCTCTTCCGATCTTGTCACCGTCACCCAAGCGGGTTATGTGCCCGACTATGCCACGCTGCCGTTCAATTGGGCGGGTGGCACAAGCTCTGATTTCACGGCTCTGAATGGCGTAACTGCCTCTGGTTTGGGCAGCGATTATGCTTCAAGCAATTCCCCTTATCTTATCAAGTTTGACAACACAGGCGACTACATCCAAGTGAAGTGCGACCAGCAACCTGGGAAGGTCACCATCGATGTGAAGATGATTGGCGGTGCAACCTCCTCCTCCATCACCATCCAAGGCTCTGCCGACGGCGAAACCTTCACAGATATCGAGACCCTGAGCATCAGCGGTGCTCAAAATTCTGAGTTGACTCTCGAAACCACCAACAGTTTTGGTGCCAACGACCGTTATGTGAGGATGGTCTTTACGAAAGGTTCCAACGTTGGCGTTGGTCACATTTTGATTGCCACATACGTAGCCCCCACTGCTCAAGACCTGACCGTCACATTAGGCGATAATATCAATGCCATCTTTGTGTTTGATGCAGCTGATGAGAACAATCCTCTTATTGCCGAGGGAGATGCTGGCACCGTTCAGGTATACTCAGGAACGAGCATTATGGTCAGCCCCGTTGTGGCTGACGGTTATGTCTTGGAGTCGTTGCTCGTTAACAATGAGGATGTTACATCCCAAATGGATGAGTCGGGTGCCTACACCTTCCCCATGCCCGCCAGCGACGTGACGATTACGGCAACGGCAACGGTTTATGTCGCGCCTTATACCATCATGTTCTCCGTCAACGGCCATGAATTTGCTGACGCCCAGATGACGGTTGCCCAAGGCAGTGCCCTTGGCACCTTGCCGGTTCCCACCGCTAACATTCCTGCAGGCTTCACCTTTGTGGGTTGGATGGAATCGCCCGCAAACGCCTACTATAACGCCACTACTGCTCCCACCATGGTGGATGCCGCTACCGTTCCCGCCGCCGATATGATCCTTGAGGCCGTGTTCTGCATCAGCGAGTCTAATCCTGGCACATGGCAACTGAGCACAACCGCACCTGAGGCTGGCGACCAAGTTGTTTTGGCTGTCAACGATGAAGGAACGTACTATGCTTTGTATGGCAAGGGTAATTCGCAGCAACTCACCGTTGCTAACAATGTCGTTACCAATGCAAATCCCGAAAACTATGCATGGGATGTGGTTGAAGCTACATATGGCAACCATAGCGGTCTCGGCTTGACAAATAGCGAAGGAAAACTTCACATGAATGGTTCTAGTTTTAATGTTACCAATGATTTTAATAATGGCATTTTCGATTTCACTAATAACCAATTGCATGGCGTGGTTAATAATAAATACCTGACCTTTGGCGCCACGAATCATTCCTTCGGAATTTCTGATAATGCCGAAAATGCTTGCACACTTGTTTACTTCAAATACATCGCAGGCTCATCATCCAATTACGACTACACCACCTTGGTGACCAACCACGAAAATGATACCTACATTGCCCAGTCCAATGCCGAGACCTTGTATGGCATCCATTACATCAATGGCGTAGTGAATACGAGAAATGCTGTCACCAACAACGGCAAACTCGTTGTCAAGAGCGGCGGTGAGCTTGATATGAGCCTCCAAACACTCACCAACACTATCGCCGCCAACCTCATCATTGAGGACGGCGCTCAGGTGACAAATGCGGTAAACGCTTTCGCAGGCACCGTGTTCAAGAACATCGCAGGCACCGACTTTGGCACGCCAGAGCAACCTACCAATGGCGGCTACTACCTCATCGCCTCGCCTGTTTCACAACCCGTAGTACCCTCGGCCAGCAACGGCTTTGTTACCGAAAACTGGGATCTCTATGCTTACGATGCCGCTCAACCCTATGAATGGCGTAATTACAATCTGGCTAACGACCAGCATGCTTTTGAGAACATCGAAGTCCATCATGGCTACCTCTATGCCAGCCAGGAAAACACCACACTGAGCTTTGAAGGCACACTGAACAATTTCCCCTCAAACTTGTCCTTAATTGACGAGAATGACGCGATTGAGATCATGCCTTTGGTTTATGATGCCAACAACAGCGACAACGACCTTAAGAACCTCACCTTGGTGGGCAATTCCTATGCCGAGACATATGACTTCTATGTGTGGGATGAAGATGAGGGAGACTTCGGAGACTTCAACTGGGGATTCACAGCTTATACTCTCAACGATGAAGGCAACGGATTTGATACAGACATCTATGAAATGCTTGAAAACGTCGCTCCCATGGACGCCTTCTTCGTTTTGGCAACTGGACCGAACCAAAAAGTGGTAAAGTATGCACAATCGATTGGAAATGACGGACGTAATCGTAAACTCAACGTTAAGGTCAGCCGCCAAAACGGCACACAGCTCGACAATGCTATCGTGAGTTTCGCAGGCGGTAGCATGGCAAAGAAGCTCTACCTCACGGACAACAGCACGCGCGTCTACTTCCCCATCAGCAACCAAGACTACGCCGTGGTGCGCGTCCAAAGCGAAGGCGAACAGCCCGTCAACTTCAAGGCCAAGGAAAACGGCACCTACACCCTCAGCGTCGAGACCAAGAACGTCGAGATGAACTACCTCCACCTTATTGATAATATGACCGGCGCCGACGTCGACCTGCTGGCCACCCCGAGCTATACCTTCGAGGCCAAGACGAGCGACTATGCCAGCCGCTTCCGCCTGGTGTTCAGCGCCAACTCCATCAGCGAGGACGCTGATGGCGACAGCGCCTTTGCCTACTTCAACGGCACGAACTGGACCATCAGCAATCCTTCGATTGGCTCAGGATCCGAGGCCACGCTGCAAGTGGTCGACGTGATGGGCCGCGTGCTCAGCAGCGAGACCCTCAGCGGCAACGCCGAAGTCAACATCAACCAACCCACTGGCGTCTACATGCTCCGCCTCGTCAGCGGCGACAGCGTGAAGGTGCAGAAGGTGGTGGTGAGATAAACATTATAAGAAAACAAATAACAAACAAACACATACAACGATGAAAAAATTAGCTTTAACAATCGCAATCGTCCTCGGACTTAGCATGACGACCTTCGCAGAAGGCAACCCTGGCGGCGGCCTGTTCCAACGCGGCATGGTCGACGAAGAATACTACGGCATGGGCTACTACAGCAATGGCCTGAGAACTAACGGCCCGATGCTGCCTTACCATGGCCAAAGCGAAAACCAAGATGCCAACGGCCCCATCGGCAGCGGCATCGCCGTGTTGCTCGGTCTTGGTGCAGCCTACCTCGTGGGCAAACGCCGCAAGGAGGACTAAGAGAAACTTTTCTTTTCAATTTTTTTAGGTGGGCTGGCGGCATTCGTGCCGCTGGCCTTTTTTTCGTATTTTTGCAGGCTCAAAAACGAATGGAATGGAATATATCGACAGGACTAAAGAGTTAGAAACCAAGAATATAGGCACTTTATTGTGGGCCTACGCGCTTCCCAGCATCATCAGCCACATCATCGCCTCGATCTACAACATCGTCGACCGCGTGTTTCTCGGCCAGTATGTGGGTGCGCTCGCCATCGCGGGCTTGGCCATCACCATGCCCATCATGAACATCATCCACGCCTTCGGCTCGCTCGTGGGCGCGGGTTCGGCGGCGCGCATGTCGATCATCCTCGGCAAGAAGGACTACAAATGGGCCGAGGACATCTTGGGCAACAGCCTTTTGCTGACCTTCTTCTTCGGTTTCCTCTTCGTCACGGGCGGCTACCTCTTCATGGACCGCATCTTGGAGGCCTTCGGCGCTTCGGCGGATACCATCGCCTACGCTCGCGAATACATGTACATCGTGCTCCCCGGCATGTTCATGACCACGCTGTCGTTCAACCTCACCGGCCTGATGCGTGCCACGGGCTATCCCAAGAAGTCGATGTGGATCATGGCGGGCGGCGCCATCCTCAACATCTTCCTCGACGCGCTGTTCATCTACGTCCTCGACTGGGGCATTGCTGGCGCGGCCTGGGCCACCACCATCTCGATGTCGTGTACGGGCGTGTTGTCCGTGTGGCACTTCCTGCAAAAGTCGTCGTTCATCCGTTTCCGTCGTCATGCGTGGAAGCCTAAACTTTACATTTTCAAGAACATCCTGATGATTGGCATGAGTCCCTTCTCGATGAACTTGGCGGCCTCATTGGTGGTGGCGCTGCTCAACAACCAGCTGCTGCGCTATGGCGGCGACTTGGCCGTGGGCGCCTACGGCTTGGTCAACACCTTCGGCAGCCTCAGCGTGATGCTCATGGTGGGCCTCTGCCAAGGCATGCAACCCATTGCGGGCTACAACTACGGTGCAGGCCATCCGCTCCGACTGAAGGAGGTCTACACCTTGACCATGAAGCTCAACGTGGTTATTGGGTTTGTCGGGGCTTTGTTGGCCTTGGTCCTGCCCCATGCCATGCTGCGCCTCTTCACCAAGGAGGAGGAGCTGATCCAGATTGGCATTCCGGCCATGCGTTTCATGATGGTGATGTTCCCCTTGGTGGGCTTCACCATCACCAACTCCAACTTCTTCCAGAGCATCGACAAGCCTTGGATTGCCATCGTCACCAGCCTCTCGCGGCAGGTGCTTTTCCTCACGCCGTTGATCTATGTCGTCCCGCCTTTGTTCGTCGATGCCGGTGCCGCCGGACTGACGGGCGTGTGGGCTTCGATGACCATCTCCGACTTCCTCGGTGCCGTGTTGGCCTTCGTCTTGATGCTCTCGCAACGCCACGTCTTCAAACCCACCGAAAGCTAAGGTCCCTGAGCCTGTCGAAGGGCCGACCTGAACCATGGAAACAACCAACGCCAAAACGACTCCCGCCAACACCCACATCACCGACTCGGTGACGGTGAAAAGCAAGGCCGACATGCGCCGGTTCTTGGAGCAGGTGCGCGAGTCGGTGCCGCCCGACATGGCTGTTTGCCGTCGCGACATGGAGTCGATGGTGAGGGAATGGCGGGCGCACAATTTCTTCTACCATTTTCGCGTCTTCCGCAGCCGCACCAAGGACGTCGACCTCGAATTGAAGCAGACTTGGTGGCGCGAGCTCTTTTGTCGTGTGGTCAGTTTCTTTTATTTTTGGGATTGATTTTATACCAAAAATCTAATGGCGGAGTCGAAATCGACGATTTTGGTTTGGTTATAGTTTTTCAGGTCCAATACGAAAATGACTTTCATACGGAGTATCTTACTGCGTCAATTTCTTGTTGGATCTCTTCGTCGGTCAATATTGCATTGGCTGGAGCATTTTGTAGGATTTCGTCAATGAGGAAATCGGCATCGCTTTTGTCTTTCACAGCTTCTTGTACAATAGAACTACTTAGCCTTGCAATCAAGGCCAGCTTCACTTCGTAGCTCACATTTTTGATGAGATTCCAATAATTGTTGGTTTCCCTTTCTAATACAACAGTAGTCATTACCTTATAATTATGACTGCAAAAATAAGCAAAGTTTTCGATTTTGCCATTGGAGTATGGAAGAAATGACTATTTTTGCATCACTTAAACAAAACAGTGAACTATGAGCAAGAAGTCTTTTACCCTTACAATGGCTTTTGTCCTATCCTTGTCAGTGGGCATTTCGTCGGCCTACGCCCAATTGGGCGGTATCGGCAAGGCCATCAGGTCGGGTGTCGGCAACGCCACCTCGAAAGCCTTTTCCGACAAGGTGAGCATCGAGAAAATCCCTGCCACGCTTGAGGAATTCCAAACCCTACAGACCGAGTTGGGCACCACGCCCGAAGGCTGCGTCATGCTGCAATTGGTGGCCATGGAAATGTATCGTCGCGACAAAGCCGTGGGCCTCGAATGCCTGAAACTGAACAACACGACCACCAACCTTGGCGACGTGACGCGCCGGCTGAACGAGCTTTTCAACACGAGCGACGAATATTACGCCCGCCCGCATTTGGTCTCCACCTATTTCAAAGGCGCTAAGCCTTCCAATGGCTTCAATCCTGAAAAACCCTATACCATCCAGGTGCGCAAAGACCCCACCCGTGGCGACGAACGCTCGCAGCTGCTGAAAGGCATCGTCAAGCACCTCCAAGTGTATAGCGACGGCTACGACACGCCGTGGCGCGGCGTCGACGTGGTGCAGCAGAAGGGCGACACGTACTATCGCGTCAGCAACTGCCCCGCACTCTACACCCAATGCAAGGAAGTCGACTTCGACGCCACCGAGGATTGGAAAGAGCTGGAATAATCCAAACCGTTGCCCCCCAGTCCCGTAGGGACGACATACCAGTAAGCAGGCGACGTGAGTCCCTGCTTCCAACCCCAACGAAATCAAACAATAACACAAATGAAATACCTACACTACATCATCACCTTAGCCTTAGCACTCACTGTCGGCATCGCCAAGGCTGGCGAAGGCATGTGGATTCCCATGTTGCTGCAATACAACGAGAAAGAGATGCAGGAGATGGGCATGCGCATCACTGCCGACGACATTTACAGTATTAATCACAGTAGCCTGAAAGACGCCATCGTGCTCTTTGGCGGCGGCTGCACTGGCGAACTCGTCAGCGACCAAGGCCTGCTGCTCACCAACCACCATTGCGGCTACGACTACATCCAAAAACACAGCTCGGTGGAGCACGACTACCTCACCAACGGCTTCTGGGCCATGAATAGGGGAGAGGAGCTGCCTTGCCCCGGCCTCAGCGTCATCTTTCTTCGCGAGATGCGCGACGTGACCGCGCAAGTGCTCGAAGGCATCAGTATCGACATGCCTGAGGACGAACGCCAGGCCAAGATTGACGAGAACATGAAGAAAATCATCGCAGAGTTGGAAAAAGAGACCACTTACAAGGTCAGCATCAAGCCGTATTTCCTTGGAAACGAATATTATGTGCTGTTCAACGAGACCTACACCGACGTGCGCCTCGTGGGCTGCCCGCCGAGCAACATCGGCAAGTTTGGCGGTGACACCGACAACTGGGTGTGGCCTCGCCACACGGGCGACTTCAGCGTCTTCCGCGTCTATGCCGACAAGGACGGCCATCCGGCGGCCTATCATAAGGACAACGTGCCTTACAAACCCGCCAAGCACTTGGAAATCTCGCTGAAGGGTGCCGAGGAGGGCGATTTCGCCTTCGTGTTTGGCTATCCCGCCCGCACCAACGAATACCTGCCCGCCGTGGCCGTCGACCAAGAGGCCAACGTCATCGATCCCGTTATGGTGGACCTGCGCGGGAAGGTTTTGGACATCTACAATAGGTATCAGGAGCAAGACCCCAAGGTGCGCATCCAATACGCCTCAAAGCATGCCGGCATCGGCAACGGCTGGAAGAAATGGATGGGCGTTACCGAAGGCATCAACCATTTCCACGGCGTGGAGAAAAAACAGGCCTACGAGAAGGGCTTTTACAACTGGGCCATGCAGTCGCGCAGCCGTTATATGTACGTCAACCTGCTGAGGGATTTCGAGAGAAACTACCAGGAACTTAAGCCTTACCAATTGGCCTACACCTATGTGGCCGAGGCCGGTCTGCGCATCGAGCTTGTCAGCTTCGCGAGCCGTTTTGCCCGTCTTGCCGAAGTCGACAAAGACACACCACAGGACAAGGTGGACCAGATGGTGGCCAACTTGAAGACCTCGGTGGCCAGCTTCTTCAAGGACTATTACGAACCCATCGACCGCGACGTGGCCAAGATGCTTTTAGGCGAATACCTGAAGGCCCAGCCCGCCGACTTCCGTCCCGCCTTCCTTAACGACATCAAGGACGTTGACGAATACGTCGAAAAGCTCTTCGACAAGACGATGTTCACCGACGAAGCCAAAGTGACGGCCTTGCTTGACAATTTCAAGGCCAAAGATGCCAAGAAATTGGCCAACGACCCCGCCATGAAGGTCTACCAAAGCCTCATCGGGTTCTATCGCGACGAGGTGTATGACCACATTTCATCTATTAATAAGGACAACGACCGTCTGCGCCGCATCTATATGAAAGGCCAGATGGAGATGCAGCCCGACAAACGCCTCTTCCCCGACGCCAACTTCACGCTGCGCGTCACCTACGGCAAGGTGGAAGGTTTCAAGCCTCAAGACGGCAAGACGTTCCGCCACTTCACCACGCTCGAAGGCATCATGGAGAAAGAAAATCCCGACATCTACGACTATGTGGTGGAACCGCGCCTGAAGGAATTGTATAATAAAAAGGACTATGGCCGCTATGCCGACAAGGACGGCTCGATGCACGTGGCTTTCACCGCCAGTGTGCACACCACGGGCGGCAACTCAGGCAGTCCGATCTTGAACGCCGACGGTCAGCTGCTCGGCCTCAACTTCGACCGTTGCTGGGAAGGCACGATGAGCGACCTCATCTACGACCCCGACATCTGCCGCAACATTTCGGTCGACATCCGCTATGTGCTCTTCATCATCGACAAGTTTGCCGGCGCCAGCCACTTGATTGAGGAGATGACCATTGTGGAATAGGAACACGCGGGGATATTACACGCAGAATCCGCAGAACTATGGGAAGCGCGAAGCGACGCAAACGTAGCGTCCGATAGGCTTCACAAGATTCTGCGGATTAACTACGTTGAATCTTCGATTTCAGCGTGAGAAAGAAAAACTATTACTTCCCGAAGAGGCTTCCCAATCCACCCAGGATGTCGGGTTTGCCGTCGCCGTCCTTGTCCTTCATGGCTGCGCCAAGGATGCTGCCGAGGCCACTGCCTTGTTGCGAGCCTCCGAGGAGACCACCGAGCAGGTTGCCTATTCCAGCCGCGCCCGAGTTGCCGTTTTGCTTGCCAAGGATGGCCAGCAGGCTCGGGGCGATGGAAGCCAAGATGTTGCTCACCGAGTTGGAGGCCACGCCCGTCGACTTGGAAATGCCGCCCAACACGTTGCTGAGGTTGCCGCCGAAGATGTGGCTCAAGATCTTGTTGCCGTCCGTAAGGTCGGTGGCTTTCAGGTTGTTGAGGATGTTGCCCGCGTTGCCGGCATGTTGGCCAAGGGCTTGTGCTAATGAGGCTGCACCAGCTTCGGAAGAAGCGTTTTTCTGCATCGCGCCAAGGAGCGACGGCAAGGCGGCGGTGATGACCGAAGACACTTGCTTCGAGTCGAGGTTGAGGTTTTGTGCGACGGCGCTGGCGGCATCGTTGCCGGTAAGTGCGCCTAAGATGTTGCTTAAATCCATATTAGATGATGTTTAATAGTTGGTTGTTTAAATCGTTTAATTGAGGATTGAACGGCAAAAATAGAAAAAAATTGTAATTTTGCAGCCTCATTCAAAAATTAAAGTTAAATGAAAAAATTTGCATTTATCATGGTGCTGGCCGCCCTCATGGGTTGCGGCAACGCACAAAACAATGAAAACAAAGAACAGAACGGCGCTTCGACAGGCTCAGCGACCGAAACAGCGACCGTTGAACAAGAGCAAACCCCAAACAACAACACTATGAAAGCATTAGTGACTTATTTCTCGGCTTCGGGCGTGACCCGCAATGCCGCTAATGAATTGGCCGGTATCATCGGCGCCGACCTCTTCGAAATCACCCCTGAGACCCTCTACACCGAGGCCGACCTTGACTGGCAAAACAAGCAGTCTCGCTCGAGCGTGGAGATGGCCGACAAGACTTCGCGCCCTGCCCTGAAGGACGGTGGCAAGGTCGATCTCGCCAACTACGACGTGGTCTACGTGGGCTTCCCCATCTGGTGGTACACCGCCCCGACCATCATCAATACCTTCATCGAGGCTAACGACTTCACGGGCAAGACCATCGTGCCCTTCGCCACCTCCGGCGGCAGCAACATCAAGAAGTCGTGTGAAGACCTGCAAGCCGCCTATCCCGACTACAAGTTTGGCGAAGGCCGCCTGCTCAACAGCATCGACAAGGCCGACATCGAAAAATGGGCCGCTTCAGTGAAATGATTTATTAATCGATTAAATTTGTAGGGCTGTCGTATCACGGCAGCCGCTGTCCAGTGCATTCGAGCCAAATGCAAGCCAGCGGCTGCCACGATGTGACAGCCCTACGGTTTTTATTCCTCCAACGGCAAATCCAGCCACAACGTTTCCACCGTATGGCCAGCTACGATGCCATAGCCGCCTTTCACGTTGCTAAAAGTCTGGATAGGCTCGGCCCAAATCTGGAACCCCACCTCGCCTTGGTTGCACGTGTTCAGGTAGTTGTAGTATTCCTTTGTGAGGTGCTCCACATTGAAAGGCACCCGATAGAAATCAGGATTGTAGTCTGCAGCTAAATCCATGTTGAAATGCAAGTCCTTGATTTTGATTTGGTATTCCTTGCCATCGAAGAGGACGTCCGTGAAAACGCCCTCGGGGCGCAGGTCCAAGTCGCTGAAGTCGACGAAATCGTTTTCGAGACTCGTGCCGAAAATGGGGTCGTCGTAATCAAAGTAAACGCTCCAACGGTTGTCGCCAATGGAGATGCCGTTGTCGCCGTTCAAGTGGAAACGGAAATAATCGGTTTGCCCAGGATTCGGGTCGCTGATGGTGAAGGTCAAGTCCATGTAGCCCGAGATGCTATACACGCTATCTTCCTCATACTGCCCCGTCTGATGGTTGTAATGTTGAGTATAGCCACCATACCATCTAGTCACTTCGACGCTCATTTGGCAATCAATGGGCTTGGGCAACGCACTCGACGCGCCTTCCACATCGTCGTAACCATTGGCCGAAGCGGTGATGCGCACCACGTCGCCTTCTTGCGGGCAATACTCATTACTGAAAACGGTGGCAAGGCGATAGGAATGGTAGGGATTGCCTTCTTCATCGTAATCGTACCAACTATGCCAAATCGTGTCGGTGTGTGGCGTCATCGCGCCAATGAGGTTGTCGTTCACATATAGTGAGGCCACGACATCGTCAGGAACTTGGGTGTTTTCGTCGGTGTCCAAGAAGAAATAGCTCTTGCTGATGAAGGCCTTCACGGGCTGGCCGGCTTCGGCAAGGCAATTGACGACCAATTTCGGGTCGGTTTGCTCGCCTTTGAATTCGATTTCCTTCTCGCAGGAAACCAACACTAATAAACTTAATATTAAAACAAATACGTTTTTCATTTTTCAACTTTTTTTATCACAAAACTAACAAAACCGCCATAACGTTTTCTTTAGGCTGGGGAAAGCGGCCAACTGGCGGCTTTTCGGCGGCAACCCGGTTGGGTGCCGCCACACGCTTCTCTTTGGACTTATTCATTGTTTTGCGAGTTTTGCAAGTTTTGTTTCACTAAAACTAACTTAGAACTTATAACTATAACTGACAGAAGGTATTATCGGGAACAGGCTGGCTTGCATCAACACTTTCTTTTCCGAATCGGTGGCTTGGTCCCAATGGTAATCGGCATAGACGACAAACGGGTTGTTGTGGTTGTATGCGTTGTAGACGCTGACGTTCCACGTGCGGATGCCATGTTTCTTCTGCTTGTGGAAGTTCGCGCTGAGGTCGAGGCGGTGGTAGTTGGGCATGCGGAAGTTGTTGCGCTCGAAGTCCTGGATTTCGGGAAAATAGCCGTTTCCGTCGGGGAGGCCCTCGTAGATTTGCGTACCAAGTGTGCCGCAGTTGCCGCTGCTGAAGACCCAAGTGCCGCTCAGGTCAAAACGATCGCTGAACTTGTGCTGCACGGTGATGCTGATGTCGTGGCGACGGTCGTATTTGGCGGGAAACACATTGCCGTTGTTGATCATCATGCCTTCGCGGTCGAACTGTCGCTTGGCGTGCGCCCAGGTGTAGCCCACCCAACCCGTCGTCTTGCCGAATGAGCGTTGCACGAGCAGTTCCACGCCGTAGGCCCAGCCTTTGCCCATGCATACCTTGTTCTCCCAAGTGTCGCTGGAGCCGAAGAATGAGGCACCGTCCTTGTATTCCAAGAGGTTGTCCATGGTCTTGTAGTAGCCCTCAACGGAAATATCGAACAAGCGCGGCAGCTCGTAGAACGCGCCAAGCGACCATTGGTGGGCATTCATCGGGACAATGTTTTTGGTAACGGGCACCCAAAGGTCGGTGGGCAGGCTGAGGCTGCTGTTGGAGAGCAGGTGAACGTATTGCGTCATGTAAGCATAGCCCGCCTTGAGCGAGAGGTTGGAGGCGAGCATCACGCTGGCGCTGAGGCGCGGCTGTACCGATTGGTAGGTCTTGCCTTCGACGGTGAAGGTCGAGTAATGCAGGCCTGCGTTGACGCGAAAAATGTCGCCAAGGGTCATGTTGTCTTCGGCATAAAGGGCGGTTTCGTGGGCGAATACGGTGGGTGCGCCCGTGACGGTGTCGATGACGGGGTGCTCGCCTTCGATCATTTTCGTCGATTGCACTTCGGGCTTGAAGATGTGGTAGGTGTAGCTGCCGCCAAAGCGGATTTCGTGGTTGGGCAAAGGTGTGTAGTCGAAGTCGACTTTGGCGGTCAGGTCGTGGATGCTTGAGTTGTAGGCCATGCTGAAGTCGTTTTTGTAGCCAAGGTTGGTGAGATTATTGGTCATTTCCTCATTGATGCCCATGCTAAGATGGTGGCGGTATTGCGTGTAGTTGACGGATGCGTCCATGAAAAGCTTTTGCGACATCACGTGGTTCCAGCGCAGGGCGGCCACCTTGTTGCCCCACTTCCAGTCGATGTTCATCTTGGTGAGGTAGTGGGTGCTGTCGTCGGTGGCATAGTCGCGGTTTTTCACGCCGAAATAGATGGCGTCGTCGCCGGTGTAGAAACTCAGGTAGAGACGGTCTTTGTCCGAAATCTTCCAGTTCAGCTTGCCGTTGAAGTCGTAGAAATAGTAGCCCACGTTGAACTTGCCGATGTCGGGGTCGCTCAGGCGGGCAATCCAGAGGGCGGGCTTCAGCAACAGGTCGCCGTAGGTGCGGCGGTAGGAGAGGTTGAACGACAGCTTGTCTTTCACGATCGGGCCTTCGAAGTTGAATTTCGATGAGATGAGGCCGATGCTGGCGTTGCCGTGGTATTTCTGCATGTCGCCTTCTTTCATGCGGATGTCGACCACCGAAGAGAGTCGTCCGCCGAAATGCGCAGGGAAACTACCCTTATATAAGGTGACGTTCTTCAAGGCGTCGGGGTTGAAGACCGAGAAGAAGCCCAAAGCGTGGTTGACGTTATAGACTGGCACGCCGTCAAGGAGCAGCAGGTTCTCGTCGGGACCGCCACCGCGCACATACATGCCCGCCGAGCCTTCCGATCCGTTCTGCACACCAGGCAGCAGTTGGATGGCTTTCAAGACGTCGGCCTCTCCAAAGAGGGTCGGGATGCTCTTGATTTGCTGCACAGGCAGTTCCACCACGCTCATCTGAGGGCTGCGGGCGCTCACCGTGGCGCGTGTGCCTTCAACGACCACTTCGTCCAACATCGTGTTGGTTTCCAAGGCGAAGTTGAGGTTGAGGTTGTCCTTCAGGTCGAGGGTTTTGGTTTGTTGCACATAGCCCACATACGACACTTGCAGCTCCACC
This sequence comes from Bacteroidales bacterium UBA4243, assembly GCA_002396205.1. Classification (GTDB taxonomy): domain Bacteria; phylum Bacteroidota; class Bacteroidia; order Bacteroidales; family F082; genus Limimorpha. The sequence goes on from DGXB01000097.1 coordinate 33,866, forward strand.
TCGCCAGGGTTTAGCGTCAAGGTATAGAAGCCATAACTATTTGTGGCGCAACCTTTTCCGGAATTCTTATCGAAAACCGTTGCCCCGATGAGGGTTTCCTTGCTGGCGGCGTCCATCACGTAGCCGCTGATGGTGCGCCGTTGCGCGAAGCCTGGCACACAGGCCAACAGAAAGCCGATGGCGATCAACCATCGGCTCAATGAGTGTTGTTTCATTTCAATTGCGTTATGATGGTTTATCTAACCGCTTTAACGCATAGGGGGCTTTGTTATTGTGTTTCCATATCGTGAAACGTTTCATAGCAGTGGTGTCATATACAGAGGCAGGAAGTCGATGCCGTTTTCGTGCTTTAGGTCGGCGGAATGCAAAACGATAGGTGTAGTAAGGTATTTGTCGAACTTGGCGATACACTTTTTGATTGAAGTCAGGGTGTAGCGTTGCGACGATTTCACCTCGATAGGCGTGATGTTGTGACGCGAGGTTAGCTTTGATTTGGCCGTCAAGAAGTCAATTTCCATTCGGTCTTCAGCATTTTCGCGACTTGAGTTGCTGTAGAAATAAAGTTTGTGGCCTGCGGTGGCAAGCATCTGGGCCACAATGTTTTCAACCAACATCCCTTCGTTGATTTCCAATTTGTTATGAATGATTTTCTGGTAAATCTCGGTCGGGACGTGTCCTTTTTCGTCGAAAGCGTGGCTGAATAGCAGCCCAGTGTCGGCCATGTAGCACTTCAGCGTGTTGCGCTCCATGTTGAGCCGCAACCCGATATTGGGGGCCGTACAATTGTAGCAAATGTTGACGATGCCTGCATCTGACAGCCAAAAGAAAGCGTCGTCGTAATCGCGATAAGCGGCACCGGATTCCAAGGCCGACAGACGGAATTTCTTCTCATGCTTCTGCAGCTGGGCAGGAATCTCATCAAAGATGCTTTTCACTTTGTGCTCGACATTGGAGGCATATTTGGCGATGTCGTTTTTGTAGACTTGTAGAATCGACCTTTTCACACGGTCGACTTCCTCATAGTCTTTCGTCTCGATGTATTTCAGGACGGCTTGTGGCATTCCGCCGACAATCATGTAGGTTCGAAAATAGTCCAACGCTTTGCGGTGGAGGCCACCAAGTGGTTGCCTTTTTTCGAAACATTCCCCGATGAACGGCATCAGCATGTCGTTGCCCATCGCCCAAAGGAACTCCTCAAAATCCATGGGATACATTGGCAGGGCTTCCTCTTCCGAAGGGATGACAATGTCTTTCACGTTCTTCTTGATGCTGATGAGCGAACCCGTCTCAATGTAGTCGAAACGCCCATCGGCAACGAGATATTTAATGGCGGAACGAGCGCGGGGGCACAACTGCACTTCGTCGAAGATGACGACTGAATTGCGTGGGGTCAGCCTGACACCGTAGTGGATTTGGAGGTTCGTCAGAAGTGTATCAAGGTCGCTGAGGTAGTTGTCGAACCATTCGCTGACGATGTTCTCCGCCTTGTTGAAGTCGATGAGCAGGTAGGAATCGTATTCGTTTCGGGCAAACTCCTCAACGATGTAGCTCTTCCCGATACGCCGCGCCCCTTCGATGAGGACGGCTGTTTCCCCGTGGCGCTTGTTTTTCCATTCAAGTAACTTGCTGTAAATCTTTCGTTTCATATTTGTATTTCCATCTTTTCAAGATTATTGAGATTGCAAAATTACATCTTTTCAAGATTATCGCAAGTTTAAATTTCCATCTTTTCAAGATTATTTGAAAAGACGACATCGTTACAACCCAACAATCCAATCCGCCGCCGTCTCAATCACATTGTCGATGCCTTGGGCGGTGCAGGCAGGGTCGAGGAGAACGCGCACCGCTGGCGGCACGCCGTTCTCGTAGTTCTGGCCGTCGAGGGCGATGGTGCGGGTCGTGCTGAAACGGTAGTTCCAGCCGTTGGGCAGCGTGCCACCGTTGGGGATGCCCATGCCGCCACCGCTGTAGTCGCCAAAGAGCTTGATGTTGTCGTAGCCCTGAGTGCATACGGAGAAGAACGACGTGGCGCTATACGAGCCGCGGTCGATGAGCACGGCCACAGGCTTGGTGTAGGCCTTGTCCTTTCCCAAGATGCTGCTGTCGGCGGCGTACACCTCTTGGAAGTCGGTGAACTCGTCGTGGCCGGGGCCGCTCTTCACTTGGGTCTTGTAGAGCAACTGCTTGTGATTGTCGAAGATGCTGAGCAGGTTTTGCACGTTGGTGATGGCACCTCCGGTGTTTTGGCGCAGGTCGAGGATCATGCCGTCGCAGTCCTTATAGTAGTTGACCATGTATTTCATGAGGTCGGTGCTGACATCGTTCGAGAACGAGGAATAGCGGATGTAGGCCACACGTCCGTCGCGGATGGCGTTGTGGGCGAAGCTGCCCGTGGTATGATGATAGACAGTGAGATAGTTGAGCAACACAACCTCTGTATTAATGTTGCGTTCGGCATACATCTTGTAATATACCGAGTCGTTGCGCGACGCATCGAAGCCCGAATAGAGGTTGGTGTGGCCGTCGCGAAGCGTGTTGAGCATGGCGGCGCAAACGTCGAAGAGTTGGTAGTCGTCCATGTCGTCGTTCACCATGGGGCGGTACACCTCGCGCACCGAGTCCCAGTTGATGCCTTTCACGTCGAAGAGGGTGTAGTTTCGGTCCACTTGGTCCCAGAGGTAGTCGAACACGTTGACGGGGTTTTTAGGTTCGTCTTTTTCCATGAAAGCCCGCTCGCACGAGGCGAAGGCCAAAGCCAAAAGGCCGAAAATGATGATATTGAGTTTTTTCATGGCTTTAATCAATTAAGTCTAAACAAAAAAGAAAGGTTAACGGAATGCAAGGCGTTGTCGTAGCGATAGGTGCCTTTCTTGCCCGTGCTGAGGTAGTCCCAGCGGTAGCTGAATCCGATGCGGTTGCCGTTGAGCAGGTTGAGATAAAGGCCCAAGTCCGTATTGAGGCCGGGGAAAAACTTGCCGAAGGCTTCCTTTTCGCCAAACAGCGTCTCGACAGCATCTTCGTTGATGGCCGGGTTGCCGATGTAGGCATAGCCTGGGCGATTGACGACGCCATACAGCGGCACGTTCAATTTGAAATAGGCCGTCAGCCAATTGTGGCTTTTGTCGGGGTTGAAGGCGAAGTCGTATTGCACCATAGCCGTGGCGCCCACGTTGCCGAACAACGAAAGGCAAGTTGAGGCGTTCTGCAACGAGGGGATGCTCTTCACGTCAAAAAAGCCTTGGAGCGTGCCGCCCGCCCACAAATGGAAGCGGTTTTGGGCACCGTCGACGAAGCGATACAGGAACTCGGTCGAGAAATCGAGGCCGGTGGCCGTGCCAGAAGGGTCTTTCAGGGTGTTGTTGAAATACCGGAACGCGGGACGGATGTGGCAGCGTCCCCATTCGATGGTGACACTCGTGCCGACATTGGGTCCCACACCCATGTACTTGAAGGGCACGGTGCCGGCGTCGTAGCAGTCGACGGCATTCAAGCCTGCCGAGAGGTCGAGCCAGATGGGTACGCGGGTCTGTTTGGGGTAGTAGGCCCTGCCGTCCGATGGGGTCTGTGCCATGCCGTTGGCGGCCAACAATAAAAACCCTGCAAGAATCAATGATTTGAATTTCATAGGCTAAAAAAGTTTGATGAAGGTTTAAAACCATTGGCAAAAGTAAGGATTTATTTGGATGGTTTACCGCATTGCGAAATGTTTTGTATTTTTGCACCCGTTTTTCCCCCTTCAAAGGGAGTGCCCGAAAGGCGGGGGATTAACCGAACAACTGAACAACTTTCAACTTCAAACTTTAATAAAGATGGAATCAACGAACAAACTCTTCAAGCGTTACACAGTAACCACGGCCTTGCCTTATGCCAACGGCCCAGTCCACATCGGTCACCTTGCCGGCGTCTATATCCCCGCCGACACCTACGTGCGCTATCTGCGAATGTGCGGCGCTGAGGTGCTGTTTGTCGGTGGTTCCGACGAACACGGCGTGCCGATTACCATCAAGGCCGAGAAAGAAGGCGTCACGCCACAAGACATCGTCGACCGCTACCACGCCATCATCAAGAAGTCGTTCGAAGACCTCGGCATGAGCTACGACATCTACTCGCGCACCTCTTCGAAGATCCATCGCGCGACGGCGCAAGAGTTCTTCAAGAAACTCTACGACGACGGCAAGTTCATCGAGAAGGAGACGGAACAATACTTCGACCCTGAACGTCAGAAGTTCTTGAGCGACAGATATATCGTTGGCACTTGCCCGAAATGCGGCGCCGAGGGTGCCTATGGCGACCAATGCGAGAAATGCGGCTCGTCATTAAGCCCCGACGAATTGATTAATCCGCATTCGCAACTCAGCGGCGCGGCCTTGGTGAAGAAGCCGACCAAGCACTGGTACCTGCCCTTAGACCAATACGAACAATGGCTCCGCGAGTGGATCCTCGAAGGCCACAAGGAATGGAAATCCAACGTATACGGCCAGGTGAAGAGCTGGCTCGACGGTGGCTTGCAACCCCGCGCCGTCACCCGCGACCTCGATTGGGGCGTGCCCGTCCCGCTCGACGGTGCCGACGGCAAGGTGCTTTACGTTTGGTTCGATGCGCCCATTGGCTACATCAGCAACACTAAGGAGATTTGCGCCCAACGCGGCGAAGACTGGGAGAAGTGGTGGAAAGACCCCGAGACCAAGTTGGTGCACTTCATCGGCAAGGACAACATCGTGTTCCACTGCATCATCTTCCC
>DGXB01000040.1 GCA_002396205.1 Bacteroidales bacterium UBA4243
TTCGGGTCGTTCGAGGCCTTCAAGGAAGAGTTCGCCAAGAAAGGTGCAGGTCTGTTTGGCTCGGGCTGGGTATGGCTCTCTGCCGACAAAGACGGTAAACTCGTCATCACGCAGGAGACCAACGCCGGTAACCCCGTGCAGCGTGGCTTGAAGCCCCTGCTGACCTTCGATGTGTGGGAACATGCCTATTATATCGACTACCAGAACCGTCGTCCCGACTACCTGAAAGCCCTTTGGGACATCGTCAACTGGGACGTGGTGAACGAAAGACTGTAAGCGACAAGTTTGCTGAAAAACGAAAATCGCGGCGGGGGCGACCCTCACCGCGATTTCTGTTTTAGTTGGTTTTCTGTATCCGATGGGTGCTCCGGCTGTCGCCGTAATCCACTTGCAACAGATAGGTTCCTGGACTTAATTCGCTCAGGTCTATTTCGAATTGCATGCCTGATACGGGCTGTTGCATCAGCAGACGCCCAAAGACGTCGTAAACGCTAATGTTTTGGGCTGTTCTTTCGGTGGTGATTCTCACGACCGAAGTAAATGGGTTGGGGTAGATGTTGGCTGAAGTCATGTCTACTTTAACACCTACTGTCGAAATGAAATGTGCCACGAGGTTGCGGTTGCCGTTGACGCTAAATGTATATTCGGCTTGCGACGAGACCTGAGCACCGTTTTCAGTCCAATTGATAAAGGTGTAACCCGTGTTGGCCGTGGCAGTCAGAGTGCAGGAAGCACCTTGATTGTATTCGCCGGCACCAATCACTGTGCCGCCTTGGCTTGGGTCGGCGGTAGCTGTAATGTTATAGGTGTTGGGCAAAATATTGATTCCCTGAATGTTGGTTCCAATCATGGGATAGTTGGTTGACACCACACGCACGCGATAGCTGTTACCTGCCGACACGTTAGGGATTTGTGCCGTGATGCTGCCACTCGTGTTGGTTGTCGTCCTGCCTAACTCGGTGGGGCTGTTGAAGTTGCCATTGGCATCCGAAAGCTGTGCAATGACCTGGTTGGCGGATGCATTGAGGTTGTCGGGCGACATGGTTCCCGTCAGGGTGAAGGGAATGGTGATGGAAGAGCCAGCATTGAATTGGGTGGCGCTGAGTTGGCTCATGGTGAGGGTGGGATTGTAGACCAGTAGCAAGTCGTCGACGAACAAATCGTCGTTGGTGCTACCGGAGCCAGGCGTCTCGTTGGTGGTGGCGGTCATCAGGATATAGCGAACATCCGTGCAAGGGCCGTTATTGTTGAACGGTATGCTCAAACGGCGCCAATTGTAGGCACCGCCAGCCGATGATGTGCGGGTGAATGACAGGGCCGCAGTGGCCACATGCATATTGGCCGGGTCTTCGGTGCCGTCAGCGACGAGTCTATAGTCGGCATCGCCATGGACGACGGCCTTCACTTGGGCCTTGTCTGACGTGCTTTGGCTTCGGAAGCATACCCAAACCGTAAGGGAATCAGGAAGTTGCGAGATGGGTGAGTTGAAGGCGCTTTGGGCACGTTGTGTGTAGTTGTAGTTACCTGTACCCGTGGCCGACATGCTGCCTGCGTTCATACGACCGTTGGTGAGGTTGCCGTTGGCCGTGATTCCTAAAACGCTTGATGGATAGACCCTTACGCTCTTTGTCCCAGAGGAACTTGGACGTGTTTGCGACGACTGTTCGATCTGGCTCGAAACGAAGCCGGAAAAGGTTCCCGTAGCCGTGCCGCCCGAGTGCCAATGCACTGGCTCGCTGACAGATAACTCATCACGAGAAGTCCATTGCTCGAAGCCACGGTTCTCGATTTGAGGACCGAATTGGGCGTTGAGGTTAAGGCTAATCAGACCAAAAAACAGAAGGATTAGAATGCTTGTAAAGAAACGTTTCATAGGGTTCAAGTTTAAAATCGAGGCACAAAAATAGGAAAAAGAATGGCTGGTTTTGTTTAGTTGGCTACTTTTTCGCTACTTTTGCAACCTAATTGTTTGATTTATGAAGAAATTTGCAATCACTCTTGGTCTGCTGCTCTTCGCATTTGTCGCGAGGGCACAATGGACTTTGCAGACCTATGGCGAGTACGACTACACCCGCACTTCGGGTAGCTCGGCATCGCTTGCCTTGAAAGGCAGCTACCAGCTTGCCGACAACTTCAACATCGGCTTGGGCTATCAAGCCTCGACCCTAAACCGCCATGCCATCAACCTGCAATACCAGGTCGATTTGCTCAAGGCGAAGAGTGGCACTTTGTATTTGGAGAACCGCTATCTCTACCGCATTTTCCCCAAATACGATTTGCAGGAGTTCAATGCTTTGCTTGACCTTGGATGGCGCAACCGGCATTTCAACTTCCAGTTGGGTTTGACCAACCGTTTCACCGCACCCATTCCGCTACGCAAAAACGGCGGCATGGATGTGACCTTCGAGCCGATGAATGTCACCTTCTGCGTTGAGGGCAACGTTTTCGACCAAACGCATCCGTGGAACGTGGGCGCAAGTATCTCGAACTACCGCGACTTCGTCATCGAGCGTTTCACCTTGTTTTTCTATAGCGTGAACGGCTATTACGATTTCGGCAACGGGTTGAGAATCACTGCCGAAGCAGGACTGCATCCTTGCGGTGTGCTCAACCTTTCTTCGCAATACAACGGCTGGTTCGGCAACGTAGGACTGATTTGGAAACCATAGAAAACGCCTGCGTTTTCCTCTCTAATTCCTAAAAATTCAGATTATTGATTCTCAAATTCTTAAATTCTTGACAAAAATGAAAAGACATATTATATCATTAATCGCTGCAGCTGTAATTCTTTCCACTGGCTGCAACCGTCTCGACATCGCAGGCATGGTCGTCAACCGCAGCGACACCGAAGAGCGCGTGGCCGACTGGCTCGACTACAACGCCCAAAACAGCGAACCCGTCATCGAGAACGCTCCCGACGAGTATCGCGTCTATTCCGCTTCCGACTCGCACTATTCCGAGCGCGACAGCATTACGCCACAAGGCCCGAAAGACCGCTTGTACAAATACATCACCGCCGAGCGCAACGACCCGAACGCCCTGTTTGCCATCCATGCTGGCGACTTGGCGAACGAAAGCGGCGAGGCGGGCTTCAGAATGTCAGCCGAGGCTATGGTCTACAATGCCGAGACCCAAGCCAAAAACGACCCATGTTTCCCCGTCATCGGCAACCATGATGTCTATTACGATTGTGCCAAATATTTCAAGCAGTATTTCCACACCTCGACTTACACCGTCACCGTCAAGACCGTCAGTGGCTATCAGGATTTGTTCATCTTCCTCGATTCGGGCAACGGCACCCACGGCAAGCGTCAGTTGGAATGGCTTGAGGAAAAGCTCTCGCATCGCGACGAATATCGCCATTGCATCGTCGTTAGCCACAATTGGTTGTTCCGCACCTCTTATAATTATACGACGACACCTGCTGCCAATTTGCCGCAGGATGAGCAATACGCTTTCATGGACTTGATGAGCAACCATAACGTCGACATGGTGCTGATGGGTCACTTTCACATGCGCGAGCAACGCCAGTTTGGAGGCGTTCATTACGTCATGAGCGACAACCTCAACGACACCAAGGTCAATCCGAGTTATGTGGTGGCCAATGTGGGGGAGAAGGTGACCTACGCATACGAAGAGCTTGATATGGATTAAATTCAAAACCAGTTTGTTATGAATAGTCGGAAAGTATTGATTGCCATGATTTTTTGTTTTGCTTTCATCAGTGCCTCTGCACAGGTGAAGGTTTACAAAGGCAATTCCACTTACAGCAGCGATGTGATTTGCACTTTGCGTGGCGACAAAGTCTATAAAGGTAACTCGTCCTACTCCAGCGACGTACTTTGCCGCATCGACGACAACAAAGTGTATCGTGGCAATTCTTCCTACAGTAGCGATATTCTTTACACCGTCAGAAAAAGGAAGGTTTACAAAGGCTCGTCGTCGTATTCTTCCGATGTTTTGTTCAACATCAAAGACGGCAAGCTCTATGATGGCAATTCGAGTTATTCGTCAGACATTTTTGCCAACAAGCGAGGCCTCAAGGTGTACAAAAACAACTCCTCGTATTCCTCGGACGTCGATTTCACGCTCTCTGGCGATGTCACCATCGAGCAGTTTGTGGCCATTTGGTATGCGGTGAAGTATTGTTGGTAGATATGTCCACTATGACTTCTATATAGAATCGCCCGCCGGAAAAGTTTCTGGCGGGCGATTTTGTGCCTGAAAGTCGGCGATTATTTCGCCTCCTTCGGATAGGTTAATCCCATGTTATACAGGATGAACGAATAAATGTCGGCCTGTTCTTCCAGAACCTTTGAGATGGGCTTGCCGCCGCCGTGACCAGCCTTCGTGTCGATGCGGATGATCTTAGGCTCGTTGCCGGTTTGGGCTGCCTGCAAGGTGGCCGCATACTTGAACGAGTGGGCGGGCACCACACGGTCGTCGTGGTCGGCAGTGGTGACCATGATGGCGGGATAATGCACGTCGGCACCGCTCTTGATGGTGTGCAACGGCGAGTAGGCGTACAAGGCCTTGAACATGGCTTCGTCGTCCTCGCTGGTGCCGTAGTCGCTGGCCCAGTTCCAGCCGATGGTGAAGAGGTGGTAGCGCAGCATGTCCATTACGCCGACTTGAGGCACGGCCACGGCAAAGAGGTCGGGGCGCTGGTTGACCACAGCACCGACGAGCAGACCGCCATTGCTGCCGCCGTTCAGAGCCAAATACTTCGGCGAGGTGTAGCCATTATTAATAAGGTATTCCGCGCAGGCGATGCAGTCGTCAAAGACGTTTTGTTTTTGCAACTTGGTTCCGGCAAGGTGCCATTCCTCGCCGTATTCGTTGCCGCCACGAAGGTTCATCTGGGCATAAATGCCGCCGTTCTCCAGGAAAGGCAGACGGTTGGTGCTGAAACCGGGATTCAGCGTGATGTTGAAGCCGCCATAGCCGTAGAGGAAGGTCGGGTTGGTGCCATCCTTCTGCAAACCAGCCTTGTAAGTCAGGAACATCGGGACCTTGGTGCCGTCCTTCGAGGTGACGAAGACCTGCTCGGTGACATAGTCGTCCGACTTGAAGTCGATGGCGGGCTTACGGAATACGGTTGAGGTGTTGTCGTCGATGTTGTATTGGTAGATCGTGGTCGGGAAGGCGAAGGAAGTGAAGGCGTAGAACACTTCAGGCTCCTCGTAGCGGCTGCTGAAGCCCACGGCACCATAGGTCGGCAGGGCGATTTCGTGGAGTTGTTGGCCGTCCATGGTGTAAACGTAGGCATGGTTGGCGGCGTCCTTGTCATAAGTCACGATCATCTTGCCCTTGGCGAGGTTGATGCCCGAAATCACGTTCTCGCTTTCGGGAATCACGTCCACCCAGTTCTCCATTTGCGGGGTCTTGGCAGACACTTTGCAAATGCGGCCCTTGGGCGCGTTGAAGTTGGTGAAGATGTACAGCGTATCGTTGATGACGTCGATGGGGCTGTATTGGTAATCCATGTTGTCGGCGATTTGCACGAACTGGCCCTTCGGGTCTTGCATGTCGCGAATCCACAGCGTGCTGCCTGCGCCTTGACCGCTCTCGAAGAGGAACATGTAATGCTCGTCGTCGGTGAGGTCCACCTGGTGGAAATAGCGCGGCTGGGCGGGGTTGTGGTAGAAGAGTTCGTCCTGTTCCTGCGGCGTGCCCAGCTTGTGGTAATAGATTTTGTGGTTCTCGTTCACGTTGCTGAACTCCTTGCCGGCTTCGGGACGGTCGTAGGCGGCATAGAAGAAGCCGTCCTTGTACCACGAAGCGCCCGTGAACTTGGCCCATTCAATGTGGTCGGGGAGGAGTTCGAGTGTGGCCATGTCCTTCACGTAGATCTCAACCCAGTCGGAGCCGCTGCGTTGGATGGTGTAGGCCATGTACTTGCCGTCGTTGGAGAAGCTGATGCCGCCGAGCGACACGGTGCCGTCGTCGGAGAGCTTGTTGGGGTCGAGGAGGACGGTAGGCTCGCCGTCGAGGGTCTCCTGCATGTAGATGACGCTCTGGTTTTGGAGGCCATCGTTCTTCGAGTAGATGTAGCGGCCGTGTTTTTTCGATGGCATACTATAGCGCTCGTAGTTAACCAATTGCGTCAGGCGGTCCTTGAGAGCGCTGCGGAAGGGGATGTGGCTGAGGTAGTCCTGTGTGACCTCGTTCTGTTCCTTGACCCATTTTGCGGTCTCGGCGGAAGTGTCGTTTTCGAGCCAGCGGTACGGGTCGGCGACCTTCGTGCCGAAGTAGTCGTCGACGACGGTGGTGTCTTTTCGCGTCTCGGGATAAGCCTTGACGGAATAGCGTTCAGGCTGCTTTGGTTGTTGGTTGCAGCCGAAGAGGGTGATTGTGCCCATGACTAATAAGGTGAATTTTTTCATTTATGGTTGCTTTAAAGATTTAAGATTCAAGATTCAAAGATTCGATGGACTCGGGACTATCCTTGTCGTCGCTTTGCGTCACTGCGAGGCACGAAGCAGTCCAGTACGTTATTTGACGGACAAAAGTACGATAAATTGGTATAAAGAAAGGGAAAAGTTGCGATGAATGGTTATTTTTTCGTAGTTTTGCAACAAAATAGTAAAAAAATGTCGGAAAAAGAAACCATATTGAGTTCCATTCGCGCTTTGGGAGCGAAAGTGTTGCCTAAGGGAGCGAGGCTTATCTTGTTTGGCTCGCAGGCTCGCAACGATGCGCATGAGGATTCCGACTGGGATTTGCTTATTTTGCTCAACGACAAGCAATTGAATAACGATACTTTTGGAGCATACGCCTATCCATTCGTTGAGTTGGGTTGGGAATACGGCACCTATTTCAGCCCCAAGATTTACACCTATTCGGAATGGGCAAAACGAAAGGGGACACTTTTTTATGACAATGTCAATAGGGAAGGGATGATATTATGCTGACGGATGAAGAAAGAAAAGCACTGGTAGCCAACAAGGTAAGGCGTTCAAGAGAGACTTGGATGGAGACCCAAGGCATCATTGAAAACAAGTTCTGGCATGCCGCTGCCAACAGAATGTATTATACTTGTTACTATATGGTTACGGCTTTGTTGCTGAAAAATGGACATAGTAGCCATACTCATGGCGGTACAATTGGCCTGTTCGGATTACATTTCATCAAAACAGGTATCGTTTCTTCTGAATTAGGTAAATTCTACAGCCAGCTTTATGAACTGCGACAAATAGGGGACTATGACGACTGGAAGGTGGTTACAGAGGTTGATGTAATGCCTTTGGTACCCACTGTTGAAGTCTTTCTTGACACTTTGGAGCAGCTTATTCGAGAAGATGGGTATTTGGAATAAATGACATTTTTTTCATAATTTCTTTTCCATTCCAATTATTTTTTGTTTCTTTGTCGTGCCTAACGCTAATTTGCGTGTGGTGAACATATTAGAAAAGGCGTTGCACTAACGTTCAGACTCCCGCGCTTTTTCTTTTGTGTTTCGGCTGACAATGGGTTTAACAAAAGGTATTGGGAGCCTACCGAAAACATGAGAAAACATCAATGAAGTCTAAAATGAAATCTCATCTATGGTTGATGATTTTGGCTGGATTGTTGTTGCCTATTGCGCTCTCCGCTCAACATCAAAACGGAGGAATGTTTGGCAATTCTTCATTTGAGTCTTCAGAGGGTCTGCTGGGAAGAAGAGGGACATCGCAAGGTAGCCTTTCGGGGCAGACTTTTGGCAATGGAAACGCAAATGGTGGCCTTAACGGCCAAACTTTCGGAGCCGGATCATCAGCTGGGAATTTGTTCGGCCAAACTTTTGGATCGGGGACAACAATCGGGAATTTGTTCGGCCAAACTTTTGGCGTTGGAACCATCTATGGTGAAACGAACGGTAATCTGTCGGGCCAGACTTTTGGTTCGGGAAATGCCAACGGTGGCATCACTGGACAAACATTTGGCGCACCCTTGGGCAGCGGCATGATGGTCATGCTTGCTGCTGTGGCTTGTTATTCAGCATTTAAAACAAAGAAAAAACACAATCAAAACAGAAAGGATAAACAATTATGAAAACAACTAAGACACTCTTATTGGCATTGTTGTGCTTGGCCATCATGACACAATGCAAAAAGGAACAACCGACCACCGAAGTCGGAACAGTGGCCATTTCGTTGACGCTTAATGGTGACGGAGGAACCCGTGTGGAAGTGAATACAGGTACAGGTGCGGTCACCTATCAACCGGGCGATGTGATTTATGTGGCCAGCGGAGGCAAATACATTGGCACGTTGCAGAATAACGGCACCAACTTCAATGGCAACATCACGAATCCTGTTGTAGGCCAGCCGCTTCATTTCTTTTTCTTGGGCAACAAGGTTCCTTTGGAGGACCTTGTGGCTGGTGCCACGGAATCGTGTTCGGTGCTTATCGGCAACCAAAAAGACGGTCTGCCTGTGATAGAATATGCACCGTCCAACGAAACGTATTCGGCTACCACTTCGGCATATACCGCAATGCTGCTTAACAAATGCGCCTTGGTGAAGTTCAATGTCACCACTACTTCAGAAGCGCCCATTTGCATTACGGGGATGAAGAACAAGGTTACGGTTGATTTCGCCACCAACACGCTGACACCGAGTATGGAAGGCGAAGGAGTGATCACCTTGCCGGCGGGTGAAGGCGAGAAATGGGCCATTCTTTTGCCGCAAGGAGCAATGGAGGCTGGCGCTGAAGGCACTGCCTATTCCGAAGACGGTGGCTGGACAGGTTCGCGCAGCGCGATGCCCAATATCGTTGAGAACGGTTACCTCGTTTCGGGGATTGCTGTCAATGTGTCCACTTATGTGCCTCAATATGTTAACCTTGGCTTGCCGAGCGGCACACTGTGGGCTACTTGTAATTTAGGCGCAACAACACCCGAAGGCTTTGGCGATTGTTTTGCTTGGGGCGAGACAGAGACTAAGACGGAGTTCACTGAATCGACATACCGCTTTTATAATGGACCTGGGTCTTATACGAAGTACAATACTTCTGATGGCTTGACCCAACTCCAGCCAGAAGATGATGCAGCTACGGCGAATTGGGGCAGCCAATGGCGTATGCCTACAAGTGCAGAGTGGCAAGAGTTGATCGGCCAAACTGTGCAATTATATACAACTCTAAATGGAGTGAATGGAATGTTGTGTACAGGAAGAAACGGTAATAGTGTTTTCTTCCCTGATACATCTAGAATAACTGGTTTGTATGGTGCCTATTGGTCAAATAAGTTATCAACTAGCGTTTCATCGGCGTATTTTTATCTTCTGATGGGGGAGGAATTATATGAGACGACTCGTAGTGATGGTTTGTCAATCCGTCCTGTGCATGTAGCTGAGTAATAATACTTTGCTTCTGACATTTGCAATTCGGAAGGCAAGAATATCAGCATTTTCAATGCGAGAACAAATGCGGTTGCCGTGCTACGACAGCCCTACAACCACACCGTTGGGGTTGCAGGGCTGTCGCATTGACTCGCTTCGCGTCGTCGAATCTTTCGATTTGTGGCAGCCGCAGATTCAAGCGCAGGTATTTGGATGAAATGGATACTAACCTGTCGGAAATTCCGACAAGTTTGTCCTTTTGTCTTAGAGAAAAATCGGTATGTCCGATTTTCTTCAGTTGTTGCAAATTATGCAATAACATCTGGACTATTTTCATTCTGGAAGCTGTCAGTAGTTCGGAAAAACCGAACATCTTATCATGGCGTTGGTTTTTCCATAATCCAAAAAGCCCCAAGACCAAGTTCCTGGGGCTTTTCTGACATAAAGGAAAGACGTTGCGTCTGTGTTTCGATATACTTATTGCTTAACCATCTTCATCGTTCTCGCGCCGCTCTCGCTCTTCACCGTGACGAAATACACGCCTTCGCTGAGGTTTTCAATGTTGAGGGTGGTCAGGCCGCTGGCGGCGGTGTGGTGCACCGTCTGGCCAAGGCTGTTGACCACAACAATGTCGCAATTTGCCTCTGGCAAATTGATCGTAAACTGTCCTTCGTTGGGGTTGGGGTAAATGTTCACGTCGGCCATGGCGTTTTCGGCAGTGGCGGTGAGGTCGAAGACGATGCTCTGCGGCCATGCGTCGCAGCCGGTGACGATGAGGTTCATGCCATCGGCCAACTCGACAGGCTCGCCAAACTCGATGACGGCCAAGCCGTTCTCGTCGGTGTAGGCCACGCCAAGCAGTTCTTCGCCGTCGAAGAGGGCGCAGCGGAAGTTCTTCAGGCCTTCGCCGTTGTCGTTGGTCACGTTGACGTCAAGCGTGGTGACAGCTTCGGTGACCACGGGCAAGGAGTAGTCCACTTTGGGCGTGAACGGCTCGTCGTGCCAGGCACTGACGGCCACGTCGCCCATCATGTTGAGGTCGTAGAAGTTCCAACGCAGGGCACCTTCTTCCCATTGGCCAGGGGCATTTACCCAAGGCGCGGTGGCGATTTTGCTTTCTCTCAAAGCCATGCCGCCGTAGGGGATGCGGTCGTTGTAGTAGGCGTCTTCCGTCTCGCGGTGCAGGTGGATGGCTGGACCCTCGGTCTGGCCTTCGTTGAACCAGCCGTAGCGCGAGTTGCCGAAGGTAGCCACAGCAAAGTTGCTGATCTTGGTCATCAGTTCAAGGATGCAGTCGCTGCTGAAGTCGCCGCAGATGCAGCCCGAGGTGTGGAAGAAGGTGTAGTTGTGGTCGATGCCGTTGGCGCCACTGAATTGGCTGTCGGTGATGTTGCTGTTGGTCCAGCCGGCCACGTAGTTGGTGTTGGCGTGACCGTCGTGGTGCACATATTGTGCGCCTTGGTTGATGGCGTTGCGCAGACGGCTGCCGCTCCAGTTGCCTTCCTCTTCGTAGAGGCGGGTGAAGTCGTAGTCCTCGGGAATGCCGGTAGTGGTGTAGCCGTTGTCGTCATGCGTTCCGATGAGCAGTTCAAGGTATTGGCTTCCAACGCTGTACGGGTCGTCATAAAGAAATTCGCCGCCCATGATGACCTTGCGGAACTCGCCAAGCACGGGTTCGGCCTGGTAGGTGAAGGTCTTGTGGAGCATGTTGTTCAGCTCGCCTTGGTTGCTGAAGCACATACGGCCGATGCCCAACTCGGGCAGCAGGTCGTCTTCGCCAATCTCGCCCCATTTGTTGTCGTTGTTGTCGTTCCAGGTGCCGTCAAGGCAGGCGTAGTACATGTCGGCGGGGATGCCGCTGTCGGTCATGTGGCTACCGCCGCTGAGCACGTCGCAGTAGAAGCCGCGATAGGGAATGGCAGGCACGTCGCCGGCGAGGTTCACCATCATGATGCCGTTCTCTTCGTATTCCTGAATGATGTAGTTGCGTAGCTTCTCTTGGTTGTCGCGGCCTTCCATGCTGCCGATGATGTCGGAGAGATCGGCGACGCGGACGCGCAGGCCACGGTTTTGGTAGAAAGTGACATATTCGTCAAAAGCGCTGACGTAGGGCGTGGTGGTGACCACAAGCAGGTCGTAACCGCCAACAGAGCGGCCACGGGTGTTGTAGTTTTCAAGCATTTCAGGGTTTTGGGCCAAACTCTTGACGCGCTGGGCATTGCCGCCCGTGAGCCACAGCTTGCGGCTTTGGTCGGCCTTAGAGGCAGTGGTGGTGACGCGCACGGTGGCTTTGGTGGCGTATCTCACTTCGCCCGTGCCAGGCACATATTGTACGGGAGTGAAGGCCGAGAAGGCGAAACCGACACCATTGAGGTATTGCGTGCTCAGCTTGCCGTAAGCTTGGGCAGGGTAGACGCTCTTGGAGGCATAAAGGGCCTCGTCTTTCTCAAACTGGCGGCGCACAGGGTCGGAGTAGGTGCGGGCCGATTGGTACGGGAATAGGTTGTGCGAGCCTGCAATCGTTTGGAAATCGGAGAGTTCCACCTCGATGGCAACGGCCTCTTGGCCTTGTGGCAGCATCAGACTGATGCTTTGCCAGGGCAGCGAGGGCTGACCTGCGATAGCGCTTTGCATACAGTTGTCGAATTGGATTTGTTCGTAGCCTTGGATTTGGCTCACGTTGGGTTGACCGAAATAGTAGGTCTTTTCGATGGTCTGAGCCGTGGCAAACAGGCTGGCCATCAGGCATAAAGCGATTAAACTAAGCTTTTTCATATCATTTAAATGAATTTGTTCTGAATATTTAGGTGCAAAAATACACATATTTATAACATGAAGTTGGTGTTTTCAAAAAATACACCTATCTTTGCGGCAATAAAATCCCAGAACCATGAAAAAACACTTGGCACTGTTGCTGTTCCTGCTGGCTCCGGCGGTTTTGCTGGCGCAGGAAGAGGAAGAATGGGGGAAAATAGAATACAAGAGTAAAGAGCAAGATGAGTATTATCGTGAAAGGGTGGAGAATTACCAGCCTTGGAAGCCTTTGGATAAAAGCGAAATCCTGAACTACACGAATGATTTTTTTGGAATTAAGGAAATTAAGGATTTTACTCCATACCAAAAAGCAGAGGAACATCAAAGGTTTTACTATGAAAGCCTAAGATCGAGGTTTGATTCTTGTCAGGAACTTGCAGCTAAAGTTGATAAGCGACAGGTCATCAAATACGAAACCAGAGATTCAGTGGAAGTCATTGTGTATAAGAGTTACGAGTTTTTCCTGGCGTCTGAACCGAGTGTTTATGTGGCTTATTCTTCGGATAATGGTACAAGTTGGAGCTTTTATTATACTGGCATTACGTATTGCCAACCACTTTGCTTCAAGCCTTTGTCCAAATTGCCTTTGTTTAATGATAAAGGACAATTGCAATTGGAGGTGTGCCTGCTACGCCAAGTTTCACCTTTGACACTGGGGCATGCGGCTGATTATGAACTTGTAAAAGACGGTCTGGTTGTGACAATTGATTTGTCGACGCTGCGCAAGGATTCTGACGGAGACGGGCTGACGGATATTGAGGAATCCAGATTCAAAACAGACCCTTCCAATAGCGACACCGACGGGGACGGAGTTATTGATGGCTTGGACTTGAATCCGAGAATGTCGGTGCCTCGCTCCGAAAAAACAGCCATTTTCGAGTCCCTTGTTGATGATTATCGTTCAGACACCATCCATATAACAATCCCAGAAATGTGTTATGCAAACGACAAGACCAAACCTGTATTGATTGTTACGGACAATCCTGACCTTCAATCTGTTCTGCCACAATCGAAACGGGTTATTGTTTTTTCGACAGTCGAATTTGAAAAAAATGCGAAGTTTTATTATCCGATGAGAGAACTACATATTTCTCCATTGTTCAAGGTTGATGATGAAGAGGATGCCTATCTTGTTTCCATTACGACGAATAATGGTGGTGATGAGTATTTAGTTAAACGGATTGGCGATATTTGGAAAAAGGTATGCGTTTCTTCATGGATTTTTTGATGTTTTTTGTGACGATATAATCCAGCCCGCCTGAAATTCCTTTAAGCGGGGTGGATAGAAAGTACTATCTTTGCCTCCGTCCCAAAAGCAAAATTCCTTATTTTTGCGCCCAATTGAGTATCCAAACAATCATACCATGCTACAAAAAGGAACCAAAGCCCCTTATTTTGAAGGGCAAGACGAAAACGGCAACATCGTGAAACTGAGCGATTTTGCAGGAAAGAAATTAGTGCTTTACTTCTATCCCAAGGACAGCACTCCGGGCTGTACCGCCGAGGCTTGCAACCTGCGCGACAACTACGAGCGTTTCCTCGCCTTGGGCTACAACGTGCTGGGTGTCAGCCGCGACAGTGCGAAGTCGCACCAAAACTTCATCGCCAAATACAACCTGCCTTTCCACCTCATCGCCGACACCGACCTGACCATCCTGAAGGCTTACGAAGCCTGGGGCGAAAAGAAGATGTACGGCAAGGTGACGGAAGGTACACTGCGCACCACTTACGTCATTGACGAAGAGGGCGTTATCATTGATGCCATCGGCAAAGTGGATACGAAAAACCATGCGGCACAACTGCTGTAAATCGTGCAAAGCATATTCATCCCCAAGCATTGGCTTCATTGACTTGTTTCTGGCAAAAAAGACAATGGTTTCTCGAAAAAAACTATGGATATAGGCATTGGGTAAACCAAAAATGTCTATTTTTGCATTGCGAAAAGTTCGTTACGAAAGTTTCGTTACGAGATTTACGCAATGAAATTATCAAACATCATGGCAAAGATAAAACAGAAACAGCTTGATAATCCGTTTGTTTATCAAGGATATGAAGGGCCAGAATACTTTTGCGACCGTGAGGAAGAAGTGAAAAATATCATCTCTGCACTCGATAACGGACGCAATTTAACCCTGATTTCTCCACGAAAGATAGGGAAAACTGGGCTGATAAACCATACTTTTCATCAAATCAAGAAGGAAAACAAGGATGCGATTTGCATTTATGTTGACATCTTTTCGACCAAAAACCTACTAGAGTTTGTGGAAACCCTTTGCAATGCAGTCATTGAAGATGCCTTGGACAGGGAAAAGTCGTTTGGCAGTAAGGTGATGGATTTCTTCAAGGGACTTCGGCCTACGATTACCCCCGATTTTATGACGGGAATGCCCACCGTTTCGGTCAGTGTGGTGCCAGTGCAGGCTGAACATACGCTCAAGGGCATTTTCACCCACCTCAACGACTTGAACAAACCAGTATATTTGGCCATCGATGAGTTTCAGCAGATTGCGGAATATCCCGAAAAAGGCACTGAGGCTATGCTGCGTTCCTATATCCAGTTTATCCATCATGTGAAGTTTGTCTTTTCGGGAAGCAAGAAGCATTTGATGGAAGAGATGTTTTGCGCCCCCAACAGGCCTTTCTTTCAGAGTACGCAGCTGATGAATCTGGAGCCGCTAAAAGAGGAGACTTATTATGAATTTGCCAAAAAGTTCTTCGAGGCAAAGAAAGGCTCGCTCAGCCAAGATGTTTTCCATGACATCTATCAGCGCTTCGACGGCTATACTTGGTATCTGCAAGCCATCCTCAATCGGCTTTACGAACAGGGCAAAAAAGTGGAGACAAACCAGCAAGCAGTTGAGGCTATTCTGTTTCATGTCAACACTTTGGCACCACATTATCAAATGCTTGTCTCGTTTTTGACCGACAACCAATTCAGCCTCCTCAAGGCCATCGCCCATGCGGATGTCGTTGAGCAGCCCTTGGGCAATGAGTTTATCAAACGCTTTGACCTGCCCAGTGCCAGCAGTGTCAAATCAGCGTTGAAAATACTGGTTGACAAGGATTTGGTTTATCAATCCGCCAAAGGCTATATCGTTTATGACCGCTTTTTGGGCCTTTGGCTGAAGCGGTTGTGACGTGATTATCGCCCAAATTCCGTATCTTTGCGCGGTTAAACCGTAAAGAAAAACAAATCAGACAAACCTTTAGATTAGATATGAAACGTACTACCTTAGCGATTCTTGCCGCCATCCTGTTTTGCGGCAGCCTTCAACTGAAAGCACAAAACGACGACATCACTCGGTATTTCAGCACCAAGGAAATGCCCGACCTCATCAAATGCCTGCCACCTCCGCCTGCTTTCAACAGTCCGGAATTTGCTTACGATGTGTTGCGCTACCAATGGGGCAAGACCCAGCGTCTCGACTCGGTGCGGGCTGCCATCGCCCGACGTGATGCCGTTTGGTCATACGACGCGCTGTTGGCCGAGTTCAACGTTCCCTTTGGAATGACCATCTCCAGAACGGAAACCCCTGAGATATGGAGACTTATGGTGAACAGCTTGTCCACCACCGACCAGATGCGGGTAGCACCCAAGGCTTATTACCATAGGTTGCGTCCGTTCGAGATGTACGAAGAGCACCTGCTGTCGACGGAAACAGAGGCCGAGTTGAGCGGTGAAGGCAGTTATCCTTCAGGCCACACGATGCGAGGCTGGCTGACGGCCCTGCTTTTGGCGGAAATCAACCCGGAGCGGGCCGACACCCTTTATGCCCGAGGCTGGATGTATTGCGAAAGCCGCGTGATCGAAGGTGCCCACTGGCAAAGCGACATCGATGCCACTCGTGTGGGGGCCAGCATTGGCTATGCAGCCCTACACACCAGCCTCGATTTCCTTGCCCAAATGGAAAAGGCCAAAAACGAGTTCAAACGGCTGACAGGAAAGGTCTTAGCTACAGACGACTATAGCCAATTCGTGAATTTGGCTGAGGCCGTTCCCGATGCCATCTTGGAAATACGGTATTATGGCACCTATAACTTTGTCGGATCCCGTGTGGACGGCTATCTGGAGCCTGTGGCGTTGCTCACCCGTCAGGCCGCCGACAGCCTTCGTGCCGTGAGTGATGACCTGAAAAAACAAGGCTATCGCTTGAAGATTTACGATGCCTACCGTCCTCAGTGTGCCGTCGACCACTTCATGCGCTGGGGTGCCGATGTCAGCGATACGCTGATGAAGCGTTATTTCTACCCCGAAGTGCCTCGCGACAAGCTGTTTGAGTTGGAATACATTGCCGAGAAGAGCGGCCACACGCGCGGCTCCACCGTCGACCTGACCTTGTTCGATATGGCGACGGAGAAAGAACTCGACATGGGTGGTACCTTCGA
>DGXB01000050.1 GCA_002396205.1 Bacteroidales bacterium UBA4243
TGTAGTATTGTTGTACTTCTTGTTCTCTTCTGAATCTCGGGTTCCGCCTTACAGCGACCGCAACGCTCCCGCGCACGGCCGCTCTTGGTTCTCTCTTCCTTATCCTTGCTGGCATCCCCTCAAGGATGCCTCTGTGCTGGCCTCAGACTTTCAAAGATCGTTGCGCTTCCGTGTCCCCTCTATCAACCCTCGTTCCTGTCCGAAAGCGGGTGCAAAAGTACAGCTTTTTGCTTTACCCACAATAAAAAAATCCAATTATTTTTGATTAAATATTTTAAATTATTGTAGTACAAATAAATATAAGTTTACTAAATCAAACATTTAAGCTCAAAATAGGTTTTTTTTATTGGTTTTTGGCTGCTGTTGATAGCTGAAACAGGGTGTTTTGGCTGGTTTGTACAATCTCAATTGTGCCAACAATGATGAAATCGGCGAGGATGGCCTCTGCTTTTCTTTTGTTGATATGCGTCAATTCGCGGAATTCTTGCAGGGTTATTTTCTCGTGTTGGCTGAGGTGGTGGAGGAGAAGCGTCTCTGTGTCGGTGAAGGCGATTTTGGCGGGGCGGGCCAGTTTGTCGGCCTTCCACACCTTTATTAATACGTTGTCAGCAACCAGATTCTCGTCTTTGACGCGCACGAAATATTTGTAGTCGCCTTGGTTGTCGGGTGCTTTGTGCTTTCGATGCTTGTCCTGTGGGATGGTGACTTCGAGGACGGTCTTGCCGTTGATTTCCCATTCCTCGGTGGTGTAGTCCACCTGCGGCTGGCAGTACATCTTGGCAGCAGCCTGTATCATGTGGATCTCTTCGTCGGACCTGACGCCGGCGATGGCTCCGTTATCCTTCACGCCAACCAGCAGCCTTCCTCCATCGGTATTGGCAAAGGCGGCCAACGAACGGGCGATGCGCTTGCTGTCGGAAATCTCGAACTTGAAATCAAGCATCTGGTGCTCACCTTCAGCAATGAGGTTTTGGATATGGTTTTCTTTCTTTCTCACGGTCGGCAAAGATAGTGCTTTTTCTGATAGGGTGGGCAGGATGTTTGAAATCTGGCGAGCTGTTATATTAATAAGGTGTATGAAAAGTGGGGCGTTTTTGAGCCGTTAGAACGGTTTTGTGTTCGAGATGATAGGAGAGATGGTTTGGCCTCGAAAAACGCCAAATTCGCGATGTTTTCAGATGCATTCTGTTGTAACTCGTTAGATTTACAAATATCAATCAAATTTATATAATATTTTGATATATAGCAAAATAAGTTGTATTTACAAAACTAACCATCAAATATATACAAATGTGAAACATTGAAAGATACATAAATAATAGATATTTATTAGTTATTTGATATAAATATTTATTATTCAAGTTAATAAGTTTGATTACTTGAAGTAATTCTCTAAGAAATACAGTGTTTTTGATAAATCGAATCATCTTTTGTTTATTTTTGTATAAACATTTGAAAACAAGTATTATACTATATATAAATTGATGAATTACTTCAATATTATATAGTGTCGAATATCGTTTACAAAAATAAATTCCCAGAATTGGCTTTTTGTAAGAAATAAATATTTACCTTTGTAAATCGAAATCAAGGTGAAAAACGAAAAAATCGGAGGATACTACCATGGAAAATTTGGATGAAATGAAAGACCGAATCGCGCATATCATCAGGGCGAAAAATTTGACCGCAGCCGAGTTTGCCCTCAGGCTTGGCATTCAACCCTCGAATATCTCACATCTCTTGGCAGGACGAAACAACCCAAGTTTGGAGTTTGTCAAGAAGCTTAAAGAGACCTTCCCTGAATATTGCCTCGATTGGATCATATTCGGACGAGGGCCGATGACCGAGTCGACCGCGTTTGCCGCAGCTGTTTCTCCAGCCCCCTCTCCCGAGACAGGCAATGATACGCCTGAAAGAGTCTCTTTTGAGGAAAAAGAGCTTCCACTGAATTTGGATGTCGAGGAAGTGAAGTTGGAGCAGGCAAGTCAACGGCTTGCGACAACGCCAAAGCAAATCATTCTAGTGTTCGACGACCATACTTTTGAGGTACTTTCGCCTCGATGAAAAGGTTTATATTAATTAAATTAGGTGTGGAATCGAAAATTTGTTGTACCTTTGCAGGCTTTTATTCAAGTTATGCAAGTGGATACCTTTTTCGAGCGCTTTAACGCTGTAATTCAATCACCTAAGCGAATGGTTTTGGCCTGCCACGTCAATCCTGATGGCGATGCCATTGGTTCGGTTTTGGCCATGGCTGAGTTCTTGGAATGTCGCGGACATGATGTCAAGATGGTGGTTGCCAACGATTTCCCTGACTTTCTCCATTGGATGCCGGGGGCGGATAGGTTTTTGATTTTCGAGAAAAGTCCCGAAGAGTGCAAATCGGCCATCGCGGCAGCAGAGTGTATCATGATGTTGGATTTCAACAACTTGTCGCGAAGTGGCATCTTACATAACGAGATTGGCAAGACGCGTTGCCCGAGGGTGTTGATCGACCATCACAGAGACCCCGACGAGAGCCAGTTTTGTTGTGTATATTCGAGTACCTGCGTTTCGAGTGCGTCAGAGATTGTCACGGAAATCATCCTGCATTATGGGAAGGAAGAACTGACGGAGAGCATGAGCACCAATCTATTGGTGGGTATCATGACCGATACGGGCTCGTTTGCCCACTCCATCTTTCATTCGCGAACGTTTGATTTGGTCAGTATATTGGTCGAAAAATCAATGCCTTACAGCCTTGTCCACCAGTTGGTTTACGACACTATGTCAGAAAACCGTCTGCGATTGTTGGGCTTCGCCATCAATAACAGGATGGAAGTATTGGACCAGTATTCAACGGCTATTATCGCATTGAATAAGAGTGATTTGGAACGTTTTTCCTATCAACCGGGCGACACTGAAGGAGTGGTTAACTTCCCGCTTTCGATGAAGAAAATAAAGATGGCGGTGTTGGTGACTGAGCGTCAGGACCAAATCAGGCTGTCGTTCAGGTCGAAAGGGGACTTCTCTGTGCATGAGTTAGCCAACAAGCATTTCAAGGGCGGAGGCCATACCAACGCCGCAGGAGGAACGCTGACTTGCTCGTTTGAAGAAGCCGTGGAGAAGCTGAAATCGGTTTTGCCTGAATATCAGGATTTGTTGAATGAAGCGGAATGAAAAATTATTGTAAATATTTGATATTGTTGATTTTGCTTTCGTTGTTTGCTTGTGGTGAGTCTACCCAAAAGCAACCCAAACCCATCTCGAAAGGAGAAATGAAAAGCAGCATGGAGAAGGCCAATCGCTATCTCCTCAGCGAAGAGCAGGAGGACATTGCGAATTATATCCAGAGGCATGGCCTTGAGATGACCACGACGGGAACGGGTTTGCGCTACCAGATTCTCAAGCAAGGCTCGGAACAGAAAATCGTAAAAGGCGATAAGGTGACCTTGGAGTATGAGCTGCATTCCATTGCTGGCGACTTGATTTATTCCTCTGAAAACGATGGAATTAAGAGATTTGTTGTGGGCGAAGGCGGTGTGGAGTCGGGACTTGATGAGGCGATGACCTACCTGCATCGGGGCGATGTGGCCAAGTTGATCATTCCTTTCCATCTGGCTTATGGACTTCATGGCGATGACAATCGCATTCCCGAATACGCCACTTTGGTTTATACGATTAAAATAATAGACAATCAATAAGTTATGAAGAGAAATTTCATTTTGTTCGCAACGGTTTGCCTCTCGGCGATGATGTTGATGACAGCTTGTAGCCAGCGTTATCCAGGCTACAAGAAAACCAACCGAGGTTTGTACTACAAGTTCTACAGCCAAAACATGGCAGCCCCACAGCCCAAACTGACGGATTTCCTGAAGGTGAAGATGACCTGCTACTTGCACGATTCTTTGTATTTTGATTGGCAAGATGCTGGAAATGAAGTGTTTGCCCAACTTAAAGAGTCTTATTTCCCTGGCGATTTGCAAGAGGCTTATGCCATGATGCACGAGGGCGATTCAGCATCGTTCTACATCAAGGCCGACTCCATTGCGCTAAAGTATTACTCACGGAACCCCGATTCGGTAGGGCTGAAGGCCGACGATTATTTCCGCTATGAGGTGAAACTCGTCGAGGTTCAGAGCGAGGAGGCTTTCACGGCCAACATCGAGAAGATGAAGGAAACCATGCGTCAGGCTTCGAAGGAAGAACTGACAGCTTATATGGAGCAGAATTATCCTGACGTAAAGCCTTTAAGTTCAGGTGTGTACATCATTCCTGTTGAAACAGGAAAAGGCCGCTGCCCGGTGAAGGGAGAGAAGGTGGAATTGGATTTTGCCGCCTTTTTGCTGAACGGCAAGTCGGTGGGTAGCACTTTTGATAGTCCGGAGAAATTCTCTTTTGTGCTTGGCGAGGGCCAGACCCTACGAGGCTGGGAGGAAATCGTGCCGAACATGCACCTTGGCGAGCGTGTGAGGGCCATTATCCCTTCGGAATTGGCCTATGGCGAACATCCCGTGGGTGAAATTCCCGCCTTTGCCAACTTGGTTTACGACATCAAACTGCTGAAAATCACGACGGCAGCCGAGCTTCAGGCCGAGGCCGAAAAGGAGATGCGCCAATTGAGGGAAAAATCGGAGAAAGGATTCTATGAATACCTGAAAGCCAACAATATAACCGACTATACGGCTACGGGACTGTTCTTCACCAAGACATTGGTAACCGATGGCGAAATGCCGCAAAACGGCCAGACAGCCCGCATCAAATTCGTTGCCACGTATCTCGACGGTACGCCTTTGGGCGACTCCGACCAGTTGGGTGGTCACTACGACGTGGTTGTGGGTAAGGGCGCGGTGTTGAGAGGCCTGGAAGAGGGTGTCGCCATGATGCGAGTGGGCGAGAAGGCGCGTTTTGTGCTGCCCTATACTTTGGCCTACGGCGAGAAGCCATACAACAACATTCCTGCTTATTCCAATCTTGTCTTTGATGTGGAATTGTTGGAAGTATTAGAAGAGAAATAATTAAAAATCAACAAATTAAATTCTACTAAAATGAAAAAAAGTATCCTTATGATGGCAGGTGTTGCCATGCTGTTGGGCACCATGAGTGCTTGCAACGAGAACAACCCTTATCCGGGCTATGAGAAGACGCAAAACGGACTGTATTATCAGTTTTACACCCAAAACACTGGAAACCAGCCTCAGGTTGGCGATGTGATGGAAGTGGTGCTGGGTTGCACCGTCAACGACACCACGCAGGTGTTTCCTGTCGGCGATAACCTGATGCAGCTGATGGAGTCGCAGTTTGTCGGCGACATTTTCGAGGGCTTTGCCATGATGCACAAGGGCGATTCGGCCTCATTCATTGTCAACATTGATTCGACGTTCAAGTATTTGATGGGTCAGCCCACGTTGCCCGCCCAATACAAGTCGACCGATGTGATGCGTTTCGACATCAAGCTGAAGGACTTCTACACCGAGAAGGAATATGCCGAGAAGTTTGCCGCTAACGTGAAGGAAATGAACGAAGAGCGTGTGGCCAAGATGAAAGAGGACTTCCCCGAGCAGACTGCCACTGCCGCCAAGGAGCTGGCCGACTATCTTGCAAAGAACAAGATTGAAGCCGTGCCTACGGCATCGGGTCTCATCTATGTGGTGACCGAACCTGGCAATGGCGAAAAGCCGCAGGTGGGCAAGCCTGTCACGATGCACTACACCGGCAAGTTGCTCGATGGCACCGTTTTCGACTCATCGGTCGAGCGCGACCAGCCTTTCACCTTTGCCTTGGGTGTCGGACAAGTCATCCCCGGCTGGGACGAGGGCGTGCAGCTGATGTCGAAGGGCGAGAAGGGTGTGCTTTACATTCCTTATTATCTTGCCTATGGCGACCGTCAGGCTGGCGAAAAAATTGCTCCGTTCTCCAACTTGATGTTTGAGGTCGAACTTATTGACTTTGAAACGTTTGAATAAGATGAGACGTTATCTTGTCGTGTTTGCCGCCGTTGTGGTGGCCATGATGATGGCATCATGTGGCAGCGATACCATCTACTCTGGGTTCCAGAAGATGGACAACGGTGCATACCTGAAGTTCTATTCCAAGGGCGACTCGAAGACGATGCCGCGCCTGGAAGACGAGGTGACCATCCATATGGCGCAGTACTTCAACGACTCGATGCTGCTCAATACTGCCAATTCGGAGCCGATGACCATCGTGTTGAAGGAAGCCGATTTTGTGGGCGACGTCACGGATGGCCTGCTGATGATGCACGTGGGCGACTCGGCGCGTCTCGTGGTGCTTGCCGACTCCGTGTTCATCAAGATCATGGACATGAAAGACATTCCAGAGGAGTTTGCCGGCAAACCCATCTATTACGATTTGAAGCTGTTGTCAGTGAAGCCTTTCGAACTCATCGAATCCGAACGTAAAGCATTGCTCGACAGCCTGAAACGTGAAGAAGACGGTTTCATTACGGCATTGCTCAACAACACGGTCAATACCGCGACCGAGTCGGGGCTCATCGTGATGGAGACGAAGGGAAAAGGCAGAATGGCCAAGATGGGCGACTATGTCGACTTCGACTTCACGATGTGTGGCCCTCAAGGCGACACCATCATGAACTCGTTTGGCGTGGAGCCTGTCGAGATGCAGTATGGCGAGGAGTTCATCTGCCAGGGCATCAACGAGGCCATTGGCATGGTGCCTGAAGGTGGCACGATGCGTTTCGTGGTGCCTTCGGCGTTGGCTTTCGACAGCATAGGCTATGAAGAGTACATCAAGCCCTACACGCCTTTGGTCGTCGTGATGAAGATGAACAGCGTGATGGACAAGGCTGCCTACGAAAAGAAGGT
This sequence comes from Bacteroidales bacterium UBA4243, assembly GCA_002396205.1. Lineage (GTDB taxonomy): Bacteria > Bacteroidota > Bacteroidia > Bacteroidales > F082 > Limimorpha. The sequence goes on from DGXB01000050.1 coordinate 6,825, forward strand.
GGCCGATCGCGAGGCTGAGATGGAACGTGAGAAGATCCGCCAACAGGCCAAAGAGCAGAAGGTCATCGACGACTATCTTAAGTCGAACAATATCACCGTTGCACCCACCGAAACCGGGCTTTACTTCCTCTCGCAAGAGGAGGGTGAAGGCGATTTGGCAAAGTGGGGCGATGCCGTGTCGGTTCACTATGTGCTGAGGAACCTGAAGGGCGAACAGTTGGAGTCGAGCTACGAGTTTGGCCGTCCGATGAAGTTCAAGGTGGGCGGTGGCGAGATGATTCCCGCTGTTGACGAGGCCTTAATGACGATGGCGCCAGGCGCTAAGGTTACCTTGCTGACGCCTTCGGAGTTGGCCTTCGGCGAGTTCGACTTGGGTGAAACCTTGCCGCCTTATTCGCCGTTGCTCATCGACTTGGAGCTGGTCTCCATCGACGAGTGATTCCAGAATCTGCTTGCAATTTGGGAAATGCCGTCTTTTGGGCGGCATTTTCTTTTTTAGGACGCTGACTGTGTGGCTTTTGTGAGGCTAATTGATGAGATAAGGTGTTGTTTCGTATCTTTTTCCTATTTTTGTAGCCAAAATAATCCAACAACATTATGTTCTCTTGTCCCATACAAATCCGAATGAGCGACCTCGACCCGTATAATCACGTCAACAACGGGGCGCAATGCAACTTCTTCGACATGGGCCGAAGCCGATACTTCGAGCATGTCTTCCAAACCCAGATCGACTGGCTGACTTTCAAATATGTGCTTGTTCACGTCGACCTTGATTTCCGCCATCCCGTGCATTTCCATGACGACATTGTGTGCGAGAGCCGTGTCACCGAATTGGGCAACTCCAGCTTCAAGATGGAGCAATGCCTGAAGGATGCAGAAACGGGCGAAGTCAAGACGCTGTGCCATGCCGTAGTGGTTTATTTCGACCGCGAGGCGAACAAGGCGGAGCGGATACCCGATGCCGACAGGGAACACATGATGAACGCTGACTAACCTCGTGTCGAAGACACGATATTCCATTAACCCTACACACGCGTAGCGCAGTGTAGGAGCAAACAGATGACTCTATGAAAAGAATACCAATCCTACTGGCCCTGTGCCTCATCATGGCGAACTTAAATGCCCAGACCGAAGCCGAGCTGAATGCTTGGAACGATGTCAAAATCCACGAAATCAATCGTCTGTATCCTCGGACGAATGTCGTCCCAGTGGATGACCAATGGTCGCAATGTCTCAATGGCGACTGGAAGTTCCATTGGGTGGACTCGCCGGTAAAAGCCCCTGCCGACTTCTACAAATCGGATTATGATGCCTCCAATTGGAAGACTATCAAGGTGCCAGCCAATTGGGAACTGAACGGCTATGGAACGCCCATTTATGTCAACGTGGACAACGAGTTCCGTCCCAACGAGCCGCCTTTTGCCCCGACGGTCGACAATCCCGTGGGCTGCTACATCCACGAATTCACGATTTCAGACGCATGGAAAGACCGTCGCGTCTATATCAACTTCGGTGCGGTGAAGTCGGCCTACTATGTTTGGGTGAACGGGCAGTTTGTGGGTTATACTGAAGATGCCAAGACCAACGCCGAGTTTGACCTTACGCCATACGTCAAAGTGGGTAAGAACACTTTGGCGGTGAAGGTGTACCGTTTCTCCAATGGCTCCTATTTCGAGTGCCAGGACTATTGGCGCATCAGCGGCATCGAGCGTGATGTGATGCTGTATTCCAAACCCGTGCTGAACGTCTACGACTATGAGATTCATGCTGGATTGGACAAGAACTACCAAAACGGCACTTTCTCCATAAAGGTTAAGCTGCAAAGCAAAACCAATAAAATACAGAAAAATAGCAGTTTGATTGTTGGAGCATACGAAGGACAAGAAGTTCAAGGTTTTCCCGAAAAGATACTGTTCACACTCACCAAACCTATCAATGAATTGACCTTTACGCAGGCAGACGACGGCTATTATTATGCCGATGTGGAACTGTCTGTCGACGGCAAGGAGATAGGGAAGGTGAAGCCTTGGTCGGCTGAAAATCCCAATTTGTATCAACTGAGGATGTCGCTGATGGACAAAAAGGCCAAAACCATTGAAAGGCTTACTTCGCCTTTCGGTTTCCGCACCTCCGAAATCAAGGATGGCAAGTTGCTCATCAACGGACAATATGTATTAATAAAAGGTGTGAACCGTCATGAGCACGACCCCTACACGGGCCATGTCATCAGTCGCGAGTCGATGGAAGAGGATATTGCTTTGATGAAACAATTGGGTATCAACACGGTGCGTACTTGCCATTATCCCGACGACCCGTATTGGTACGAACTTTGCGATAAGTACGGCCTTTACGTTTGGGATGAAGCCAACTGCGAATCCCATGCCCAAGGCTACGGCGAAAAGAGCCTCGCCAAAGACCCGCAATACAAAGAAATGGTGTGGCAGCGCAACCGTAACATGCTTGAACGCGACAAGAACCATCCTTCGGTGATTATGTGGTCGATGGGCAACGAGTGCGGCAATGGTGTGAATTTTGAGTACACCTACGACTGGATGAAAAAACGCGACAAAACTCGCCCTGTGACTTACGAAAGAGCCATTTATGACAGCAATACCGATGTCATTGGTTTGATGTATGCCAGCAAGGAATATCTGCAAAAGTTTGTGGATGAAGGCCTTGACAAAGAAGGCAGACCTTTCATCATGGTGGAATACTGCCACGCTATGGGCAACAGCATGGGCGGTCTGAAAGATTATTGGGACGTGATTGAAGCCAACGAGCAACTGCAAGGCGGCTGCATTTGGGACTGGGTGGACCAGAGTTTCATTGTCCACGACAAGGACAAGGATGTCGATTGGCTGGCGGTTGGCGGTGATTTCGATCACGCCTACGGCGTGGGCGACGACGATGCTTTCTGTGGCAATGGTGTAGTGAGCAGCGATAGGAGACCGCATCATCATGCCGCAGAGGTGAAGAAGGTGTACCAGCCCATCAAGTTCAAGGCCATCGACTTGAAAGCGGGCGAATTTGAAGTGAAGAATTGGAATGCGTTTACGGATGCTTCGGCATACGATTGCGATTACACCATCTTTTCCGCTGAGAAGGTGCTGTTGAAAGAAAAGTTCGACCTCAATCTCAAGCCCTACGAATCGCAAAGGATGAACATACAACGCTTGCGTATTTATGGTCATCCAGGCGAGGAGTTTTTTGTGCGTTTTTCAGTGAAGCTCAAAGAGAACCAGCCTTTTATGCCAGCTGGTACGGAGGTGGCTTACGATGAATTCAAGTTGGATTGGCCTTCTGCGCCGTTGGAGCCTTTGGTAAGTGAAAAGTCTGTGGAGTTCAACACGGCCAACCTCACTGTTTTCAACGATGATTTTTCGGTTGCTTTCGACAAGGTTACTGGCCAAATCGTGCCTTATCTCGTTAAGGGAACGGAACTCCTGAATGGGAATCTAAAGGATAACTTCTGGCGTGCTCCTACCTTGAACGACGAGGTGGATGGATGGGCTTTGCCTCGCTGGAAGAAAGCGGATTTGCAGCATTTAACGGCGAAAAATGCAGGTGTGAATTTCGATCGTTTAGGCGACACATTGGTTTCGATAAATTCCGTTATTGAGTATTATGACGGTTTGGGCCAGTTGCAAATCGTTGTCAATAAAGTATATCTCATTGACGGAGAAGGCAATGTAAGCATCACCAATCGCGTGGAGCCGATGGAAACAGTGACTTCCTTGCCGAAAATCGGGATGCAGTTCCGTGTGCCGTTGGATCACAATTATTTGGGCTATTTTGGTAAAAACGTTGAGAATTATCCCGACCGTAACGCTTCGGGCAAAATGGGACTTTATGAGGTCAATGCCTTGGAATTGTTTGAGCAACACGTTGTGCCACAGGATAATGGCAACCATAGCGACACCCGCTGGATGACTTTGAAGAGTGACAAGAGCGATGTCGGGTTGTTTGTCACGATGCCCGAGCCGTTCAATTTCAGCATTTACAATTACGATGATGACAACCTCACCGCAGCCCACCGCATCAACCAGCTGGAACCCAAGGAGTTCCTCACGGTAAACATCGACTACAAGCAGGCTCCCATCGGCACAGCCACTTGTGGCCCAGGCGTTGATGAGAAGTATGTGCTTAAGAATCAGGTGTATGAATACACGGTGCTGCTCCGCGCTTTCGACAAGTCGCAGGATCCGATTGAGTTGACACGATTCCAAGTGCCAAATGTGGATTCTTTGATGGTCCCGATGCCTGAAATCAAGGCGATGATGGCAGGAAAGGAGGACTTCCGCATGTTCAACCGCCCGCTGACCATCTCGATGACTTGTGCCGATCCCGATGTCGAGATCCATTACACCACCGATGGCAGCGAGCCGACGATGAAGTCGCCGACTTACAAATCCTCGTTCATCATTACGAAGACAACCACCGTCAAAGCCAAGGCATTCAAGAAAGGAATGGTGCCGTCGTTTGTCGCGTTTCGTCAGTTCAACCGCTTGAATATCAAGACTACGACCTTTGTCAACCCGCCTGCAGAACAGTATAGCAAAGAAGCCGACATCGCCTTGATGGACGGCAAGAAAGGCGCTCCTGACGATTATTACAACGATTGGCTCGGCTTTGAAGGTGTCGATATGGATGCCACCATCGAGTTGGCTGTCCCGACCGACATTAGCACGGTGAAAGTTGGCCTTTGCCATGAGCCTAACGATTGGGTCGTGTGGCCCAAATCCGTGTGGGTCAGCTTCTCGAAAGACGGCAAAGAGTTCACCGACTGGCAGCCTGCCGAGTTGCCCGTTTTCGATCGCCCCGACAAGATGCAGGGCTTCGGTAGGGTAGAGGCTCGCGCCCGCGTCAACGAAAAGCAAGCCAAGTTCGTTCGCGTGAAGGTGGAGAACCAAGGCGTGTTGCCCCAATGGCATCCTTACGCAGGCAGGAAGGCTTGGCTGATGGTTGATGAGGTTACGATAGAATGAAAAATGGCGCTCAACTGAGCACCATTTTTTTGTCTTTACCAATCCACTGGCATTCGCTGTATTGGCATTGTCATGCAGCGGGCGCCTCCGCCGCCACGCGAGAGTTCGTTGCCTTCGAAAGCGATGATGCACTTGCTGATGTTGTTAAGGTTAGCCTTGTTATTGACCACGTCTGCGGCAGTGACGATGTTGAATCCTGCCTTGTTTAGGGCTTCCAAGGTGTGTTGGTTGCGACCGTAGCCGATGAACTTGCCAGGCTCAAGGCAGAAGAAGTTGCAGCCGCTGTGCCATTGTTCGCGAGCGGCCCAATCGTTGTTGTGGTTGCCGCAATAGATGGGTTCCAAGTCGATGCCTACAGCATTCAAGCCAGCCAAAAGGTCGGACACTTCGTTTCCGACAGCCTTCTGTCCATCAATGGTGATATGGAAAGTCTTGTACTTGCTGTTCATGATGACAGGCTCGTAAACCATGCATTTGTCGACATCGAGCATGGTGAAGACCATGTCAAGATGGATGAACGACTCCGGCTCCAGAGGAAGCTCTTGGAATATCAGGTGCTTCACTCCGGGTTTGGTCTTCAAGTGCTCTACCAGGGCTTCCACGCCGTGCATGTTGGTTCGAGAGCCGAGACCGCAAACCACCACGTCGTCGCGGATGATTTGCACGTCGCCGCCTTCAACGGTGCCGATGCCACGGGTGTCGTAGTTCAACACGGGGTTGATGACCTTAGTGTCGAACAATGGGTGAATGTTATAAATGCTGTTCAGGATCATGCACTCGCGGGCACGCACCTGTGTGGCCATGTTGCTGATCATGATGTTGTCGAACATGGTGAACGATGCGTCGCGCATGAAGAATAGGTTGGGTAATGGGGCTAAGGCATAGCGCTCGTTGCTGATGAAAGTGATGTCGTCAAGTTGCACGCCTTCAATCAGTTGGCGTGAAAGTTCGGCTGCCGGCAACGATTTGAGGTAGCTGGCGACGAACCCTTTGTTTTCTGCCTTGCAGATACGGTCGACAAGACTGGCTTTGACGTTTTCCATCTGCAAAATGTCAGTCAGCAATTCGCCAATCTCATGTACTTGCGCCACTTTCTGGAGCACTCTTCTGAAGTATCCATATTCTTTTTGGGCGACTTGCATATTCAGGATGTCGCTGAAAAGGAAGCTGTGGGCATTTTCGGGGGTTACTTTTTCCAGCTCTGGGCCGGGTGTATGGACTAGAACGTGTTGGAGTTTTCCAATTTCCGAGTTTACACTAACGTTGATTCCTTGTGAATCCATAAAAACCATTTTGGTGAAACAAACAAGAGCGAGATTCCGTCTCGGCTCTCAATGACGGTGCAAAGATAGTGGATTTTTTCGGATTTCTGGTGGAAAAAGTTGAAAAAACATCGTTAGGCCTAATTGTCAACCTCATAGCTCCTGAAGTGGACTTTTTCGGGCTGGTGGATGTTGAGGATCATCTCTTCCCATTGGCCGCTGCCCCAATTTCCTACGAGGGTTGGCTCGTAAACCAAGGATTGCAATTCGTTGATGAATTGGCTGCGCGGAATGGCATAGGCCCCCAAACTCATCAGGTGGTTTGTCTCTTGTTGGCAATCAATGAGTTTGAAGTTGTTCTCAACCAAAAAACGGTGGAGATGCCAGAAAGCGACCTTTGAGGCGTCGGTGACGGTGTGGAACATCGACTCGCCGAAAAACACTTGCCCTAAGCTGATGCCATAAAGTCCGCCGACAAGTTTGCCATCCAAATAGGTCTCAAAGGAATGGGCAAAGCCCAACTCGTGAAGATGGCTATAGGCATCCACCATCTCGTCCTGTATCCAAGTGCCGTCTTGGTCGGGGCGGGGCGTTTTGGCGCAATGCAACATCACTTCTCGAAAATTAGTGTCGATTTTCACCTCAAACTTGCCCTTTTTCAAGGTGTGCCTCAGCGACTTGCTGACTTTCATCTCGCCTGGGCGGATGATGAGGCGTGGGTCGAGCGACCACCATAGCAGTGGCTCGTCTTCGCTATACCACGGAAATATGCCGTTGGCATAGGCAACGATGAGCCGCTGGGGCGAGAGGTCGCCACCAAAGGCCACCAAACCGTCACTGTTGGCGCGGTCGGCAGGCGGAAAGTAGCAATCGTCGTCATTAAGTTGGTACAAAATGCTCATGGGCTTTCAATTGGACGGCAAAATTACATATTTTTGCGGCTCAAATCCCAATGATGCCGCGTTATTTCATCCATATGGCCTACAACGGGAGCCGCTACAACGGTTACCAGATCCAGCCCGACACGCCAACCGTGCAAGCTGCGGTTGAACGTTGTTTGAGCCTTAAACTCGGTGAAAAAGTGGAGATTACGGGCTGTGGGCGCACCGACACGGGCGTTCATGCGAGGAACTATTATGCCCATTTCGACCTTGACAAAGAAATCGCCGATGCGGAAAAACTTGCCCATCAGATGAATGCGTTTCTTCCCGACGACATTGTCATTTACCGTATATGGCAGGTCGAACCGCGTTTTCATGCCCGTTTCGATGCCATTTCACGCACCTATCATTATTATATCACGCGCACGAAGAATCCGTTCCACACCCATGATGCCTATTTCCTTTATGGCGACTTGGATGTACGAAAAATGCAGGAAGCAGCCAATCTTCTTTTTGAGTATGAGGATTTTACGAGTTTCTCAAAGGTGCACACCCAGGTGAAGACCAACAACTGCAAGATCATGGAGGCGCGATGGTTTGAACAGGACGGTTTGTTGGTGTTTCGCATCAAGGCCGACCGCTTCTTGCGCAACATGGTGCGGGCCATCGTCGGCACCTTGTTGGAAGTGGGGAAGGGGCGAATGACTGTGGAAGAGTTCCGTGCCGTCATCGAAAGGAAAGACCGTTGCGAAGCGGGAACTTCGGTGCCTGCACATGCCTTGTTTTTGGAAGAAGTGGAATATGCCGCGTTTCCTTCCCCTAACGGAAATCCATTACAGTCTTCAAACCTTTGAAATCTTGAATCTTTGACTCTTATATCTTTGAATTTTAAATCTTTAAATTTTAAATTTTAAATCTTAAATCACATGTTCCAAAAGCTTATCCGTTTTTGTGTCAAAGTCGTCCAGAAATACCTGCCTGAGCCTTTCATCTTTGCCGTCATCCTGACTTTGGTGGCTTTCATCATCGCCATGCCGGTTTGTCATCAAACCCCGATTGAAGTGGTTGAGCATTGGGGCAACGGCGTGTGGTCCCTCCTTGCCTTCGCCATGCAAATGGCTTTGGTCTTGGTGAGTGGCTCGGCATTGGCCGCTGCACCTTCCATCAAGCGGGGCATCAGCGCATTGGCCGTAATGCCGAAAACACCTGCAGGAGCCATTGCGTGGGTGACGGGAATCTCGGCCTTGGCTTGCTGGCTCAATTGGGGCTTCGGACTCATCGTCGGGGTCATCTTCGCCAAGGAAATCGCGAAGAAGCTGAAAGGAGTTGACTATCGCTTGCTCATCGCATCGGCTTATAGCGGCTTCGTGGTGTGGCATGCGGGCTTGTCGGGCTCCATTCCGCTGACGATGGCCACGCCTAGCTCCAATCTTGAGGCGGTCACACAAGGTGCTCTGACACAACCTGTTCCGATAAGCCAAACCATACTTGCCCCGCAAAACCTCATCATGGTGGCGGTGGTCATAGTTGCTATCGTGGTGGTCAATGCGTTGATGCATCCGAAGGGTGATCATGTGGTGGCTATCGAGCCTTCATTGCTTTTTGAGGAAGACACACAGACCGTCCCCAAGGCCACTACCCCGGCTGAGAGGGTTGAGAATAGCCCTATCCTTGCGTGGGTCATAGCATTGCTTGGGCTTTCCTATTTGGTCATCCATCTCTTCTTCAAAGGTGGCACTTTCGACCTCGGTTCGGTCATCATGCTGTTCTTGTTTTTGGGCATCATCTTGCATGGCACGCCGTTGGCCTATGTCAAGGCTTTTGGCAAGTCGGTGAGCGGTGCGGCTGGTATCTTGCTGCAATTCCCGTTCTATGCCGGCATCATG
>DGXB01000067.1 GCA_002396205.1 Bacteroidales bacterium UBA4243
TTCCATGACCATATCATTAGGAATTGGACGGAAATGAACCACATTGCCCAGTATATCCAAAACAATCCTATGAAATGGGAATTTGATCGGTTTTATAAAAAACGGTGATTTACATAATGCGGCTGCCCCAATGGGACAGCCCTACAACCCGCCGGATGGGTGTCGTCCCCGCGCGGGTCTGTAGGGCTGTCGTACCACGGCAGCCGCAAAACGTACCCCGGCAGCCGCAAAAATATACCCCAGAAAATGAGAAACAAAAAAAGAGGATGATCCTTCATCCTCTTTTTTCATCTGTTTTATGATTGTCTCTTTATTCTGCTTATTCTGCCGGAGTCTCAGCCGGAGCGGCATCAGCAGGAGCCTCGGTGGGCATGGCAGCGGCGGGAGCCTCAGTCGAAGGAAGGTTGGGAATCATGGTCTCAATTTCGCTTCGCGGCGTGCCCTCTTTTGAAGCCTTGGGAAGCGTGATGCTCGAAATGAGGCACAACACCACCAAGATGCCAGCCATTGTCCATGTGGCTTTTTCGAGGAAATCGGTCGTCTGACGAACGCCCATCATCTGGTTGGCGCCACCGAAATTGGACACCAAACCGCCACCTTTTGAATTCTGAACCAGAACGATCAATCCTAATAACACACTGACAATCAGGATTAAAATTACTACTAACGTGTACATTTTTGTTTATTTAATTGTTTGACTTTCTTTGCTTTCTTTCAAGCGTTCAATTTGGGCTGCAAAATAACGACTTTTTTCTGGATATTTCAAGCCTAATTTTTCATAAATTGATATTGCCTTCTCAAAATACCCTTGTTTTTCGTAAATCTTTGCCAAAGTCTCGCTCACAATGTTCTCCTGGTCGATGATGCTGTTTTGGGCCACCGAGATAGGATTGTAGAATTCCGCCTTGGGTCGCGAGATGCTGGGGTTTTCGAGTATGAATTTGTCTATCAGTTCTTTGCGTGAGAGTTTCTTGGGCTTGGGTTGCTCGGTTTCTTTCAGTTTCTTTTCTTCCTCAATCTCTCTCAAACGCTTGGCGATGATGGCTTTCAGTTCGTCGAGCGACTTGCGTTTTTCTTCGAGCAGGGCCATTTCGGCGGAGAGTTCTTCGTGGCTGCCACTGAGGTCGATTTCAGGGATGATAAACACTTTCTCGCGGATGATGCCGCTGCGTTGTTCTTCCTTGGGCTCGATGGACTGCATCGACGAGAATACATTGTCGGTAGATGGCAACTCGTCGGGCAGGGCAGGCACTTCGGGCTCGCTCTCCCAACGGTGACGAGCGATGAGGGTGAACAGCCGCAACTTGTCGCGGTTGGGCATGATGGCTGCAGCGCGTCTCAGTTGGCTTTCATAACGGTCGTTGCCAGCGTTCTGGTAAGCTACGGCCAAAAGTGCTTGCCCGATGGCGAAATAGGGATGGTCGGCCACGAGCTGTTCCACCTCTTTCACGCTGTCGCCTTTCAGCCACTCTGGCCTTTTCATGTATCCTATCAGTTGCTTGCTGTCCATCTTTTCAGTTGCCAGTTGTTCAGTTGTTCAGTTGTTCAGTTTCCCCGCAGTCCCGTGTCCCGCAGTCCCGCGTCTACCAGTTTACCAATGCTTTGTTGAATATGTCTTCCACCAATTGGTCGATTATCGTGGCCGTCAGCGACTCTTGCACCGAGTTCAGGTCTTGGTTGCTGGGGTAGTCCTCGTAGCGCGAGAAGCTTTGCTCGAAGTCTTTGCTGTCGTCGATGCGGTTGCTGAAGCGTACTTTCACGGTGATGGTGAGACGGTTCATGGCAGCGGTCTGCCCTGTGATGGCCACGGGATTGGTGCGGTAGTCGGTGATTTCGCCCTCAAATGTTAGGTCGCCACCGGCTTCCACCATATCCAACGTGGTTTGGTTGGTCATGGCATCGCGCAAGGCGTTCGTAAGGTTGTTGCTCAGCATCGGGTTGACGAGTTGGGCATGGTTGGGGAAGTAGTCCACCGAGACGGTCTTGGCCTCGGCGGGTATCGAAGCGCCCGAGAACGAATAAATGCCGCAGCTGTGGCCGAAGAAGGCCAATGACAGAACCAAAATCGCTATTTTCACCCAATGCTTCATAGGTCGATGCCGTATTCGTTGATTTTCCTGTATAAGGTGCGCTCGCTGATGCCCAAGGCCTTGGCTGCGTCTTTGCGTTTGCCGCGATGGGTTTCCAATGCCTTGATGATCATCTCTTTCTCGTGGTGCTCAAGCGAAAGGCTCTCAGGCGCTGAGCCTGTCGAAGCGCCATAATGGGTCTCCTCGGCGGGGACGAACTCGGCAAACTCCTGTTCGGCTTCTTCGGGTTCGCTCTGGCTGACGCGGGTCACGACGGTGTTTCCGATTTGGGTGACGGGGTTGGCTTGCATGTAGTTAGGCTCCATCGGGCGGTTGCCACTCATGTTGTTGACCTGGGCGCGCAGCTCGGCGATGTCTTTCTTCATGTCGAAGAGCACGCGGTAGAGCAGGTCGCGCTCCGACATGCCGTCGGGCGTGTCCTCGCGGGGCAGGAGCATGGGCAAGGCGCTTTGCACACGGTTGGGCAGGTATTTGGCCAAGGTCTCCGCCGTAATGTTGCGCTCGGTCTCCATGATGGAGATTTGCTCGGTGACATTCTTCAGCTGGCGCACGTTGCCGTCCCAACGGTAGTTTTCGAGCATCTTGACGGCATCGGGCGTCAGGGTGATGGCAGGGATGTGGTTGCGTTCGGCGAAGTCGGTGGCGAATTTGCGGAACAGCAACGGGATGTCGGCCTTCCGCTCGCGCAAGGCGGGGATGTGGATCGGGATGGTGTTCAGACGATAGTACAAATCCTCGCGGAAACGGCCTTTCTCGATGGCCAAGGGCAGGTCGACGTTGGTGGCGGCCACAATCCTGACATCGGTCTTCATCACCTTGTTGCCGCCTACGCGGATGAACTCACCGTTTTCGAGCACGCGCAAAAGCCTCGCTTGGGTGGAAAGCGGCAGTTCGCCGACCTCGTCCAAGAACAAGGTGCCTTTGTCGGCTATCTCGAAGTAGCCCTTGCGCTCGTTGACGGCCCCCGTGAACGAGCCTTTCTCGTGGCCAAACAGTTCAGAGTCAATGGTTCCCTCGGGGATGGCGCCGCAGTTGACGGCGAAATATTGGCCGTGTTTGCGGGCACTGTTTTGGTGGATGATCTTCGGAAACACGTCCTTGCCCGTGCCGCTCTCGCCCGTGATGAGCACGGTGAGGTCGGTGGCGGCCACTTGCGCGGCGATGCCGATGGCACGGTCCAACTCAGGGTCGGTGCCGATGATGCCGAAGGTCCGTTTTATTGCTTGTACGTCCATTATCTCAAAACTCCTCCCAACTGCTGTTCAAACGCGCCCTGAATCTTCCCCATCGTCTTCTCAATCACTTTGTCGGTGAGGGTGGTGGTGGGCGACATCAGCACGAAGCTCATGGCGTATTGTTTCTTGCCTGCCGGAATCTTCTCGCCTTCGTAGACGTCGAAGAGGCTCATCGACTGTAGGATCTTGGTCTCGGCGGCCATGGCCACTTTCTTGACCTCGGCGAAGGTGACGTTCTTGTCGAAAATCATGGCTAAGTCGCGGCGCACGGCGGGGAACTTCGACAGCGGTTCGAAGTGCACTTCCTTGGCCTTGGCCAAGCATTGCATCATCAGCGTCCAGTTGAAGGTGGCATAGTAGACGTCTTTCTTCAGGTCGAAGTGCTTCAAGGTCTTCTTGCTGAGTTTGCCAAGGGTGACAATCTCTTGTTCGTCAATGCAATAGGTGGTCGCATAGTCGAAATGGGGCTGGTCGCATTCCTTGGCTTCGAGCTTGTTGAAATCGAACTTGAAGTGGTTCAAGACACCCATGACGTATTCCTTCAGGTCGAAGTAGTCGACGGGCTTGTTTTGGTTGCTCCACAGCTCGGCTTGCTTGTTGCCGGTGAGGAAGAGGTCGAGGCAGGTGTGCTCGCTATAGGGCTTGAGGGGCTGCGTCTCGTCGCCGACTTGCGTTGCGTCGAAGAAGTAGACGTTGCCGAACTCGAAGAACTTCATGTCGCAGACCTTGCGGTTCTGGTTGAAGGCGATGCTCTCCAAGCCGCCCCACATCAGGGTCTGACGCATCACGTTGAGGTCGCTGCTCAAAGGATTCAGAATCTTAACGTTCCTTGCAGGGTCGAAGGCGGGGAAGGCCTCGCTGTAGGCTGCCTTGGTGAGCGAGTTGTTCATGATCTCGTAGAAACCGTTGGCCACCAGCATGTCGCTGATCTTCTGCTGCATCTTGTCGGCATCGGGCTTCGCGGCACGGCTGATGGAGGCATGCACACGGCTCGGGATTTCGATGTTGTCGTAGCCATAGATGCGCAGGATTTCTTCCACCACGTCGGCGGGACGGGTCACGTCGACCTTGCTGGTGTGAATGTCCACAACAACATGCTCGTCGTTTTGCTCAACGACTTGGCATTCAAGGCTTTTCAGTATGTTGACGGCTTGGACCGGGTCGATGACCTTGCCGGCCACTTTGTTCAGGTAGTCGAATTTCAAATCGACGCGGGCAGGGGTGAAGTCGCCGTGCTGCACGTCCTTGATTTCGGAAGAAATCGTTCCACCGGCCAACTCCTTTATTAATAAGGCCGCGCGTTTCAGGGCGAAGAGGGTGATGTTGGGGTCGGCGCCGCGCTCGTAGCGGAACGAGGCGTCGGTTTGCAGGCCGTGGTATTTGGCCGTCTTGCGGATGCTGGTGGGGTTGAAGTAGGCGCTTTCGAGGAAGACGTTGGTGGTTTCCATCGTTACGCCCGACTTCTGTCCGCCAAACACGCCCGCGATGCACATGGGTTCTTCGGCGTTGCAAATCATCAGGTTGCGGCTGTTGAGCTTGCGCTCCACACCGTCCAAGGTGACGAAAGGCGTGCCTTCGGGCAGGCATTTCACCACGACCTTCTTGCCCGTGATCTTGTCGGCGTCGAAGGCATGGAGGGGTTGGCCCACTTCCATCAGGACGAAGTTGGTGATGTCGACGATGTTGTTGATGCTGCGGAGGCCGACGGCGGCAAGGCGGTTCTTGAGCCAGGCCGGCGACTCGCCCACTTTCACTCCGCTGATGGTCACGCCCGAATAGCGCGGGCAGGCTATGGTGTCCTCGACGACCACTTCAACGTCGTTGTCGTGGTTTTCCACCTTAAAGTCGTCGACCGAGGGGCGGATGAGGTGGTATTTCGTGGTGTTCTCGCGCTGGTTGAGGGCGGCCACGAGGTCGCGGGCCGAGCCGATGTGCGAGGTGGCGTCGCTGCGGTTGGCGGTGAGGCCGATTTCGAAGGTATAATCCTCTTCCACAGGGAAATAGAACGAGGCGGGCTTGCCCACTTCATAGTCGTCGGGCAGCACCATGATGCCGTCGTGCGAGGTGCCGAGTTGCAGCTCGTCCTCGGCGCAAATCATGCCTTCCGAGACCTCGCCACGGATCTTGCCTTTCTTGATGGTGATGTGTTCGTCGCCAATCCAAAGTTCGGTGCCGATGGTGGCCACGAGCACCTTTTGTCCGGCAGCCACGTTGGGTGCGCCGCACACGATGTGCAGCGGTTCCTCGCCACCCACGTCGACGGTGGTGATGTGGAGGTGGTCGGAGTTGGGATGGTCTATGCAAGTGAGCACCTTGCCCACGACGACACCTTTCAGTGCGCCTTTCACCGACTCAAAACGTTCCAAGTCTTCCACTTCGAGGCCCGTGGAGGTGAGCAGTTCGCCGACTTTCTCGGCCAGATATTCGCAGTTGACGTATTGTTTCAACCAGTTGTAGGAGATTTTCATTTTATTGTATTTATTTAATTTTCAATTTATTTCATTGTCGCAAACTGCGTCCCGCAGTTTGAAAATGGAACTACGGAAGTAGTTCCCGACCATGAAGCCGCAAAGATACGAAAAACTGACAAAATGGCACGAAGATTTCTTCTTCAAAAATTGCGAAAACTCAAAAAAGTGTGTTTTTTGTGTTGCAATAACCTCAAAAACGTGTAATTTAAAGTCAAAAACGTGAAAAATAGGCTGCTTGTTAACCTCAAAAACGTGAAATTATCTCTCAACGCCATTTGTGCTGCATGACGGCGACGTGAAAGAGGAGAATGACATCGTTTATCTGCCTCTATACATGGCATCTTTGCTGTGATTTCTTGGTTTCTGGGAAATAATTCAAAAATTTCATCAAAAATATATTGTAATTCGATAATTATTTGTAATTTTGCAGCGTTTAACCCTAAATACTACAAACTATGAAAGACAAAACCTTGAAAAACATTCGTTCGTGTTGCTATTTCGCCTTGGCCTTTTGCGTTATTTGGGCTGGCGTTACAGTGCGTTACCTCATTGCCGATGTGTTGGGATACGACTCTTGGGCACGGCCTATAGATTGGTCTGAAAGCACAGTATTAAAAATGATCATGCTCACTTTATACATAGTGGGTGCGATTTCTATGATTGGCTTGTGCATCAAAGCGGTATTGAATACGCTTAAGGGGCTTCGTGAAAACACGGTGTTCCCAAAAAGCAATGTCAAGTTGATGTTTTGGATTGCCTTGGCTGATTTTGTCTACCTTTTGGGATTCAGTAATTTAAGTGTCCTTTGGAACGACATCTTGTTCCAGCTTCCGCACAATGTCTTCGTCACCCCTTTCTTCCTGCTCTTCTTCGCCTTCATGTACAAAGTGGCCGCCGATGCGGTGGAGGAAAACAACTTAACCGTCTGATTATGTCACAAAACTTGCAAAACCTACAAAACCTTTTTTGGGTTGTGGGAAGCCTGCCAACCGGCGGGCTTCCGGCGGCGCACGGTTGTGCAGCCGCCACACTGTCTCGTGGAGTTTTGTCTTGTTTTGAAGGTTTTGTGATAAAAAAGAAGAAATTATGATTATCATGAACTTAGACGTAATGCTTGCCAAGCGCAAGATGCGCTCCAACGAGCTGGCCGAGCGCATCGGCCTCACCCAAGCCAACCTCTCCATCCTCAAGACGGGCAAGGCCAAGGCCATACGCCTCACCACCTTAGACGCCATCTGCCGCGAGCTGCAATGCACGCCGGGGGATATTCTGGAATATAGACCCGATGTGGAATAATATTAAGGGGACTTCTAAAAATAGATAAATATTGATTATCAAACAATAAAACATGCAATGTGTGGTTATTAAGGAAACGGACAAAAATATCAGCCATGAGAAAGTACAAGACGACAGGGAACACTACCATTGTTTGATAAGGAAGACACGGAACGCAAGCTGACGGAGGAGCAGAGGGAGACGAACAGGGAGAAGTCGCGAACGCGAAGCCGCGTGGAGCACATCTTCGGGTTCATGGAGAACACGATGAACAGGTTGTATATCAGGACGGTTGGCTTGGCGAGGGCGACGGCGGTGATAGGACTGATCAACCTAACCTACAACATGTCGCGCTACGAGCAAATCGTCAGGCTCAACCTGCTGAAAGACTAACTGAAAAGAAACAACAACTCGCTGATACATACATACGAACAAACCCTCAAATAAAATGAACAAAAGGCTTGTCATATAAAACTCAAATGCATACCTTTGCAGCGGGTTGAAGGGATTGCCCAAACGGGACTTCGGCATCCTGACGACCCGAAAACAAGTCAATCAAGTATAATTAGAAGTCCCCATAAGGAGGTAACTATGCAAAAAGACGGTTATTACTTAGCTATCCCAACTAAATACTATGTGATATTTGGTATAATTATGCTCGCACTTTTTCTGGGCAGCCTTTCATTGTCGCGTAAAAGAGCTATGGAGATGGATTACCTGACTTATGAGAAGCCGCAAGACACAATAAAGATTGAGAGTCCTGTTTCTGACAGAGGGGGGATAAACTATTTGGAGGATAGAGTTGTCAGTTCAAAATCCCAGCTTGTAGAAAACAATGATGCTTATGACGGTTGGAGGTATCGTAGTAAAGTCAATCCCCAATTTCATACTCTTAATGATTTGGAAGGTCCCTACTACATGTACAAAGCCGCCAACAATGATACGATTGTCGTCATCAAGGACGGCTATGTGCTGAAGTTCTTGCTGCCCACTCCCGACACGGTTTCGCGAAGGGATAGGTTTTGGAAGGATTGATATAGGAATCCAAAAAAACTTGTGCAATCAAATGGAAACCCTTACCTTTGTCCCCGAAACGAAAGGCCGAAGCCATGGAAGCAATAGCGAACATAAGGGATTGCAAATCCCCGAATTCGGCACCTGCGAATTGCAAATTCGCTGGAACGAAAACGAAAAGACATACAAACATGATCTAAATCTATATCACCATGAAAAAGTACCTACTTGTCGCCCTATTATTGGCGGCGTTCAGCGTTGGGGCGATGGCACAGCGAGAGCCTAGCCCGAAGAAATGTGCCATCTCCGCCGGCGTGTTGCAAGGCGGTGGCGGCCTTGTCGGTGTTGATTTCGAGGCCATGATAGGCAGCCACTTCAGTGCCCAGGCGGGCGTTGGCTTGCTCAGTTTCGGCGTGGGAGTCAACTACCACTTCAAGCCATTCATCAACAGCTCCATGGTTTCCTTGGCGTATTGGCACCAAGGCCTTGGCGATTCCCACACGGTAGGATGGGTAGGCCCCGTCTATACCTTCCGCGCGCCCAAGGTGTTTCAGTTCTAGATAGGAATGGGCTACAAAGCCAACTACGGCCCAGCCGCCACCTCCGAGATGCGCAAGGTCCCCGTTGGCCTAATGTATAGCATTGGCGTGTATTTCCCGATCTAATGACATTTACCAGCACCGTGTCGATTATGGACAAGTCGTTGCTGTCTACTTATTAGCGACATCACTTTGCAGCGGGTTGAAGGGATTGCCCCAACGGGACTTCGGCATCCTGACAACCCGAAAACAAGTCAATCAAGTATAATTAGAAGTCCCAATTAACCGTTTACCGTCATGGCGGACAAGGATCCGCCATCTCCCGAGCGAAAGGAGATGTTTTCTCGCTCAGGGGATTGACTACGTCGAATCTTCGATTTGCGGGTCAAGCCCGCAATGACGGCGAAGGTTTGATCCTGTCGTTCTTGCATAATAGTATTACTTATGATATGAAAAAGCATATTCTGTTGTTAATCCTTACCTTGGTTTTTCTGACAAGTTGCAACACCCTCGCCCCCATGATCTTCGGCTTTCGCGAAATCAACGGCTACAATGCAGAGCAATGCGAGAAGTTCTATCGCAAATTGCCCAAAGATTTCGTCTTCACGCCCTTGGTGTGCAACGAAGAACAATTCAGGCAAGTCAGCAACCTCGGTGCAGACTCCATGCAGATGAAGAACCTCTACCAGCCGCTGAAAATCATGTACTTCCACGGTGACGAGCTGGTTTCGTTCCACATTAATTGCTACTGTCCGCCAACGCTCGGCTTCAACCTGAATTGGAACTTCAATCATCAGTTTGATGAGTTCCCGCCACGCACTTCAGTGCCTTTGGACGGCTATGGGCTGAAACGCAGCGACATGCAAGCCGTTTTCCCTGAAATCGCTGGGGAGAAGGGCTACACCGTGCTCGTCTTTTGGACCAATATGCTGCACAAAATCTCCAAATCGGAAATCAAGACGGTATATAAGAACTTGAAGAAGTTCGGCCAACTTGACGAGGTTGATGTCTACCTGATTAACAACGACATTACCATGACGAAATTGCTCAACGAAACGGAGTGATTGTTCGCCTTGATCGGCGCGTGGCGCTCAGAACAAATCGGAATGAGTGCCTGTGTTGAGCATCAAGATTGATGAGCAAAAATACACATTAATTCTGGAAACACAGCGCTTTTGGGGTCAATTAATCTTTTTCCGCCCCACTTTTGCCGTTGGTTCGGAAAAATGCAGTATATTTGCGCCCAAATATATTTGATTGAAGATGTCAGAAAACAACTTTTCGACCGACTACACCGACCTCCGTCCGCTTCACACTTCGCGCTACGGCAACAGTAGGGTATTCGTCGGTAGCTTCAACGGCAAGAAGGTCGTCGTCAAGGCCTTGAAGGAAGAATGCGCCAACGATGCCGCCTGCCGTGCCTCGCTGCGCCAGGAATACGAGACCACCTCGATGCTCGACAACAAATACATCCGCAAGGCCTTGGACTTCGTCAGAATCGAAGGCCTGGGCGACTGCATCGTCTTCGAATACATCGAAGGCAAGTCGCTGGCCGAGCATGTGCGCGTGGGCACCCTCTCCGAAAAACAGGTGAAGAGCGTCCTCACCGAGGTGTGCGACGCCTTGTATTACCTGCAACGCAACGGTGTGGTGCACTGCAACCTCAACCCCGAGAACATCATCGTGAGCGCCAACGAAGGCCGCGTCAAACTCATCGACATCGGTATCCCCGAGACCAAGCAGGACGCCGACCGCGAACTGCTCATCAAGGAGATGGAGTTTGTGGCCCCCGAAATCATCAAGGGCGAGGACTACGACGCGCGGGCCGACATCTATTCGTTGGGCAAGATCATGGAGTTCATCGGCGAGCGCAACATCACGAAGCAGTTTGGCGCCGTGGCCACCCATTGCACCCAGTTCTCGCGCGAACAGCGTTTCGACTCGATCAGCGACGTGCGCTCGGCCATCACCAAGGGCCATTCCTTCGTGAAAGTCATCATCCTCGCCGTCGTATTGCTCGTGCTGGGCGGCTTGGCTTTCATCTATGTGCCGAAAATCAAGGCCAACGTGGAGAAGGAACGCGCCGAACGTCTGGCGGTCGACTTCTCGCGCGAGGTGGAAAAGATACAAGGCCAGCTCCCCGGGCTGTGCGAGAAATATGCGCTGAAGTCGCTGCAAGAACCTATCGCCGTCGACTGGACCGACGACAGCCTGAAGGCCGCCGAAGGCCTGATGCAGTTCCTCGCCCTCGACGACTATAGAGGCAAGGCCATGCAAGTCCTCCAGCAACAAAGCAACGGCATCATGGCGAGCCGACAGGCCGACTTCGACCGCCTGCTCCTCAACGAGTTCAAGACCACTGCCGACACCATCGCCGTGCAGATGCGCTCGGCCTTGGAACTTCCCACCGACGACATGCTCCTCATCGAAGCCCGAAAGTGGTACGGACAACGCCAATGATTTTCCGCCCCGCTTGAAATAAACGCTGCAATTTGGAGTTATTGTTTTATTAAAAGAAAACGAAGTGCATAAGAGAACCTACATATTCATGGCGTTAGGCTGCGTGATGGCGCTGCTGCTGAGCGGCTGCTCCACCAAGAAAAACACGCTCACCCGACGCATGTACCACAACCTGACCAG
This sequence comes from Bacteroidales bacterium UBA4243, assembly GCA_002396205.1. GTDB lineage: Bacteria > Bacteroidota > Bacteroidia > Bacteroidales > F082 > Limimorpha. Next base: position 11,265 of record DGXB01000067.1, read on the forward strand.
CCACTACAACATCTACTTCAACGGCGAGGCAAGCCTCAAGGAAGGCCAACAACAGCTCCGCACGGCGGTGAAAGACGACTACAGCCAAGTGTTGCGCGTCTACAACTACGGCACAGAGCAAAACGGAATGGCATTGAACTCCGTCATGGACCGCGCCTTGGAGAAGACCGCCATCTGCGTGCAGAAACACTCGATGAAGTTTGGAAGCCGCGAGCGCGTGAGATGGATCGACGATGCCTACATGGTCATGGGCAAGGCGCATTTCTTCAAGCACGACTACATCCCGGCCAAGCGCACCTTCGACTTCGTGGCCACCGAATACAACTACAACGACATCGCCTATGTGGCCAACATGTGGCTCATCAAGACCTACATCCAGACCGAGGAATACCCCAAGGCCGTCGCCATGATTGAGCAACTATTGGCCAAGACCGCCGGTCTCAACAAGCCGCCCAAGGAGCTGATGCGCAACGTCGACTACACCATCGCCGACTACTATATTGCCGTGAAGGACTACAACAACGCCGTCAAATACCTCAAAAACGGCATCCTGCTCAACAGAGACCGCGAACTGCGCACCCGTGCCATGTTCATCCTCGGGCAAATCTATATGCAGCAGGGCGACGTCGACCGCGCCACGGCGCAGTTCAAGAAGGTCATCAAGCGCAACCCCGAATACGAGATGGTCTTCGAGTCGCGCATGAACATGGCCAAGATGGGCAACGCCAGCAACGCGCCCGAACTCTATAAGATGATGAACAAGATGCTCCGCGATGCCAACAACGAGGACTACCGCGACCGCATCTATTACGCCATGGCCGAGTTAGCCTTGCGCGAAGGCAACGAGGCCAAGGCCATCGACTACCTCCGCAAGTCGGTGAAGGCCTACAAGGACAACCAGATACAACGCTTCCAGTCGTCGCTCAAGGCGGCCACGATGCTCTTCGACCGCAACGAGTACGAATTGGCACAAGCCTACTACGACACCGCCGTCAGCAGCATGGACCGCAAATACGAGGGCTACGACAGCATCATGAACATCTCGCAGACCTTGAACGAGTTGGTGATGTATGCCTCCGTCGTCCGCGACCAAGACAGCCTGCTGCGCGTGGCCGCCATGGACTCGGTGAGCCGCAACATGCTCATCGACCGCATCATCGCCAAAGTCATCGAGCAGGAGGAGATGGAGAAGGCCCAACGCGAATACGAGGAACAGTTAGCCCTGATGGGCACTGCCGTCAACGAAGGCGAGACTCCCAAGTCGGAACCGACGGGCAGCATAGCCGGCTCGTGGTATTTCTACAACCCCACCTCGGTGTCGAGGGGCATCACCGAGTTCACCCGCAAATGGGGCATGCGTAAGAACGAAGACAACTGGCGCATCAGCGACAGGAGGAGCTTGGCCGGCGCCTTCAACCCCGACGGCGGCAATGACGAGGAACTGACCGAGGCCAAAAACGCCAAGGCAAAGCAAGACTCGCTCAATGCCACCTACACCAACCACGACCGTGGCTACTATCTGCAAGACCTGCCTTTCACCATGGAACAAAAAGAGGTGTGCGACTCGCTCATCGCCGACGGACTCTATCATCTCGGCTTCCTCTATATGGACCGCCTCAACGACCTGCCGCGCTCCATCGAATCGTATGAACGGCTCGACAACCGTGATCCAGGCTACGAGAAAGAGCTGCCCACTTGGTATGCCCTCTATAAGATGCACAAGGACCTCAACCACGAGGAGCAGTCCTTGGTCTACAAAGGCAAGATCTTCGACAAATACCCCAACTCAAGCTATGCCGAGTTCATCAACGACCCGACTTATTTCGAGAAGCTGCAAGCCGAGGAGAAAGAGGCTTCCGACTTCTACAGCAAGACCTACGAGGCCTTCGAGCAAGGGCAGTATTACCGCGTGAAGATGAACACCGAACGCGCCATGCAACTCTATGAGAACGACACGGCCTTCATGCCGCGCTTCGCCTTCCTCCATGCCGTGGCCCAAGGCCGCCTCGTCGCCATCGACACCATGGCTTTCGCACTCTACGAATTGGTGCGCACCTATCCCACCAGCAGCATCACCCCTTATGCCCGTCGCGTGCTCGAAGACGTCAACGAGGAATACCATCTCGGCCTCGTGCTGACCGAACTCGACAGCAAGGAAGGCGGCGACCAGCCCGAAGTCAAGAAGGCATCGCCTTACGCCTACGAACCTGACAGCGAGCATTTCGTAATGATCGTTTGCGACTCGAAGACCGTGCGCATCGACCCGCTCATGGTCCGCATCAGCGACTTCAACAAACGCGAACAACGCACGCGGACCTTCAATGTAAAGAACGTGGTTCTCGACGAAGCCCGCAGCATCATCACCATCGGCAACTTCGAGAGCGAGAAGAAAGCAAACGACTATATCACCTCCATGTCGATGAACGACTACGTCTTTGGCGGCATCGACAAGGCGAAATACAACATCGTCGCCATCTCCACCAAAAACTACCCGGTGTTCTACCAGGCGAAGGACTTGGAGGAATACAACTCATTCATCGAATCCAACACTAAAAAGTAATATATTATGGCTATAATGGAAACACCTGCACGCAATCTCATCGGCAATGGAACCACCATTAAGGGCGACATCGAGTCGAATGGCGACATCCGCATCGATGGTCATCTGATTGGCTCACTCAAATCGAACGGCAAGGTCGTGATTGGCGCCACTGGCGTCATGGAAGGCGACCTCAATTGCAAGCAAGCCGAAATATCGGGCGCGGTGAAGGGCAACATCGTCACCGAGGAGCTGACAGCACTCAAGTCGACCTCGAAAGTCGAAGTGGACCTCAACACCAAGCAGTTGCTCATCGAAGTCGGCGCACAGTTTACGGGCAAGTGCGTCATGGGACAGCAATCCACAGTGGCAATGCCTAAGCAAAAAATCGGCTGATGATGGACGAAAAGCTAATGAAACGTTTCGGTTACGAAGCTGTTGAACAATTCGACACCGAACGCTTGGCCAAGCTTCAGGAACATTACGCCGCCATCTTGGAACTCTTGGGTGAAGATCCTCAGCGCGAGGGCCTTCAGAAGACGCCTTTCCGTGTGGCCAAGTCGATGATGTTCCTTACGCATGGCTACGAGCAAGACCCGATGGAGATCCTGCTTTCGGCCAAGTTCAAGGAGGACTACCGACAGATGGTGATCGTCAAGGACATCGAGGTGTATTCGCTTTGCGAGCATCACCTGATACCCTTTATCGGCAAGGCGCATGTGGGCTACATCCCCAACGGCTACATCACTGGGCTGAGCAAGATAGCCCGCGTGGTGGAAGCCTATTCGCGCCGCCTCCAAGTGCAGGAACGCCTGACCACCCAAATCAAGAACGCCATCAACGAGGCCTTGCATCCCTTGGGCGTGGCGGTCGTCATCGAGGCCCGACACCTCTGCATGTCGATGCGAGGCGTGCAGAAACAGAGCGCGGTGACCACCACCAGCGATTTCATCGGAGCCTTCGAGCGCGAGTCGACCCGTGAAGAGTTTTTCCAACTGATAGGAGCCAACCTGCATTGACGCCTTGCGTCACTGCGAGGAGGAACGACGAAGCAATCCATAATTTTGAATTTTGAATCTTTAAATATTTGAATTTTAAATCTTTAAATCTTAAACCGAATAATGATTAAAGCATATGTTTTTCCGGGCCAAGGGGCCCAATTCGTGGGGATGGGCAAGGACTTGTACGACAACTCCACCAAGGCCAAGGACATGTTCAAGAAAGCCAACAACATCTTGAAGTTCAAAATCACCGATGTCATGTTTGAAGGCACCGACGACGACCTTCGGCAGACCAAGGTGACCCAACCGGCCATTTTCCTTCATTCGGTCATTTTGGCCTCCATGCTTGAGGATTTCGACCCAACCATGGTGGCAGGCCATTCTTTGGGCGAGTTCTCGGCGCTTGTGGCCAACAAGGTGCTGAGCTTCGAAGACGGACTGCGCCTCGTCAGCAAACGTGCCATGGCCATGCAAAAGGCCTGCGAGGCCCAGCCAGGCACGATGGCCGCCGTCATCGGCATGGAGGATGCCACCATCGAGAACATCTGTGCCTCGGTGAAAGACGCCGTGGTGGTGCCGGCCAACTACAACTGCCCTGGCCAGCTGGTCATCTCGGGTTCGATAGAGGGCGTGGCTGCCGCTTCCGAGAAGCTGAAGGGAGCTGGTGCCAAGCGCGTGGTGCAGCTCAGCGTGGGTGGCGCGTTCCATAGCCCGCTGATGGAGCCTGCCCGCGTCGAACTGGCCGAAGCCATCAAGGAGACCACCTTCAACCAGGGTATCTGCCCAATCTACCAAAACGTCACGGGACAGTCGGTCAACGACCCCGAAATCATCAAGAAGAACCTCATCGCCCAGCTGACGTCGCCCGTCTTGTGGACGCAGACCATGAGCAATATCCTCGCCACGGGCGTGCGCTCGATTGTCGAGGTGGGTCCGGGTACGGTGCTGCAAGGCTTGTTCCGTAAGATGGATCGTAATTTGGACTTGTCGAGTGCAACAGTCTGATTGACAGAGTAAAACATGGAAAACTATCGCCTCAGACCCATTATGGTTGTCCTCCTGCTGATGGTGGGCATCTTGATGGGCCTCTATATTAATAAAGGTGTAAGACAGCCTCAGGTCAACGTCGAAGGCGGAAGCAAGTTCGACGAGGTGATGTGGTACGTCGGCACCGACTATGTGGAAGCCCCCGACGAGACACGGCTTGAGGACGGCGCCATCGCTGCACTGATGGAGGAACTCGACCCGCATTGCGCCTACGTCCCTAGCGAGGAGTTCAACGAGGTGAACGACCCGCTCATGGGCAGCTTCGACGGCATCGGGGTGCAGTTTCGCATGGAGAAAGACTCCATCGCCATCGTCAGCGTCATCAAGGGCGGACCCTCCGAGAAGGTGGGACTCCTCGCCGGCGACCGCATCATTTACGTCGACGACTCGTTGGTGGCAGGCAAGAAGCTGACCAACGACGATGTGATGCGCAAGCTGAAAGGACCCAAAAACACCAAGGTGCGCGTGAAGGTGAAACGCACAGGGCTTGACGGCTTGCTCGACTATACCATCACCCGTGCCGCTATCCCGACCTATAGCGTCGACGTCGCCTATATGATTGACGAAACGACGGGCTACCTGAAGCTTAGCAAGTTTTCGGCCACTACCGCCGACGAGTTCAGGCAGGCCATCAAGAAACTGAAACGCGAAGGGATGCAGCAGCTCGTTTTCGACCTGCGTGGCAATACGGGCGGATTTCTGAAAGCCGCCGTCGACGTGGCCGACGAGTTTTTGCCCAAAGGCAGCATGATCGTCTACACCGAAGGCCGCAACCGACCGAGGCAGACCATGGTGGCGCGTCGCCACGGTATGGTGGAAGACATCCCGTTGGTGGTGCTCATCGACGGCGAGTCGGCCAGCGCGAGCGAAATCGTGGCCGGTGCCTTGCAGGACAACGACCGTGGCACCATCATCGGGCGCCGCTCCTATGGCAAGGGATTGGTGCAGGAGCAAATCATGCTCAGCGACAACTCAGCCATACGCCTCACCGTGTCGCGCTATTACACGCCCACGGGACGGTGCATCCAGAAGCCTTATGACGGCAACTTGGAGAAATACCTGCTCGAATCTTATGAACGTTACGAGACGGGCGAGGTGTTTCATCCCGACAGCATCCATTTCGCCGACTCGCTGAAGTTCACCACGCCCAAAGGCAAGACCGTGTATGGCGGCGGCGGCATCATGCCCGACATCTATGTGCCGTTGGTCGACGACAGCACGGAATACTATTTCAACCGCATCGCCAACAAAGGTCTGTTGTACCAATACGCCTTCGAATATACCGACAAGCATCGCGCCCAGCTGCAACGCTATAAGACCGTCGCGGCCTATGACAAAGCGTTTTCGGTGACCGACGCCATGTTTGAAGAATTGGTGAAGTTGGCCGATGCCAAGGGCATCAAGGGCACCGATGAGCAGAAGGTGGTGGCACGTCGCGAGACCGACATCCTCCTGAAGGCCTACATTGCCCGCAACCTCTATGACGACGAGGGTTTCTATCCCCTCTACGCCCCCATGGACGAGGTGTTGCAACGGGCACTACAAGAGTTTCATGAACCCATAGCCCCATAGTGGCGACATCCCAGCCCCGGTAGGCTTCCCCCTCCAATGAGGGGGAAGCGCAAAGCGACGCGAGACTGAGTATAGAGATTGGCACTGCAAAAACAAAAACCCCACTGAAAATCAGCGGGGTTTCGTTTTGTGGAGCATAACGGAGTCGAACCGATGACCTCTTGCATGCCATGCAAGCGCTCTAGCC
>DGXB01000038.1 GCA_002396205.1 Bacteroidales bacterium UBA4243
GATGCTCTGACCAACTGAGCTAAGGAGGCTGCACAATGTCACAGAACTTATCTCTGTTTGCGGTTGCAAAAGTACAGCTTTTTTCATTACCCACAACAGTTTTCAACCAATTTTTTTCAAATATTTTCTATTTATCTGTAAATCAATGAGAAAAATTTCTACTATTATGATGCTTTTCGTCAAAGAATTGCCTTTGTATTGAAATATTTCTTATCTTTGCACAAATTATAGACCGCTTCGTGCCTCGCAGTGACGCAACTGACACGCTTTGCGTCATTGCGAGGAGGAACGACGAAGCAATCCATAGAATCTTTAAATCTTAAATCCTTAAATCCACAATGAAGAAAATACTTGGCATCGGGAGCGCTTTGGTCGACATCCTGACACAAATTCCCAACGATCAAATCCTCAAAGAACTCAACCTTCCCAAGGGCGGCATGACATACGTTGATGCCAAAACTTCAGTCGAAATCGGGGAAAAAATCGCCCACATCGGCAGCCAAATGGCCTCTGGCGGCTCGGCGGCCAACACGATGAGCGGACTGGCCCGTCTCGGCATCGAAGCGGGCTTCCTCAGCAAGATAGGCACCGACGAAGTGGGCGAGTTCTTCAAGAAACAGATGGTGGAAACCAACGTGAAGCCCCAGTTGCTGACCTCGGCAACGCCCTCGGGTCGCGTCATCGCCATGGTGACCCCCGATGGCGAGCGCACCTTCGCCACCTGCCTCGGCGCAGCAGCCGAGATGCATGCCGACGACATCCGCCCCGAACTCTTCGACGGATGGGACATCTTCTACGTGGAAGGCTACCTCGTGGCCAACCCCTCGATGCTCCGCAAAGCCATCGAAACGGCCAAAGAAAAAGGCATGACCATCGCCATCGACATGGCCAGCTACAACGTGGTGGAAGAAAACCGCGACTTCATGCTCGACCTCATCAACAACTACGTCGACATCGTCTTCGCCAACGAAAAAGAAGCCTTCGCGCTGACTGGAATGGAACCCGAAGCAGCCTTGCATTTCATCGCCGAGCGTTGCCAAATCGCGGTGGTGAAGGTGGGTGCCAAAGGCGCTTTCGTACAACGAGGCAACGAAATGGTGACCATTCCACCATTGGAAGCCGATGTGGTCGACACCACAGGCGCAGGCGACATGTGGGCCGCCGGTTTCCTCGCCGGACTCGTCAAAGGCGAAAATTTGGAGAAATGCGGCATGATGGGAGCCATCGTGGCCAAAAACATCATCGAGGTAGTCGGCGCTAAGATGGATGACACGCGCTGGAACGACATCCACAAAGCCATCGCACTTTTGTAGGTTTTGTGACAATAATAAGCGTTTTTTGGTTGAAGGTAATGTTATTTTTTGTACCTTTGCGCCCACTATAGTATTTTTCGCGAAAAACAAATATTTAATAATTAGCTAGTTAGATAACAATGAAGGAATTCCAGACAAAAGACATCCGCAACGTTGCCCTCATCGGCGCAGCAAAATCGGGTAAGACCACCCTTGCCGAAAACATGCTTTTCGAAGGCAAGCTCATCAACAGAAAAGGTAGCACCGACGAGAAAAACACCGTGTCAGACTACCGTCCCATCGAAATGGAGCGCCAAATCTCCGTGAACGCCTCCATGATGTACACCATCTACAACGACAAGAAGATCAACATCTTGGACACTCCTGGCTTCAGCGACTTCTCAGGCGACATCGTCAGCTGCCTCTATGCTGCCGACATGGCCGTGTGCACCGTCAACGCACAGTCGGGTGTTGAAGCCACCACCGAGAACGCCTGGCGCCACGCTGCCAACACCAACAAGCCCGTTGTGTTCTTCATGAACCAACTCGACCACAGCAACGCCAACTTCGACAACGCCATCCGCGAACTGAAGGAATACTTTGGCGACAAGGTCACGCCCATCCAATATCCCGTGAACGCCGGTGAGGACTTCAACGCCGTCATCGACTTGATTATGATGAAGATGCTGGTCTTCAAGAACGGCAACGGTGCCCCTGAAATCCAGGACATCCCCGCCTCAGAGATGGCCAAGGCCGAAGAGCTGCACAACAACCTCATCGAGCACGCCGCCGAAGGCGAAGAGGCCCTGATGGAGAAGTTCTTCGAAGAGATGACCCTGAGCGAAGAAGACATGGAACGCGGTATCCACCTCGGTATCGTCAACCGTGAGATGTTCCCCGTCATTTGCGGCGCTGCCAAGCGCGGCGTGGGCGTCACCCGCTTGATGGACTTCCTCATCAACGCCTGCCCGTCGCCTGCCGACATGCCCGCCATCAAGGCCAACAACGGACAAGAGTTCCACAACAGCAACGACGACCCCACCGCCATGTTCATCTTCAAGGTGACCACCGAGCAGAACCTCGGCGACGTGGCTTGGATGCGTGTCTTCGGTGGCACGGTCAGCAAGAGCCAAGACCTCATCAACCCGCGCACGGGCAACAAGGAGCGCATCTCGCAGCTGCTTGCCTTCCGCGGCAAGAACCGCGAGGAAGTCGAGAAAGTCAACGCTGGCGACATCATCTGCACCATCAAGCTGAAGGACGGCCGCATCGGCGACACTTTGGCCGACGCCAAGGCCGGCGAAGCCATCTTCCCCGAAATCCCGTTCCCGACCCCGATCTTCTCCATCGCAGTCAAGGCCGTCAACTCGCAGGAAGACGAAAAGCTCGGCACCATCCTCAACGACATGCACAAGACCGACCCGACCGTCATCGCCGGCATGTCGCGCGAATTGCGCCAAAACATCCTGCAATGCCAAGGCGAATACCACTTCAACACCCTGAAATGGTACTTCGACAATGTATATAAAATCGCCATCGAGACGGCTTCGCCGAAGATCCCGTATCGTGAGACCATCACCAAGAGCGCAAGCGCCAGCTACCGTCACAAGAAACAATCCGGTGGTAGCGGTCAGTTCGGTGAGGTGCACATGCAACTGGCTCCTTACTTCGAGGGTTACACCGACCCGAGCGAACTGCAGGTGCGCGACAAGCAAGAGTACGAACTGCCTTGGGGCGGCAAGCTCATCTTCGCCAACTGCGTCGTGGGTGGTGCCATCGATGCCCGCTTCATGCCCGCCATCCTGAAAGGCGTCAACGAACGCCTTGAGCAAGGCCCGCTGACGGGTTCCTACGCCCGCGACATCATCGTCTACATCTACGACGGTAAGATGCACCCGGTCGACTCCAACGAAATGGCCTTCAAGATTGCCGGTCGTATGGCCTTCAGCGCTGCCTTCAAGAACGCCGGCCCGAAGATCATGGAACCCATCTACGACCTCGACGTGCGCATGCCCGCCGACCTCATGGGTGCCGTGATGACCGACCTGCAAGGCCGCCGCGCCATCGTCATGGGCATGGACAGCGACCACAACTACCAGACCATCCACGCCAAGGTGCCGTTGGCCGAGATGGACCGTTATTCAACCTCGCTGAGCTCGCTCACCTCGGGCCGTGGCACCTTCACGATGAAGTATGCTGAATACCAGCAAGTGCCCACCGACGTGCAGAACCGCCTCCTCAAGGAGTACGAAGAGAGCCAGAAGGAAGAAGAATAAAAAGAACAGAGTATTTTTTCATAAGTATTGCATTTTTTCCCCGCCGCAGAAAAAATTGCGGCGGGGTTTTTTTACTTTTGCGGACATGAAACGGTGAATTCTCCAAGATTGGTGTCAACTTCAATTCATCGACGCGAAAAATCGACGGTTGGAAAATCAAAGATTCCGCTCACGCCACTGCTGGCTGAACGACTTGGAGGCAAACTCGGGTAGAGCTTTGTCGCCCCATAACGGCGCAAAGAAACGCTTCAGCTGCAATTTCTTGATAAAGAGCGGACTGTCCATCTTCTTGCGCGACTTGCAGTTCCAAATCATCGTCTTCAACAAGGCATCGTAACGCGAATTGCCCGTTTTCTCCGTGATGGCCAAATGACGGTTCTCGATGATCAAGTCGTCCAACGGAATCTTGACAGGACAAATCTCAACGCATTTGCCACACAAGGCACAAGCCGAATTGAGGTAGTTGAAGTCCTCCAAACCCTCCATCAACGGGGTCATCACCGTGCCTACAGGCCCGATATGATGCGTGCCATAGGTATAGCCGCCAACATTCTTGTAGACCGGACACACGCTGACACAAGCACCACAATGGAGGCACGACATCACCTTGCGCTGCTTCTCGTGCGAAAGCAACTCCGAACGGTTGTTGTCCAAAAGGATCACATACATCTGTTCGGGACCGTTGCCTTTCTTGGCCGGACCAAAGGTGATGCTGTTGAAGGCCGCCATGCTTTGCCCTGTGGCATGAAGCGACGTCAAAGGAAGCAAAACACTCAGGTCGTCGATGTTGGGAATCACCTTGGCGATGCCTGCCACCACAATGTGCACCCGCGCCATCGAAGTGGATTTCAGTATGTTGCCTTCGTTTTCGGTGAGCACTACACCGCCTGTGTCCGACAACAAGAAATTGGCTCCAGTGATGCAAATCGGCACGTCTTGCGTCTCGATTCCCACCTGATGGCGCACAAAGTTGACCATCTGCTTTGCCGAACTGTCGGGCTTCAGCTTGAACGATTCGGTCAAGATGGCATTGTTTTCCTCCTTCGAGAGATGGATGGACGGCGCCACCGGATGATAAGCCCGACGTTGTCCTTTTTGCAGCACGAAACGCGCCACTTGTGTCTCCACCACACGGATGTTCTTCTTCCCCAAAAAGCCGTTCAGCTCAATCTCGTCGAGCACGGTGGAGTTGGAACGCGAAATGGCGTTGGCCTTCTCCTTGCGGATGAGGTCGTAAATCATGGTCAAGGCATCGTCGGCATTGCGCGCCCAGAGCACCTTGCCACCGTTTTCATTAAAATGCGTCTCAAAGTCGACCAAAAGCTTCTCCAAACCCAACAGCGACTTGTTGCGGAGGGTGTAGGCACGCTGCTTCTCCAATTCAAGGTTGCGGTAGTTCACCTTGCCTTTGGCAAAATTCTGCTCACAACAGCCTGTGCTGTAGTTGATTTTCTGCCAATGTTCCTCATCGAACGCCAAGGCGCAGCCTTCCTTGAATGTGGTCTTTGGGTCACTCATCATCATGGTTTTTCGGTGGGTTCTATCTTTTCGACGCGCCGCGTGTGACGACCGCCTTCAAAATCGGTATGCAAAAAAGCCTGCACCATCTCCCAAGCCAACTCGTTGGGAATGAAGCGACCAGGCAATGACAAAATGTTGGCGTCGTTGTGTTGGCGGGCCAGCTTGGCCAATTCCACGTTCCAGCACAAGGCGGCACGCACGCCATGGTGATGGTTGGCCGTCATCTGGGCACCGTTGCCGCTGCCGCAAAGGATGATGCCAAGCGGATATTCGCCATGCTCGATGGCCGACGCCAATGGGTGGATCATGTCGGGATAGTCGACGCTTTCGGTGCTGTGGGTACCATAATCCTTGACCTTGTAGCCGGCTTCCTCCAGTTTTCCAATTAAAAACTGCTTCATCTCAAAGCCGCCATGGTCGCTCGCTATAGGTATGATGTTTTCCATTTTTCCAGTTGTTGATAATTCAATTCGCAAAATTACATATTTTCATCACGCGCCACCGCCATATTTCACTATTTCTGAAACACTTACCCGTCAACGAAAAATCAACAATTTTGAAGTAATTATTTGATTTCCAAATTGTTATTGAGTTATCAACAGTCGTTTTGTTGATAACTTTTTCATTGAGGTGGATAAAAACGGTGTGTTGAATATTCAACATTATTTCAACCCAATAACACGGCAGAATCAACACAAATTCAAAAAAACAGACCCTTTTTTACCCGATTTTTCATTTTTCAGCGAATAGCCGACAAGCCGTTGATGACCCTGAAAAAGAAACTTTTGGTCGTTTTTGGAAAGACATTCTCAAACTGGAAACCATTAATGCAAGAAATTTATCGAAAAGTTTTCAACCAATTCACAGCCTTATTAGCATCCTTATCATTCTTCATTAATTTAAAACTTTAAAAATAAAAAAATGAAATATTGATATTTGAAGTGTTGATAACTCGCGGCGATTTTTTTGCGAGAATGGGCGACGATGTTTCGCAATTGAGATAAAATGCCTAATTTTGACCCGAATTTAGCAACAAAATGAAGCACAAGATAAACGTTATAGTATTGGTTTTGATGGGTTTGCTGTTTAGCAACGAGATGTTTTCGCAAACAGGCTACCAATCCTTCACCTATCCCAACGGTCAGGTGTCGAGCGAGGGAATGCTGCGCGATGGCAAGCCCGACGGCCTTTGGAAGACCTACTACGAGAGTGGCCAGCTGAAGTCGATAGGCAAGCGCACTGACTTCCTGCTCGACAGCACCTGGGTGTTTTTCCGTGAGAATGGTGACACAAGCCTCATCATCAACTACCGTAAGGACCTGAAAAACGGGCCGCGTTTCACTATCAGTGAAACCGAGGTGTTGATGGAGCCTTTCGTCAACGACGTGAAGCAAGGCGAGGGCAAACGTTTGGACCGAAAAGGCCGTGTCTTGCAGACGATGAATTTCGTCAACGGCTTCGAGGAAGGCGTTTCGCCCGTGTTCGACACCACGGGACTGCTGCGCGAGATTGTCACCTACCGCAAAGGCTTCGTGATGACCCGCGAGGCCTTGAACCGTTATGATCGCGAAGGCAAGAAACACGGCTATTGGAAGACTTTCTACGATGACTGGAGCTTGCACACCGAGTGTTATTATCGTCATGGTCTGCGCGACGGCTTCTACAAGGAATATGACGAGAAAGGCAACTTGAAGAAAATCACCAAGTTTGTGAACGATGTGGAACAGGTGCTCACTGCCGACCAGAAGCCCCTTGTGGTGCAACGCGAGTATTTTCCGAGCGGCAGGGTGAAGCGCGAGGCTTCGTTCCGCGACGGCAAGCGCGAAGGCGTGTGGCGCGAGTTTGACGAAGACGGCAACGTGATTAATTCGCAGACCTACCAAAAAGGCGCTTTGGTTGGACAGGGCATCGTTGGCACCGATGGCAAGCGTCGCGGCGAATACAAGGAGTTTTATCCCGACAGCACTTTGCGTGCCGAAGGCTTGTTTATTTACGGCTTGCGCTCGGGCGAATGGAAGTTCTTCTACCACAACGGCAAGGTGCAGGAGGTGGGCAGCTACAAGGAAGGCCAGCCCGACGGCCCTTGGACGTGGTACTACGACAACGGACAGAAACAGATTGAGGAACAATTCTTTAAAGGCCAGCCTAACGGACCTTACAAGGAATACGACTCGAAAGGCAATGTCATCGTCAGCGGAACGTATTTCGATGGCATGAAGAACGGCAAGTGGACCGAGCAGATAGGCGACATGCGCAGCGAAGGCGAATACCGCAACGACAAGCAAGTGGGCGAGTGGACGTCGTACTACGACAACGACAAGATGGCTTTCAAGGGCAAGTTCAACGCGGGCTATCCCGATGGCGAGCATTTCTATTACTATGAAAACGGCAAGTTGCGCGAGATTCAGGTTTATGCCGCAGGCGTGAAAAACGGCGACTGGAAGAAGTATTTGGACACGGGCGAGCTGTATTTCACCGTGACCTACAAGCAAGGCGCGGAGGTGAAATACGACGGCGAGGCCTTGGATGATGACGAAATCATCAAGGAGTAAATAATGAACAAGTGCTTGAATGTCATAGGAATATTGTTTGTGCTGCTGCTTTTCCCTTATTGTGGAAGACAGGAGGCACGACAAATGGAAGGGCAAAGCAGTAGTGCCCATGCGGCATTGGCTGGGATTGACACCCTGATGTGGCACCACCCCGACAGTGCCTTGGCGGTGATGATGGAGTTTGCGGGGAGTGAGGCGGCGGATAGCCTTGGTGTGTTTGAGGGGCATTATTGCCAACTGCTGATCGCGGAGCTGCTGTTTAAGAATGACTATGGGCAAAGCAACCGCGAAGAGGTGCTGAAGGCGGTTCATTATTTTGATTCGATTGTGGGGATGGATGTGGCGGACGCACGCGGTGCGTCCCTACAAAGGGATGCGTTTTTGGCGGCACGGGCGCATTATATTAATGGTGTGGGATTCTATGAACAAGGGGATTTGGTGAACGCCTGTACGGAATACCTCAACACCTTACGGATCATGGAAAGCCATTTTGCCAAGAATGAATTGGTGGGCAAGAAGGCACGGTTTATGGCGTTGACCTATAACCGTTTGTTGGATTTGTTCAAGGCCCAACTTATGCCAGAACCAGCCATCTATTGTGCCAGGCAATCCCTGGTTTACACCCAGATTGCTCCGACTTCGCTTAACGCCAAAGCCAATATCTTGTATCAGATTGGATTACAACATGATATATTGAGAGAAAAGGATAGTGCGGTTTTCTATTATGAAGCGGCATTAAACGCCTTGCATGATAGAAACACTATTGTTTACAGGGATTTGATGGCTTCGCGAGCATTGTTTGATTATTGTGATCTCCAAGATACCATAAAAGCCTTGGACAGTCTGAAAAGCATGGTGGCACAAGCCGAAAGCGAATCCGAAAGAATAACCCGATATTCAACCATTGGCTATGTCTATAATGATGCAGGACAACTCGATTCTGCCAAGGTTTATAAGGAACTTGTATTCGAATTTGCAGAGAAGGCCATTGATAAAAAACTTGCAGCAAAGACTTTGCATGACATTGCCATTAGCGAAGGCGACACCTTGAAAGCCAACAAATATGCCCAATTCATCATAGAAGATGTAGCTGCAGCAGCCGAAAGCCAAAAGCGGGTCTCCCAATTGAACGACCTGTTTCAGCAACATTTGCAGTGGGAGCAAGAGCGAGCCGAGGCCGAAAGGCAGCAGGCGGCGCGGTTGCGGAGGAACAGGATGATCGTCGTGGTGTGCGTTCTGGTTGCGGTGGCGGTGCTGTTGGCTTGGCTGCTGATCAGGCGCAAGATGAAGCAGCAGCGCGACGAGGCGAGCCAACAGATGGAAGCCGTGCAAGAGGCACACCGATTGGAGAAAGCTTCGATGTCGGGAAGGCTGAAACGGAGCAACCAGGAGCTGCGCGAGTTGAAGGACCAGATGCGGCAACAGACGGGCAACGGTGCGCCGAAACAGGAGGTGCAAGCGGTGTCGTTCAACGATGAGCCTGTCTGCCGCCTCATCATGGAGCGGGTGAACGATGGACAATTCAAGGCGCAGATGGACTGCAAGCTCTACCAGGACTATGCCTTGGGCAAGGAGCAGGTGATGGCGTTGCGCGAGGCTGCCGACCGCCACTTCAACCAGTTCACCGTCCGTTTGGCCAAGGCCTATCCCAACCTCACCAAGGGCGACCTTGACTATTGCTGCTTATACCTGCTTGGCCTTTCGGATGCCGACGTTTCCGCCTTGATGCAGCGCGCCTACAACACCGTGAGTGAGCGCAGCCGCAAACTGAAAGCCATTTTCGGCAGCGAGGAACCGCTTTCCGCGACGCTCCGAGGCTTTTCCATTGAATCTGCATCTATCTGATTATAGGGACGATAGCCAAAAACCCGCACAAATCCGCACATTGTTTTTCTTGCCACGCGTGTCAAGAGGGTGTAGTTTTGCCGAAAATTTCAAAATCATACTGATATGAAAACGACAAGATTTTACACCCTGCTTGCGTTCCTGCTGATGGCAGGAGGGGTGACGATGCAAGCGCAAGAAATAAACGTCACAGGTATGGTAAGTAGAGTTGCTGCTCCTTACTTTGAACAAAATGTGTGTAACGACCGTTTTGCCATCGTCTCCGAAAGTGAGACATATTATGTGATGGTTGACGGCTACTGGCCGAATCCTTATTTGGAGGATTTGGTTATCCATTACGACACCATTCCGGTTGGCAACGAGATTGAGGTTAAGGGAACTGTTGTGGAAATGGAAGATGGGAATGGAGAGATTTTTCAAGCCATCGACATCAGTGAGAACCTTAATTCAACTTATCAACAAATCTTAGGTTTTTTTGATAATAACGAGGGCGCATATTTCTATCATTATATTGATCTTTATTACGGTTTCGAAGGGTATCATATTACCATCAACGGAGAACTTCAGACCACTCCGTTTGTCATCAATGGAAGAACTCTTGAGGAAGACAAACGTTATCTGTTTGAAGGTATCAGTGGCGAAGGGGTCTTCGAACTGTTTGATGCGCTTCCGTATGATGTTGAAGATGTGAGCATCAGCGGCACGCTTACCATGGAAAATGATTTGTGTCTTTCGCCGCCATGCGGTGAAACACATTTCTTGTCGTTGTTCGACGGAGAAGAATACCACTATTTGACGCAAAAAAGAAAGCTCCAAGACAATTATATTAATGATGCGGTATTCATAGAAGGAGATTCCGTAATGGTCGGTGGTTTTGAATTTGTTCATTACGATTTGTTCGGAAATCCTTTCAAAACATTGGAAGCAATAAAGATGCAATCTACAATGGAACATGACGTTGTTGGTGGCATGAGTGATGCTCCAATGCCGTATATCAATGCTGGACCACCAGTGCCAGGATTGGATATGGCTTTTCATAGCAATGGTGTTAGTTATTATATTATGAACCCACATGATGGTGATTTTCTTTCTGGCTTCTATGTCGTTGGAAATGACACCATCCTGGTAACCTGGCAACAATTGACGGCGACTTGTACCCCCAATATGCTTATTGATAATTATCTAAACCCATTTTATCGCGTCAACATCGACAAAGTGGATTTCGAGGAACACGAAGAGACCCTGCAATGCACATTGGTTGTAGAGGAAAACCCGTTTTATTTTGGCGAGATGCTTGCCATAAACACACAAGAAAACGAGACTTATTATTTGAAGCCGTATATCTACACTTTCACAGCACCCGATCACATCACTATTGGTGACAATACAGCTTATGTAGGCGACAGCTTCATTGCTACGGGAATGGTTTCCAATTGGTATAATAACAATGCAAGTCTTGAGAAAGCCATTGACATAACTGAAATAAGCAATATCACTGGAGTGATAGAGTCAACACCGACAAATCTTATGGTTTATCCGAATCCGACTGATGGAATTTTTCGCATTGAGGGTGTTATTGCTGATGAGGTGCAGGTTTATAATGCCCTCGGGCAGATGGTGAAGACTGTGCGGGGGACGAATGAGGTTGATTTGAGCGGATTGGTGGAAGGGGTGTATTTGGTGAGGATTACCGATGCAAAGGGAGTTTCGCAGACGGAACGCATTACGGTAATAAGATAAGCCATGAAAAATTCGCCTTCATCCAAAATTCTCGAGGCAACAGTGGTTGCTTTGGCCGCCCTGCTGCTGGCAGGATGCCAGCGAAGTGACCAAAAGGGGCCTGCCAAAACCGCTATCCAAAGCGGTAAGGAGCCTGCCGACAGCCTGAAAAAGGACTCGGTGGAGGCCTTCAATGAGCGGATGATGCGGTGGAGGGTGCTGCATGGGGGGATGAGCAGGTGGGAGAGCGACAAGTGAAATGAATGTTAAACCTATAAAACCTAAAACAATGAAAAAATTACAAGCAAATCATTACATTATCTTGCTGGCTATTATTGTGGCCATTGTGACCGTCATAATAGCACTGACATTAGGTAAAGACTTAGCCTTAAGCGTTTTCCTTACTGGATTATTATGTTTGGCTGGGCTAATTATAGGCACCGTTGTCAGAAAGAAAACGGAAGTTGGCAAGGCTGTGGATGGATTGATTCCTAAAGCCCGTCGCCAACTGACCACATATCTTATCACAGGAGCAGTGCTGACCATGGCAGGGATTGTTTTGCTGGTTCTTTATTTTAAGTAACTATCTGGGGGAATGAATCGTTTTGTGGAATGGTTGGCTATCGTGCTAACGGCCAATGCCATCGAGAGCTTAGGCTTTCTTGTTGGCGACAAGGAGACTGTTTAAGGCCTTCGATGAGCAAATGCGGCGATGGCATGTGTTGCATGGCGGGATGCGACAAAGAGAAAGCGACAAATGAGATTTCCTAAAACGGATGTAACGATTCTATGACACATTTGGCTTTGGCAGGCTGGTTGGGGAAAAATTTGTAAATTTGCGGCATAAAACAGAGGAAGCCTTTATGAACGAAAACACTATAAAAGAGGCATTGAAGAAGGGAGAAAGGGTAACGCTGGAGTGCAAGAAAGTCTGTTATATGCAGTTTAATTTTGAATAGTTATTAAATGAAATTATCCTACTTAAAACAAGGTTCAAAAATAGCGATAGCCGCTCCGGCGCGGTGTGTGTTGCGCGAAGAAATGGCGTTTGCCATAGAATGGCTGAAAGAGCAAGGTTTCGTGCCTGTGTATGACGACGCGCTTTTTGCCCAGCACCATATCTTTGCCGGCAGCGACGATTTTCGTGCCGCCGTGTTTCAGCAGTATCTCGACAATGAAGAGATCGACGCCATCTGGTGCGCCCGAGGCGGCTATGGCAGCATCCGCATCATTGATAAGTTGGACTTCTCGAAGTTTTTGGAGCATCCCAAGTGGATTGTTGGCTTCAGCGACATCACCGTGTTTCATGGAAAATTGAACCGCTTAGGCGTGCCTACACTTCACGCTTCGATGCCTTTCTATTTTCCCAACAAGACACCCCAGGCCAAACAGTCGCTTGTCGATGCTTTGACGGGCAAGCCTTTGCATTATGAGTTGCCCAGCCATCCCCTGAACCGCCAAGGCGTGATGGAAGGCGAGATTGTTGGGGGCAACCTTTCGGTGTTGTATGGCATGATGGGTTCCGACTCCTTCCCTGAGGTGGATGGAAAGATACTGTTCATCGAGGAGGTGGACGAGTATATCTATCACATTGACAGGATGATGCACTGCCTGAAACGCGCCGGCAAGCTCGACTGCCTGAAAGGTCTCGTCGTGGGTGGCCTGACACAAATCAAGGACAACAGCCATCCTTTCGGCATGACCGCCGAGGAAGTGATAGCCGAGGCCGTGAAAGACTACGATTATCCCGTTTGCTTCAGTTTTCTGGCGGGGCATTTCGACGACAATAGGGCGTTGGTATTAGGAAGGAAAGTAAAAGTTTGTATTGAAACCAGTATTTCAAAACTCTTTTCCATAAGTTTTGAATAAGATTTATTTTTTTTTTTGCACTGAAAAAACTAATTAAAATCCGGCCGTTAATGCAAATGTGATTTGTTTCAGCAAATGAAACCATAATCGGAATCATCCCTCTGCCTGCGGGTGGAGGGATTGTTTTTGCCAGAATTACGAACTCGTCAGAAAAAGTGTCATGTTTTGCCGAAAAGTCGTCAGAAAAAGTGTATCTTTGCAGCAAAAAGTCGTCAGAAAAAATGTCATCGAATTATGTATAGAGCTGTTATTGAGGATTTAAGACACTGGAAACAAAGTGCAAATAGGAAGCCGCTCATTCTGCAAGGAGCAAGGCAAGTGGGCAAAACCTACATACTGAAAGAATTCGGACGCTTGGAATATGCCCAAACGGTGCACGTCAGTTTTGACCGCGACGAAAAAGCACGTCAGTTCTTCAACGAAGGCGGTAGTGCCGAAAGGCTCATCCGCCTGCTTTCGGCCCACACCGAAACCGACATCACGCCCACCGACACCCTCATCATCCTCGACGAGATCCAGGAATGTCCGGCAGCTTTGGAAGCGTTGAAGTATTTCCAAGAGGAAACGCCTCAATATCACATTGTTGTGGCAGGCTCGCTGTTGGGTATCTCGCTTCACGGTAACGCCTCGTTTCCCGTCGGGAAGGTGGATATGATGCGTATGTTTCCCATGACATACGAAGAGTTTCTTATTGCCATGGGGAAACACAACCTTCTAAAAACGCTCCAAGAACAGGATTGGGACATCATCAACACCTTGAGCGACAATTACATCGACTTGTTGCGGCAGTACTATTATGTGGGTGGAATGCCCGAGGCTGTGATGGCCTATAGTGAAGGCCGTGGACTGCAGGAGGTGCGGCAGATACAGGAAAGGATTTTGTCGGCCTATCGCTACGACTTCTCGAAACACGCGCCCTCCAATGAGGTGCCGCGTATCAACATGGTGTGGGACAGCATCCCGGCGCAGTTGGCCAAGGACAACAAGAAATTCATCTACGGTGCCTTGAAGAAAGGCGCTCGTGCCGCGCAATACGAAGACGCCATCCAATGGCTCATCGATGCGGGCTTGGTGTATAAGGTGAATCGGGTGAGCGACATCAAGATGCCGCTCAAGTTCTACGAGGATTTCTCGGCTTTCAAGCTGTTCACCCTCGATGTGGGGCTGATGGGCGCGATGGTGGGTGCTCCGTCGTCGTTGGTGCTCATCGGCAACGACATTTTCAAGGAATACAAAGGCGCGTTCACGGAGCTGTTTGTCTACACGCAGTTGGTCACCATGGGAATGCCGGTTTATTACCACAGCGTCGACAATTCGACCATCGAAATCGACTTTGCCATACAGATGGGCGAGGCGGTTTATCCCGTCGAGGTGAAGGCGGAGGTGAACTTGCAGTCGAAGTCGCTGAAGACGTTCATGGAGTCGCATCCCGAACTGAAGGCTCTTCGTCTCTCGATGCAAAACCACATCGACCAAGGCTGGGTGGAGAACCTGCCCTTGTTCGCTTTCAAGGAAGCGCTGAGGGCGCGTAATTCGCAAAATCCGTGAAATTCTGTGCGGCACGAATTATGCCACCGTGTTTCCGAATTGCCAATTCGGAACTAACTCTCCTTGGCCATCTTGTTCATCTTGTTGAGGATGTCCTTCAGGCGTTCGGGCTTGGTCAGGTTGAGCCAGTCGCAGAAGGTGATGCCCATGTATTTGGCCGTGCGCTTCCAGTTGCCTTTGTGGTCCTTCTTCAGCGAGAAGATGTAGGAATTGCCGCTGCCGAGCAGCACTTCTTTCAGGGCGCAGACCTTGTAGACGATCTCGTTGAAGAGGCTCTCGCTGGTCACGCCGGTCTTGCACTCGATGACGAACAGCTTGTTGGCTTTCATGAAACACACATCCAGCTCGTTGTTGTGCTTGATGACGCCGTTGGAGATGTGCACGCCCATGGCGATGTCGTCGGGTTGCAGCACGGCCTTGATGAGGGCATAGACGTATTCCTCGAACCAGCCGCCCGTGAGGTAGTCTATCTCTTCACTTTGCAGCGAACCCGGTCTTTCGGGCACAAAGCCGATGAAGTCCAAGAACTTGCCGAGGTTGGGGATGGCGGTCATATAGTCCTTGTCGGGTTTCTCGACTTGCGAAATGATGAGGAACTTCCAGTTGCGGTATTTCTCGCGCAGGGTCTCCATCACTTGGTAGTCGCCGCGCCCGAGCAGGTTTTGCGAGAACATGGTGAACAGGTGCTGCGAGAAGGCGGTTTCCTTCACTTGTTTGCGGGGCTTGTCCACGTCGCTTTGCAGTCCAAAGAGACCAAAATACTCCTTCAAGGTCATGCGATGCTTGATGGGGAACACCTCGTCGTCGTTATCATAGATGCTGTGGTCGAAGATGGTCTTCACGATTTGGTTCTCACGGGTTTGCGTGTAGAAAAACAAGGTGTCGAACTCTTCGAAGACGTGCTGCACCGAGAGGGTCATGTAACGGTTGCCGCCCGCCAGGTTGAGGTAATACTTTTTGTTGGGAATCAGGTTGCCCTTGATGGTGCGGCAGATGCGCTCGTAGAGGAAATTGTCTTGGTAACGCTTGACGATGATGCTTTTCACGTGCGTTTCGTCCACTTCCAACTGGTTGGCGATCAGTTTGATGCAGCCGGATTCTTCTTCGGTGGAGATGAACAGCAGCTCGTCGCCGTCTTCGTAGTATTCCTTGGTGAACAAATAGGCTGGCAACGGGTTGGTTTGGTCTATGATGTTTACTATGGTTTTCGACATGATGCTAAAAATTTGGCACAAAAATAGGGAATTTGTTTGAATTGGTCATTCCACAATCACCTTTCGCGTGGCGTTGCCTATTTTCACAACATAAAGGCCACGCGGCAATGCTATGCTTTCCCTGCCGTCGATTTCCTTGGTTATGATGGTTTGTCCAAGGGTATTCGTGATGGTCATTGATCCTTGGCCATTCACCGTGAAACGGCCTTGGGCTGGATTGGGCGATACATTAAAATTGCATGTATTTTCTTCGTTAACAGCGTCATAGCCGACAAAAGGAATGTAGTTAACTATTCCAAGTTCTGGATTGTCGTATTGGTGGACAATGTGGTTTTCAACTTCTTGCTCAATGGTAGTGCCCCAATCGTTGCCCACGGCCATGATGTCGCCAGGTGAATTGTTGTAAAGGTCATAAATCACGCCGCCGTTGCCGTTGTCGTGGATTTGGTTGTGGCCCCAGTCGTCTTCGGTGCCGAGGTTGGCGTCTCCGGCATAAAATACCGTAACTCCCCAAAGGTTGCCGGTTATAATATTGTTGCGGATGATGGCATTGTTGTTTTCGTCAACGCCATACAAGTTGATGCCACTGCCGTTAACCATTGGGTTGTCGGTATGGGAATTATTGACAATTTGGTTGCCTTCGATGATAGAAGAAATATGGATTCCTTCTTGATCGTAGCCAAAGCTTCCATTGGCGATGTAATTGTTCTGTATCAGCACTTTTGTTGCCCCATTTGCCATCAGGTCGGCGATGGCGATGCCGCCAACTATGTTGTTTCCGCCTTCGATGGTGCATCCCACGATGCGGATGGTGTCGTTTGAACCTGGACCGAGGTTGATTTGCGGCTGGTTGGCGTTGGAGGTCACGTTATTCTCGAAGTTGCAGTTCACGATTTGTGGTGAGCCTTGTCCGTTGGCAGGCGAACTGATGGCCACGCCTTCGTTGGAATAAAACTCACAATTGGTAAAAACTGGGTCGCAGTTCATGCAATTGACGGCACTCGACTGCTGTTGGGAATAGAAATAGTGGAATCGGCAAGTATCAAAAGTCACATCGCTGTTGATAATTTGAATGCCGTTCATTTCACCAAACCAGCAGTAACTGAGAAAGCTTGGGTCAGAGGCATCCTCAAAGCGGAGGTGGCCGCTTCCCATTCCTATTGGCAAATAATGGTCCTCATCTTGTCCCATGGCTTCCATCGAGCCTTTGATGGTAATGGTGTAGTCGTTGGCAAACGTGATGTAAATCAGTCCGTCGTTTCGGTTGATGTAAAGTTTGTCGTTGGCCGAGATGGTGATGTCACCCGAAATGAAGTAATAAAAGATTTGAGGGTCAAAACTCACGCATCCACTAACTTCCACGAGGTCATCCAAAGTATAAGTCGTGCCGTTGCCGGGGCTTGTCCATTGGGCGTTCAGCATCGGGATGAATCCGAGAAACAAGGCTAAAATCAAGGTTGCTTTTTTCATTTTATTGTGGTTTGAATTATTGGACGCAAAATTATGAAAAAAAAAGAAAATGATTGACAATTTGATTAAAACTAGTGGGAACTCCGTAGGAGTAACAGCATTGAAGGCAGGCGGTGTCAACCCCTGCCGAAATAAACGAGTAATCCATTTTGAAACGACAACAAACAGAAACCCCGTAGGTGACAGGAAAAAATGATGTGTGTCCAATCCTGCCGCCCCTACGGGGCTTAAAACAATTGCATTGCTTGTCGGCGGGGGTTTACACCGCCCGCCTATTGTGCTGTCGCCCTTACGGGGCTATGCATCACTTCTTAATTGCCGCAATGCCAGGCAGTTCCTTGCCTTCGATGGCTTCGAGCAGGGCACCGCCGCCGGTCGAGACGTAGCTCACACGGTCGGCCAGGCCGAACTTGTTGATGCAGGCCACGCTGTCACCGCCGCCGATGAGCGAATAGGCACCGTTCTGCTCGGTGGCTTCCACGATGGCTTCGGCGATGGCCTTCGAGCCTTCGGCGAACTTGTCGAACTCAAACACGCCGCAGGGACCGTTCCAGAGGATGGTCTTCGACTGCTTGAGGATGCCGGCGTAGAACTTGCGGCTCTCGGGACCGCAGTCCATGCCTTCCCAGCCGTCGGGCACGTTCATCGGGTCGACGACCATGGTGTTGGCGTCGTTCGAGAACTTGTCGCCAGCCACCACGTCGAACGAGAGGTAAAGGTTGACGCCCTTCTGCTTGGCTTTCTCGATGATGTCCAAGGCGAGGTTGAGCTTGTCCTCTTCGCAGATGGAGTTGCCGACCTTGCCGCCTAAGGCTTTCTTGAAGGTGTAGGTCATGCCGCCGCAGAGGATGAGGTTGTCGACCTTGGTGAGCAGGTTCTCGATAATCTCGATCTTCGTGGAGACCTTCGAGCCGCCCATGATGGCGGTGAAAGGACGTTGGATGTCGTTCATCACCTTGTTGACGGCGGCCACTTCCTTGCCCATCAGGTAGCCGAACATCTTGTGGTCGGCATCGAAGTAGTCGGCAATCAAGGCGGTGGAGGCGTGGGCGCGGTGGGCGGTGCCGAAGGCGTCGTTGATGTAGTATTCGCCATAGCTCGCGAGGGTCTTGGTGAACTCCTTCTGCGAGGCCTTGATGGCTTTCTTGGCTTCGTCGTAGCCATCTTCGCCCTTCTCGATGCCACGCGGCTTGCCTTCCTCTTCGGCATAGAAGCGGAGGTTTTCGAGCACAAGCACCTCACCGGGTTTCAAGGCGTTCACTTGGTCGGCGGCTTTCATGCAGTCGTCGGCAAACTGGACGGGACGGCCCAGCAGTTCTTCCAAGTGCTTGATGATGGGCTTGATGCTGAACTTCGGATCGGGGTTCTTTTTCGGCCTGCCGAGGTGCGACATCAGCACGACCATGCCTTTGTCGTTCAAAACCTTATTAATAGTAGGCAAAGCGGCACGCATACGGGTGTCGTCAGTGATGTTGAAGTTATCGTCCAACGGGACGTTGAAGTCGACGCGGATGACCACGCGCTTGTTCTGGAAGTTGATTTGATCGATGTTTACCATGTTGTTTTTGTATTTTTAATGTTTGATATTTTGTTGATTGCTTCTGGCTCTTGGCTTCTGGCTCTTGGCAGTTTTTACACTATTTGTTGGAACTGCCATAAGCCATAGGCCATAAGCCAATAGCCTTTTCGGGCACTACCATGTTGATGGACTGTTGCAGCATTTCGAATTCAAAGGGTGAGTTGGTGAGCGTTTCGCCTTCGGTTTCTAATTTGAGTGCATGGGCGGGGATGGATGTGACCTTGACTTTGCGGCCTTGGAAGGTGCTGACTTCATTCATTTTCTTGATGAAGGTGCCGTCGTAGATTTTGCTGATGTTGGCGGCGAATTTGGCCATGCCCACCTTGCGTATGGCGGTGATGTCGAAAAGGCCGTCGTTGGGTACGGCATTGGGCATCGTCATCATGCCACCACCTTTGTATCGGCAAATGCCTACCCCGAGGCTGAGGATTTCGTCGTCGAAGACGAGTTGGTCGTCGATTTCGAGTTGGATGTGTGGGCAATCGAAGCCAAACAGGCATTTTGCGACGCTGAACATGTAGCGAGCCGCGCCGCCTTTGCCTTGCTGTTTCATCTCGTTCATGGATTGGCACACGGCCTCGTCCAAACCTGTTCCGGCGGCATTGAGGAAGTAGCGCACCTGCGGGTCGCCGTCGTTGTAGTAGGTCACCTTGCCGATGTCGTGCTTAAAGGTGTTCCCGGCTTTGATGATTTTCGCATTTTCCTGATAATCAATGCCAAAGTCGAAAGTGCGACGCCAGTCGTTGCCTGTGCCTACGGGCATGATGCCCATCATGATTTCATCGGTGGGGAAGCGTTTTTGGGTGAAAATGCCGTTGACGACCTCGTTGTTGGTGCCATCGCCGCCCACTGCAATGATTTTGCGGTAGCCTTTTTCGGTGATGCTGTCGCGCACCAAACTGATGGCGTGGCCTTGGTATTCCGTAATCAAATAATCGAAAGCAATACCCTCTTTTTCAAGGATTTGCTTTATTTGTGGCCAATCTTTTCCCGCCTTTCCGATAGAGGCTTTCGGGTTGACGATGACGAGCCATTTACTGTTTTCTTCGGTCATAAAACCTTTTGTGTTAGTTTTCGGGGGTCAAAAATAGGAAATAAAACGATAGGTCGAGACATTATTTTAACGGAAAATGCAGTCTGGCGATGATTTTGGTCGCAATTGTCGCAGTGCATCAAGCCTGTGGCGAGGTTGTTTACTTACGGTTTTGGATGACCGCCAAGATGCAATGCTGCTGAAATCTTAGATACTAAATCCAAATCTTCGCAAAAATGCCTTATGCAAAAAGAATTATTTCTATTTTTGTCGCAAAATATCAAAACTATAAGTGTATGAACAAGAAAACGCTACTCTTTTTCCTTCTTGCCCTGATGGCATCGCCATTGGCCGTTCTTGCACAAAGCCTGACGGTGACGGGTAAGGTCGTTTCGAGCGACGACGGCTACGGTCTGCCTGGCGTCACCATCCAGGTGAAAGGCACTTCGACGGGCACCGTGACCGACATTGACGGCAACTATTCATTGAAAGCCGACGGCCAGGACGTGCTGGTTTTCAGCTTCGTTGGCTACAAGCCGAAGGAAGTGGCCGTCAAAGGCAAAAACAAAATCAACGTCACCCTTGAGCTTGACTCGCAAACCCTCGACGACGTGGTGGTCACCGCTCTCGGCATCAAACGCCAGAAGCGTGAGTTGGGCTATGCCACCGAGGAAATCGGCGGCGACCTCATTGCCAAGTCAGGCTCGGGCAGCGTCATCAGCGCACTGAGCGGCCGCTCGGCGGGTGTGCAGATCATCAACCCGAATGGCGTCGACGGCGGCTCGTCGCGCATCACCATCCGTGGCAACAACAGCATCTTTGGCGACAACCAGCCGCTCATCGTGGTCGACGGCGTGCCGATGACCAACGAAGGCGGCCTCACCTCGTGGAGCGGCGGTCGCGACTGGGGTACGGCCCTGAACAACATCAACCAGGAGGACATCGAGAGCTTAGACATCCTGAAAGGCCCCACGGCGGCAGCACTTTACGGCTCGCGTGGCGGCAACGGCGTGGTGCTCATCACCACCAAGAAAGGCTCGAAGCAACGCGGCCTCGGCATCAGCTATTCGGCCAGTTTCAAGCTCACGACGCCTTATCTCTACCGCTCGGTGCAAAACAAATTCGGCGGTCGCGGCCCCGTCTCGTTCGACAAGCCGACTTTGACCCCCATCGAAGGCATGTTTGACGAGCAAGGCAACCAAGTGTATGAATTTCCATACGTCTACAACGTCGACGACGGCCCGGCTGGCGAGCCTACCAACACCACTTTCGGCTACTACGGCGGCGCCCAAAGCTGGGGCCCCGAGATGAACGGCGAGAGCGTGCTGTGGTGGGACGGCAAAATCCGCAAATATTCGCCGCAGCCCGACAACCTGAAGATGCTCTTCAAGAACGGCCACATGATGACCCACAACATCGCCTTGCAAAACGCCGGCGACTTCGGTAGCATCCGCGTTTCGTTCACCGACTCGCGCACCGATGCCATCATCGACAACACCAACCTGCGGCAGACCACCGTCAACGTGGGTACCTTGATTAATGTTTCGGATAAAATCAAGGTCGACGTGGCGTTCAACTATTTGGACTACTTCCGCCTCAACTCGCCCGAAATTGGTGAGTCGAACAGCAACTTCAACAAGGGCTTGCTCTACAGCTGGCCCCGCAGCTGGCAAGGCATTGAGACCACGACCTATGCAAACGAGGACGGCACGATGAACCAGTTTGACGGCTATCCTTATCCCTACATCTACAGCAGCACCTTCTGGACGTTCTACAACAACAACACGACCCTCGACCGCGACAAGATGTACGGCTCGGTCAGACTGCTCTACGACGTCACCCCGTGGCTCACCGCCTCCGCCAAGGTCGCCCTCGACTGGACCGCCGACAACTACACTACCAAGCACAAGCCCACCACCATCGACGGCATGGCGGGAGGCTATTATTCGAAGAACAAATCCACCTCGCTCACCCGCGACATGGACTTCCTGATTACGGCCTATAAAGACAAGATCTTTGGCTCGAAGTTCAACGTGCGCCTCTCGGCCGGTGGCGAGCAATACTACGGCTATCGCGACGGCATGAACGGCACCTCGGGCACTTGGGCCTACGCCAACCTTTACACCATCTACAACTACTCCGCTGCCACCGAGCGCACCTTCGGCGAATCGCGGTGGGAGAAGCAAGTCAACTCGTTATATGCCTTCTTCAACGTGAGCTACAGCGACTGGCTGTTCCTCGATGTGACGGGTCGCAACGACTGGTCGTCGACCTTGCCCATCACCAACAACTCCTATTTCTATCCTTCGGCCACCTTGAGCTTTGTGCCCACTTCGGCCTTCAAGAATTGGAATTGGGGTCCCATCAACTACTTGAAACTGAGAGGATCGTGGGCACAGACCGCCAGCGACACCGAGCCTTACCAGCTCACCTATACCTACAGCACCGGCTCGTTTGGTCACCAGCTTTCGGCCACATTGCCTTCAGTAGTGCCGCCTTTGGAGCTGAAGCCACAGCGCCAGCGCAGCTATGAGCTCGGCTTCGACCTCGGATTGGGTGCCCGCTTCAACATGGACTTCACCTATTACGACATCTACAGCTGGGACCAAATCCTTTCGTCGCCAGTCGCGCCTTCGTCAGGCTCCAACAACGTGACCATCAACACGGGTATCGTGACCAACAAAGGCATCGAGGCCATCATGACCTACGACATCGCCCAAGGCAAGGACTATGGTGTGCAGGTCGGCTTGAACTTGGCCCGCAATAAGAACAAGATTGTCGACCTGGGCGGTGCCAACATGTACATGCTCTCCGAGATTTGGGGTTCCAACGGCCCTGCCGTCGCTGTGGAAGAAGGCGAGGATTATGGCACCATCTACGGCTGGGACTACGTTTATGAATACACCACGCCCGACGGCACCACCGTGGGACCTTTCTACGATGCCAACGGCAAACCGCTGCCCTTACTCAACGAGACGGGAACCACCTACCTGATGACCGACAACCGTGTGCCTGTGGGCAACTGCGCCCCCTTGGTGACGGGCGGTATCAACCTCAGGGCTTCCTACAAGAACTGGTCGCTCTACGCCTTGGTCGATGCCAAGCTCGGTGGGCAGATCTATTGCGCCTCCTATGTGGTAGGCATGCAGACGGGCCAGAGTCCGGCAACGCTGTATGAACGCGAAGGCAACGGCCTGCCTTACTACGATGCGGAAGGCAACTTCGTAGGCAACTACGGCATCATCCTGCCTGGCTATTGCGTCAACACGGAGACGGGCGAAGCCGTCGAAAACGACCATGTGGTGCACTACCTTTATAAATACCTGCCCAACTTCGGCGGTTGGGGCCCAGTGCTCACCACGCCCGGCATCGTCAACAACACGTGGGTCAAGTTGCGCGAGCTGTCGCTCACCTTCGACTTCCCGCGCAAGTGGCTCGACAAGCAGAACCTCTTCAAGCAGGCCTCGCTCTCCCTCGTGGGTCGCGACCTGTTCTACATCTACAAGACCCTGCCCGACAACATCAACCCCGAAGGCACCCAAGGCTCAGGCAACGCCCAAGGCTTGGAGTATGCCTCCTATCCCGGCACGCGGTCGTTTATGGTAACGCTGAAAGTGAATCTATAAAATCGAAACATCATGAAAAGATATATTCTCATCATTTGTGCAGCAACAATAGCTTTAGCCTCCTGCACCAAGAATTTCGAAGAAATGAACCAAGACCCGTTCTCGCCGACGGGCACCACCATCGAGGCCCTGTTTAACGGCGTGGTAAGCTCCATGCAGCAGAGCATGAACGAGCAGTTCTACCTGCAAAACGAGATCTGGTACCCCGAGACGGAACTCGGCGCCCTGACTTCCGAGGCATGGGGCAACTCACAAATCGGCACCTCCAGTGTTTGGAACGACTACTACCTCATGCTTTCCAACATCCGCGAACTCGAGCGCCGTTTCGACGCCTATGGCGAGGAGCAAGGCGACACCGCCGTGTGCGACAAGGTGCGCGCCCAGCTCAACATCTTGAAGGCCTACCAGACCTTCAAGGTAACGGACATCTTCGGCGACATGCCTTATTCCCAAGCAGGACGTATCTGGGAAAACGCCTCGTCGCAAACCACGATGAAGCCCGAATGGGACACCCAAGAGAGCATCTACAAGTCGCTGCTTGACGAGCTGGTCGTGGCCCGCGACGTGCTTCACGCCGACTCAGCCACCACCGCCAACGGCAACGAGTACTACAAGCTGCCCTACGAGGTGCTGCTCAACAACAACTACACGCTTTGGGCCGAGTTTGCCAACTCGCTCATCCTGCGCCACGGCTTGCGCATGTACGACAAAGACCCCGCCTTTGCCGAGCCTTTGCTGAAGAAGGCCTATGAGTTCCCTTACTCCTCGATAAGCTCTTCGGGCGGCATGGCCACGGGTGGTGCCATCGCCTTGTGGCCCAGTGTGTTGGGTACCAATTGGGACATCAATTGGTCGTTCCGCGAGCACAAGAACCTCCGCATGGGCGAAACCGTGTGGAGCATCGTCTCGTCGACCGACGACATGGACGGCAGCGGCATCTTCGACTATCGCACCTTCCTCTTCTTCGACACGAGCCACAAGACCGACAGTTTCCCTGACGGCGCTTGGAAACCCTTCCCACAGATTCGTACCGCCGAGACGCCCACCGAAGGCGGCTCGCCCTACGCCCAGAGCCGCGACGCCAACTACACCTTCAAAGGCCCGTCGTGCCTCTATTCGCCGTTCAACTACTACCTGACCCGCGACGAGCGCTACATGCCGCAAATCTTCGTCACCTACGCCGACGTGCTCTTCATGAAGGCCGAAATCGGGGCCCGTGGCATCGGCGGCATCACCCTCTCGGGCATGGACCTCGACCAGATGCTCTTCCAAGGCATCTACCAGTCGAGCATCTTTTGGGCACACATACCGCAAAACACCAGCCGCTGGACCTACTTCTATCCGCAATACACCAACTTCACCACCGGCCTCGACATCTGGGCCTTGGGCCAGAAGATGGCTTCCAACGTGATGAACTATGCGGTGTATATGAACCCCAGCTTCGACGGCAGCAACGAGGCCTACCTCGACCTCATCTACCAGCAGCGTTGGCTCAACCTCTTCCGCCAGCCGTGGGAGGCATGGGCCTTGGCACGCCGCACCATGCGGACGCCCACCACCATCGACCATGCCAAGCTGACGTCGTATCGTTTGGAGTATCCCCAAAAGGAGATCGAATACAACTACGACAACTACACGGCGCAGCTGGCCCGAATGTCGCACGGCGACACGCGCCAGACCAAGGTGTGGTGGATGGATTTTAGATGAACAAGTGCCTGAACGTCAGAATAAAAGATTGCACTTTATGCCATCTGACTCAGAATTGCTTTGAGTCAGATGGCATAAAGTTCCCAAATCATTTTCTTCCATCTAGACAAATACTCCTATCTGTTCGAAACTTAAATTTTGTCACCGAAATAAACAAAAAACTTGTTTGGAAAGAAATAAACCACTATTTTTGCCGCTTCAAACCATAAAAAATCAGTTCCATGAAAAAAAGATTCTCTTTCATTCTGTCATTGGCACTACTTCTCGTAGCCAAAACGTTTTCGCAACAACCGGATTTCCTGTTCGAACACCGTTTCCCCTATCCCATTCTCCACACAGTGAATTATGAACGCATAGAAACCTTCACATTAGAAGTGGCACCAGACGATACCACGGAGGGATTCTATTTGATTTCGACGGGAGACGGCAAGAATTCGAATTGGTATGAGATAGACCCCGTTTCTCCTCCCATTGTTTACAAAGTGTCGCTTGAGGGAGAATTGCTTGGCGAACTCGCCCTTGGCTCCGAAGACAGTTATTCTGTTGTGACTAGGCTGTTTTTTGACCCCGAAGAGCCGAATTGTTGCCTTGCGATTGGAAGCATACACGACAACGACCTTCACTACGACAGGCCTTTTCTGGCCAAATTTGATACTGATTTGAATCTGCTATGGCAAAGGGAGATAGAACTCCCTGAAGCCTATCATGGGTATATATGGACATCGGCCTTCATGGACAGCAGCGGCGATATCGCTTGTTGCTTAGGGGTTTCGGGTATCCCAGCACCTGTTTTCTGCCGGTTGACCACCGAAGGAGAGCTCATCGCCATAAGCCAATACACGGGTCCGTGCACCACCTTCAACATCACTTGTGGGGGATTCTTTGAATTTCAGGACGGCAGCGGCGACTATGGGAAAACCGTGGAATACGATTCAGGCCCAACAGATGATCTTTACCTCATCCGTATCAACAGGGATTTGGAATTGGTCAGCAATCAGGTCCTTCTCAGAGAAATACGCGAAGGAGCATCAAGCTCTTACCAAGAGCTTTACCTCGGTATTAACCCACAGAATTACGCCATCTTCTCCATGCCTGACGGTTCGGTGGTTTTCGGGGGCGATGCCACACTAGGCCGTTTGGACTACCAATACGATTGGACTTTTGACGATGTCATAGGTTTCATAAGGCTTGACCAAGACTGTAACATCCTTTCCTACGCATCTGTGGGGCAGGGAGAAATAGGCGTCGGGAACGACAGCATCAAGGCAATTCAAGGAAACACTTGTACGGACATGGTTGGCAAAGATGCCTTTTATTTCTATCATATGGTAGGAGAGCCCTACGGCTTTGGTTACGATTGGATTAACTGCTTTGTTGTGACAAAGATGGACATCGACGGCAACGTCATCTGGCAACGCTATTGGAACAGATACTATCCTGAATACGGAATGAAGGTATATTGGCCAAATTCCATCATGACCACTTCCGACAAGGGATGTCTGGTCTCAGGTACTTCCTATTACTCTGACATTTACGGTTCCCCACGTGACAACACTGAGGCCGAGTTTTTCATGCTTAAGTTCTTCGCCGACGGCACGCTGTCCGTCCCCGAAGCAGAAGCATTCGTCCGCCCCTACGCCTACTACCCCAACCCCGCCCAAGACCAGCTCCGCCTGCAATACTCGCCCGACGTGGAGCCTGCCAGCATCGAGCTTTACGACCTGCAAGGCCGCCTCGTGCGCAGCCAAGGTTCGGGCCTCGAGAGCCTCAGCCTGCAAGGCCTCGCCCCAGGGCAATACGTGATGAAGGTCACCATGGCGGACGGGACCACATTCTCTGACAAGGTGGTGAAGGAATGATAACAACACGACCAACAACAATGAAAGAGCTTGTTGCCAAGAGAGCCTCAGCCATCGAAAGGGGATTGCAAATCCCCATACTCGACACCAGCGAATTGCAAATTCGCTGGAACGGAGATTATGTTTAATTTTAAAAAACAATCAAAATGAAAAAGTTCAGCTTTATTCTTTCCCTATTAGCCTTTCAAATTGTTGCATTCGCCCAAACACCCGACTTCTACTTCACCTACAACTACCCCGACACGGAGGCCGAAGGAGGAATCGCCATGGAAACTGACGACGGATGTTTCCTTGTGTCAGCTTTTGAATACATGAAAGAATGGTTTGACAATGAAAATTACACTGTAGCGGGCAAAATCCTCAAATTATCCGCTACTGGCGAAATGATGGGTGAAATGATGTTTGGTGAAGAGGGCAGACGCTCGACCATAGTGGGGCTATTTCCTGATCCGAAACAACCAGGCCGTTATCTCGCTGTTGGGAAAATACACGACAACGAGCTTCATTGCGACCGACTTTTGGCCTACAAATTTGACAGAGACCTCCAGACCGTATGGCAAAAGGAAATCGAGATTGATGAATTGGATGATTGTTTCTTTTGTTTTGGCAGAAGCTTCATGGATGCCCAAGGCAATATTGTGTATATGACCCTCCCTTACGAGGTCATTCATCAACCACAAGGAACAGATATACAGTTTCATCCTCAAACCTTTTTCAAGATTTCATCAGACGACGGGACGCTACTGGCCTTTCATGAGAGCGAGCAACCCATTAGCTTGTATCTTGCTTTGGGAAGCATCTTCGAGTTTAAAGACGGCAGTGGCGACTATGGACACGTCTCAAGTTATCATCACAACAATGCGGTGGTCAGGATGAATAGCGACTTTGAAATCATTGATGAGCACCCGCTTCCATTTAAAATGCCTTCGCCATACGGAGGGAACGGTTATGAATTGTATTTCAATAGTACCAGCATCGATTTTCCCACTGTTTTGTCCCAACCCGACAGTTCTTTAGTGATTATTTGGGAAGCCGACGAGCTGTTCAAGCTTCCAGAATGGCGGACGGACATGACGATGTTGAAGATAGATATAGACGGCAACATCATAGCATCCCAAATTGTCGGTTTCGACAATGACAGCGTGGAGTTGGCACCCTATGTGAGGGGGGTAGACAGACATGGAGATTGGTTGTATTTCTGCCATTCAAGCTATACAGTGATAAACGACGAGTTTCACTACGTTCAAGGAACCAATCTTATCACGGTTACCAAAACAGATTCCGACCTTGGTGTGGTTTGGCAACGGTATTGCCATCTCAACATGAATTGTCGGCCACTTTGCATAACAGCCACGAAAGACGGAGGTTGCCTCGTGACGGGTGGTGCTTATTGCGGGGAAAACAACACCGTGTATGTGTTAGCATTCAAGGTGTTGGCGGACGGCAC
>DGXB01000082.1 GCA_002396205.1 Bacteroidales bacterium UBA4243
GCTATTAGGGCTCACTCGGGACTTGCACCCGTTAGACAATGCTCATGCCGAGCATACACAAAAAAACGCCCCCCAAAAAGGGGAGCGTTTTTTTTGTGTTTGCTTTAGAGAAGCTATTAGATGATGCCCTGAGCAACCATAGCGTCAGCAACACGCATGAAACCAGCGAGGTTAGCACCCTTGACATAGTCGATGGTGCCGTCAGCCTTGCGGCCGTATTTCACGCACTGAGCATAGATGTTGTCCATGATGGCATGGAGGTTCTTGTCGACCTCTTCAGCAGTCCAGTTGCGGTGCTCGGCATTCTGGCAGATTTCAAGACCGGAGGTAGCAACACCACCAGCGTTGACAGCCTTACCAGGACCGAAGGGGATACCGGCATTCTGGATAGCCTTGATAGCAGCGGGCTGAGAACCCATGTTGGAGATCTCGGCAACATACTTCACGCCGTTAGCGATAAGCTGTTTTGCATCCTCTTCAGCGAGCTCGTTCTGGAAAGCGCTGGGGCAAGCGATGTCGCACTTGACCATCCAAGACTTCTTACCAGCGGTGAACTTGCACTGGCCGGGGAACTTGTCAGCCATATCCTGAACCTTGTTGCGGTTGGAAGCACGCATAACCAGCATATAGTCGATCATTTCCTTGGTGATACCATCGGGGATCTCGCAGACGCCGTCAGGACCGGAGATAGCAACAACCTTAGCGCCGAGTTCGACAGCCTTGGTAGCAGCACCCCAAGCAACGTTACCGAAGCCGGAGAGGGTGATTCTCTTACCCTGCATGGTGTCGCCCTTTTCTTCGACCATGTGTTTCACATAGTACATGGCACCGAAACCGGTAGCTTCGGGACGGATGAGGGAGCCACCCCAGCCATAGCTCTTACCAGTGAGAGCGCCGGTGCTGTGCTCGCGAGCGAGTTTCTTGTACATACCGTACATATAGCCAATTTCGCGGCCGCCAACGCCTACGTCACCAGCGGGGCTGTCCTGATCGGGACCGATATTGCGCCAGAGTTCATAGACAAAAGCCTGGCAGAAGCGCATGATTTCGGCATCGCTCTTTCCAACGGGGTCGAAATCAGCACCACCCTTACCACCGCCGAGAGGCAGCATGGTCAGGCTGTTCTTGAAGATTTGCTCGAAGCCCAAGAACTTCAGCATGGAGACGTTAACGGCCTTGTGGAAACGGAGACCACCTTTGTAGGCGCCGAGGGCGGCGTTGTACTGGACACGGTAGCCGAGGTTCGTTTGGACTTCGCCATTGCGGTCAACCCAAGTCACGCGGAACGTGAAGATACGATCAGGCTCGACGAGTCTTTCGACGATCTTGGCCTTTTCGAACTCAGGGTGCTGGTTGTAGACTTCTTCGATGCTTTCGAGCACTTCGCGCACTGCTTGCAGATACTCATTTTCGCCCGGATGCTTGGCTTCCAGAGCGGTCATAATTTCATTGACTTTCATTTTTTGACTTTAATTAAAGGTTTATTTAATGTGTTTGAAAGATTGCTTCATTCTTTAAAGCGGTGCAAAGGTAGGACTTTTATTTGAACAAATTCCAAATTATTTGAAATATTTTCTTCCCTTGGGGCGTCATTTCCTATTTTTCGGTGTCATCGCTTTTCTCCACTATTTTACCGTATTCATACTCAACGGTTTTGAATACGGTCCCATTGGAGTTGAAGTAGGTTTCCTTTCCATGTTTCTTGTTGTCGGCATAGGTCACTTCGAGGCATTTGTAGCCCGTTTCGTCATAGCCGATCTGCTTCCCCCTACCCTTTTGGTATTCTGCCTTGCTGGCCAATGCGCCGCTCGGATAGTAGATGAACCACCGTCCGTCCATCATGCCGTCGGCATATTGGCCTTCCTGGAAGAGCTGTCCGTTGTCGAACCATTTCCTGGCAGGGCCATCGAGCTTGCCTTCCTTATAATATTCCTCCAACTGAAGGACACCCGCATCGGAATAGGAACGGTAGACGCTGTCGCGAAGGCCGTGCTTGTACCAGCATTCCACTTCGATCGCACCGTTCTTATGGAACCGCTGGTAGCGTCCCTCAAGGGTGTCGTTCCGATAGAAAGCCCGCGTCATCACACCGCCCTCGGCAAAGTACCACACACTTTCGCCGTCGAGCCGGCCATCGGCATAGCGCAACTCCGACTTCAGCTTGCCGTTGTCGTAATAGTCTTTCTTCACGCCCTTGTCGCAAGAGGCAAGAGCCAAAAGGGCTATCATCAAAGTGGGAAAAATGAGCCTATTCATCTGGCAGGTTTTTCTTGAACGGGTCGATAGGAACAAGTTCAATTCCTTCATTATCATATTGATACACACTCCAATAAAGATTTTCCTTACCTTCATTTCCGTAGGAATCGAGGTAATTCCTGTAATAGTAGCGGTAGTTCGTATGGAGCAACGCGGCTTGGTAGCAATGCAGGCAACCCACAAGGTCGTCGCTACCATATCGCATCAAGGCATTGATGAAATAACGCCCCACGTCGTAGCCTTCGAAGGCATATTTCTGGGGTTCGGCAGCATATTTCGACCTGAATCGTGCCACAAAACGCTTGACGTCATCATCCTCGTAGTCAACGAAATGGTCGCTGACATAGATGGCGTTCATTTTCAGGAGGTTTTCGACAAGCAGTTTTTCAAACTTCGCCCAATCGGGGGCACACACCAAAGTGATGGGATATTGGTCGGCTTCCTTGGTCAGCGAGTTGAGCATCTGAGTGGCAAACACGTTGTCGTCGCCATAGGCGATGATCAGGTTGGTACGCACGCCCGAGAGTTGGCCTTTCAGCTTCGAGATGTCTCTGTAGGCATAGCGTTTCACCGTATTGGCCATCATCACATGGTCGATGTTGCCATCCTGGAAGTCGCGCGTGGAATACACCTGGCCCTCAACGTCGAGCGTGGGTGCCAAGCGGCTACCCGTCTCCAGGCGTTCGCTCTCATGGCGGGCATATTGTAGGAATTCGTCGCCCGAAACCGACACCTCGTCGTTGACGACGGGGTTCAAATGGTGTTCCAACTGGTTCAAGAAAGCCGTGTCGGCAGCCTTTTCGCGGCTGACAATGAACACATTGGCATCGGCATAATAGTTTTTCACCAAGTTGGAGAGGGTCATGATCAGGCCCATGTCGCCAGGCTTCACCTTCACCACGTTGGGACTGTCCTTGATGACCGACTCGCGAGTGGAAAGCGGGTTGACCACGGTGATGCCGTTGCTTTTGGCATATTCCTCGATGACTGCGAACGACTTGCCGAAGAAAGGCCCCACAATCAAGTCGAGGTCTTCGTTTTGTATTTGCCTCAGCGCCTTTTCGGCGGAGGCCACGTTGTCGGTCACGTCGATGACATCAAGGTCGAGCTTCAAGCCTTGGCGTTCAAGGGCTTCGACGGCCATCATAAAACCCTCGTAGAACTGGAGGAACGACAACACTCGCGACTTTTGCGCCTTCTGCAAGTTCTCTTTCGACACTTCCAACGAGCTGACATCGTTGAGATAAAGCGGCACCATCAAGGCCACATGGTAACGCCTGCGTGCATTGGCAGGGTCGGCAACGCAAACAGGGACCTCGCCCATCTCCTCCCAAAAGTCGAAACCGAGCTGCTGTTCGGTTGGCTCAGGTTCCACAGGCATTTCGACCATTTCAGGCTCTTCAACATCTTCAACCGCAACAATTTCCGATTCTTTCACCCAATAAAAATCCTCAATCGGATGGATAGGAATCAGCACCACTTGGTTGGAGAACACGTGCGAGCCTACCGAAACGTTCTTGGCACGAAAAGCACTCTCGTCGACCTTCCAACGCTTCAGCAAGGAAGCGACACGCTCGTTGCGCTCGCATTGGTGCACAATATAGTCATTCTCGTTGACGATGTTAGGGACCACGATGCGCGTTCCTGCGGCAGGCTCGTCAGAAAGTCTTGGATTGGCCACCTTGAAATCGGCGATGTCGATACCGTATTCCTTGGCGATATCATAAAGGTTCTCGCCTTGTTGCACTATACGGGCAGTACCGTCAAAAAAGCTCCTATGGTCTATTGCAGGATCTTCAACGACAGGCTCTTGGACAATGGGTTCAGGCTTTGGCTCAACGACTACCGGCTCCGGCTCGGGAACTGGTTCCACGACAACCGGTTCAGGCTCAGGCATGGGTTCCGGCTCTGGTTCAACCGTTACAGGTTCAGGCACTGGAACAGGTTCAACGGCCACGGGCTGAGGCTCTGGTTCCACCACAACAGGTTCGGGCTGTGGCTCAGGTTCGGGTTCGGGCACAGGCGTTGGTTCGGGCACAACAACTACGGGTTCTGGCTCTGGCTCCAGCATTGGCTCTACCACTACGGGGTTCGGTTCCTCAACTTGAGGCTCGGCCACAGGTCGCACAGGTATGCCAAGGATATGCCCTGCCTTCAAGCCGTTTTTCACTTCAGGATTCAGCATCTCCAACTCCTCGATGGTCACGTTGTAGGCTTTTGAAATGCCATACAGCGTCTGCCCCGACTTCACCAAGTGCATATAGTACTCCTTGCCGCCAATCTTTGTGATGTCGGTCGACCGCTTGATGACATCCTGGGCTTTCATGTTGCCCGTCAGCAACAGCCCAAAGAGGAAAAAGACGAAGAATAGCAGTCTTTTATTCATTATCTTACTCATTTTCAATATCATTCCCATTCGATGGTCGCCGGCGGCTTCGAAGAGATGTCGTAGCACACGCGATTGACACCTTTCACCTTATTAATAATGTCGTTCGACACCTTGGCCAAGAACTCATAAGGCAGGTGCACCCAGTCGGCAGTCATGCCATCGGTGGAGATGACCGCACGGAGGGCGATGGTGTATTCATAACTTCTTTCGTCGCCCATCACGCCGACCGACTTCACCGGCAACAGGATGGTGCCTGCCTGCCAGATGCTGTCATACAGGTTATCGGCCATCTCGTTGGGATACGACGCGCTGGGCAGCTCGCATGGCCAGTTTCTGAGGCCTTTGATGAAGATGTCGTCGGCATCGCGAAGGATACGGAGTTTTTCTTCGGTCACCTCGCCCAAGATGCGTATGCCAAGACTCGGCCCGGGGAAAGGATGGCGGCCAATCAGCTCGCGCTTGATGCCCAAGGCGCGACCCACGCGGCGCACCTCGTCCTTGAACAAGGAGCGCAACGGCTCCACAATCTTCAGGTTCATCTTCTCGGGCAGGCCGCCCACGTTGTGGTGCGACTTGATCTTGCAGCTCGGCCCGTTGACGCTCACGCTTTCAATCACATCGGGATAGATGGTGCCTTGGGCCAGCCAACGGGCACCCTCGATCTTCTGTGCCTCAGCGTCGAACACGTCGATGAAGGTCGAGCCGATGGCCTTACGCTTGGCTTCGGGGTCGGTGACGCTTTTCAGTTTTTCGAGGAACAAAGCCCCTGAATGAACGCCTATCACGTTGAGTCCCATCTCCTTATAGGAATCGAGGACTTCCTCAAACTCGTTTTTGCGCAAGAGGCCGTTGTCGACAAAGATGCACGTCAGGTTCTTCCCTATCGCCTTATTCAGCAAAACGGCGGCCACGGTGCTGTCGACGCCGCCCGAGAGGCCAAGGATGACCTTGTCGTCGCCCAGCTGTTGCTTCAGGCTCGCCACCGTGTTGTCGATGAACGAGTCGGGCGTCCAGTCGCCTTTGCAGCCGCAGATGCCGAGGGCGAAGTTGGCCAACATCGTCGGGCCTTCCTTGGTGTGGAACACTTCGGGGTGGAACTGCACCGCGTAGGTTTCCTCACCGTCAATCTTGTAGGCGGCGTTCTCCACGTCGTCGGTCGAGGCGATGATTCTGGCGTTGGTGGGCAATTTGGCGATGGTGTCGCCATGGCTCATCCACACTTGCGAAGTCTTGCTTACGCCCTTGAACAATGGCGACTGTTCGTCCACCACGGTCAACATGGCGCGACCATATTCGCGGGCGATGGAGCCGTTGACCTCGCCGCCGAAATGCTGCGAGATGAACTGGGCGCCATAGCAGATGCCCAACAGCGGCAGTTTGCCTTTGATGCCATCAAGGTCGGCAAAAGGCGCACGCTCGTCGCGCACCGAGAACGGGCTTCCGCTCAAGATAACGCCCTTGACATTCGGGCCGATGGTCGGGATTTTGTTGAAGGGATGGATTTCACAATACACATTCAGTTCGCGGAGGCGGCGACCGATGAGTTGGGTCACTTGCGATCCGAAGTCGAGGATGAGGATCATTTCTTGCATAAACGAAAAATTTCTGCAAAGATAGGCTTTTTTTGTGGATTAAAGATAAAATCCCTATTTTTGCCAAAAATAATCAACACCGATTCGCCATGCTTTCAAGTATCATCCTATTGGCATTGTCAGTCCTTCCCGTCATCCTTTTGATGGTCTTCATCTATCGTCAGGACAAATACCAGAAAGAACCCATCAAGTCGTTGGCCAAAGCCTTCATTGGCGGCATGATTGCCATTCCGCTTGACATTCTCATCGTTGGATTCATCAACAACATCTGGATGTCGAACACCGTGTTTTACAATGCCTTTTGGGAAGCCGGCATCCCCGAAGAGTTCTCCAAGTTCATCATTTTCATGGTGCTCATTTGGTGGGACAAGAACTTCGACGAATACATGGACGGCATCGTCTACGCCTCGTTCATCGGCTTGGGTTTCGCCTG
Source organism: Bacteroidales bacterium UBA4243 (assembly GCA_002396205.1). Lineage (GTDB taxonomy): Bacteria > Bacteroidota > Bacteroidia > Bacteroidales > F082 > Limimorpha. The sequence continues at coordinate 6,671 of DGXB01000082.1, forward strand.
CGTCGAGAACATCATGTATGTGTTTGGCGCGGCATCCGAATCGTTGGGTAGCGGCATCGGCACGGGCGTAGTGAGGGCTTTGCTTTCGGTGCCAGGCCATTTCCTCTTCGGCGTGGTGATGGGCTATTTCCTCGCGTTGGCCAAGTTCTCGAAAGGGAAACGCCTCGTGTATCTCATGAGCGGCTTGCTGTTGGCCATGCTCGCCCACGGCCTGTTCGACTGGCTTCTGATGGTCACCAACGTCGTGCCCGCCCTCGGAGGCATCATCTACATCGTCTTCCTTTGGGGCGACATCAAGCTGTGGAAGCTCGGGTTGAAATACATCAACAAGCAGCAGGAAAACTCGCGCCAACAAGCGCAGGAAGCCATGCTGGCCGACGCGGAATACCAAATCAACCAAAGCGGCACAGGATACGACTCGGAATACAAGCGCATCGACTGGAACGCGGGGGACAGATGACGGTTTTGGGGTTGTAATGGATGCGAAATAGTTTGTAACCGAAAACCATAAAACACTGATTATCAACACAGGCCTTCCCGAAAAGTTTGTAAGCCCTTGACAAAACGGTTTTGCCATGGGGAAAAGCCGTATTTTTGCACCAACAAACTCAAACAACAAAATTATGCGTAAACGACTTTTCATTTGGTCATGCCTGCTCCTCTTTGCGGGCAAGGCGGCGACGGCACAAGAAACCGAATCGCCAAGGCAATGGCACCACAACCTGTATGTGGAAGCCGGGCCAAAATTTGTCTCCCACCTCTCCCCCAACCTTGAACCCTTCAGACCAACTGGCGGATGGGGAGCCTACATCAACGTGGGCAGCCATATGCGCACTTACCAAGCATCGGCGCGTTATGAGATCGTCAGCCCGAATAACCACTGGGCATTCCGAACAGGCCTGCAATATGGCTTCAACTACAAGCGCATCGGCTACAAGCAAGCCATCGAAGAATATCATCCTGCGGGCTACGTCGACTGCGAATGGTATTATTTCGAGGTGGACAACGACGAAGCCTTGGAATACCTCCGCGTGAAAGGCATCGAGCAGCATTCGCACTACCTTGGCATCCCAATCGAGTTGCGCTATTATTTCAATTCGGGACTTGAAACCTTCAGGATGTATCTCGCCGCCGAAGCTGACATCGACCTGCTTGTCGGCAACCGCAACAAGGTCAACTTCTTGGACAAAGACGGCATGGCACCTTATGCCGAACAAGTCACCAAGCACTACGCCAATCCCGACAAGATGAATGCCTCGGCCTATGTTGGCGCAGGTTTCCAAGTGGGCGACCGACAAGGCGTGGGTGTGGGCTTCAACTGGCTCCTCCACATCGCCGAAATCAACGGCTCGACGGGCATGTTGCCCACCAAGCCTTACCTCGCCGGCAGCAAACTCCAAATCGAACTTCTCATCCCCTTAAAACATTGAACCATGAAAAGATACATCATTATCCTTGCGGCAGCTTTGGCCCTGACCGCCTGCTCGAAATCCGACTTCAAGGAAACACAATACATCGAAGACCCCGAATATCCAGGGCTGCCCATCTATTCCGACATGGGTTACAACACCTACGGCGCCTATTTTAACGACTACATTTATCAAACATCGACAAGCTACGGCAACAACCGGAAATTCTATTTGGTTGCCGACCGCGAAGGCCTCAGCATGACCTTGTACGGTTGGCTCAACGGCCGCAGCCTCAGCATGATTTTCAACTTTCCCATCGACACCACTTTCGTCTTGAACGACTACCACGACTTGCTCAAGTTGGACGGAATGTCGTTTGCCATTGACACCACCGACACCAGCTGTCTCCTCAAGATGGAAGGGCCATATGCCCCTGAAATCGCAAGCATATACAGTGGAAAAATCACTTTCGACCATGTGCATCAGGTTGTGGTGGACAAGGAAGACAAAGAAGTCGTTGTTTCAGGCAAGTTCCAATTCCGCGCCTTCACGCCTAACGGCACCCGCATCGACGTCTCAGGCGGACGTTTCGACCTCGGCGTCGACAACAGCAATTTCGTGAACTATAGAGACTAAAGCCTGACACATCCCTTCGAAGTTGTCCTTGAATTTGTCACTGAAAATTCGAGGACAACTTCTTTTTTGTATCTTTGCGGCATTAAAATCTTAGAACTATGGCACTCAATTGCGGAATCATCGGTCTTTCAAGCGTTGGAAAGACCACCATATTCAATTGTATATCAAACACTAAGGCAGAAATCGGTTTTGCCTCGAAGTCGAACATCGGCATGTGCGAGGTGAGAGACGAGCGGTTGCAACTCATCGACAACATCTCCCACTCGAAGCGCATCGTGCCCGCCACGGTCGAAATCGTCGACCTTCCCGGTCTGAGCAAAGGTGGCCAGGGCGTGGGCAACAAACTCTTAGCCGAAGTGCAGACGATGGATGCCCTCATCCACGTGCTCCGTTGCTTCGACGACCCCAACATCCCCCACAGCGAAGGCAGCGTTGACCCCGTTCGCGACATGGAACTCGTCGACTTTGAGCTACAAGTGCGCGACTTGGACTTGGTCACGAGAAAACTTGAGCGCGTCCAAAAACTGCTGAAAAACGGTGAGAAAGACAACAAGAAAGCCTTTGACGTTTTAACGGTTTACAAAGAGACCTTGGAGAACTTCGGCAACGCCCGCGATGCGAACGTGGCCGACGAGGACAAGAAATTCATACAGGACATCCAACTGCTCACCGCCAAGCCCATCATCTACGTCTGCAATGTGGACGACGCTTCGGCCACCACGGGCAACAAATACTCTGATGCCGTGAAAACCGCCTTGAAGGAAGGTCAGGAAATGGTCATTGTGGCCGGAAAACTTGAAGCCGAGATCGCCGAACTCGATGCCGACGACCGCCAGCTCTTCATGGAAGACGCCGGATTGACCGAGCCTGGCGTGAACAAGCTCGTCCGCACTGCCTATCACACCCTGAACCTGCATTCGTTCTTCACCACCGGTCCCGACGAGACGAGGGCTTGGACCATCCATGTGGGCGACACCGCCCCCATCGCCGCAGGTGCCATCCACAGCGACCTGCAACGCGGTTTCATCCGCGCCGAGGTGATGAGCACCGAGGACTTCCTGAAATACGGTAGCGAAGCCGCCGTGAAGGAAGCCGGCAAGTTCCGCGTCGAAGGGAAGACCTACGTCGTGCAAGACGGTGATATTCTGAACATTCGATTCAATGTATAAAAACGGCGAATTAAGCAAATTAAACGAACTGAATTCGCATAATTAGTGAAATTCGCCGACATAAATGGATAAAATGGAACAGGTGGTATTAGTCGATGAGCAAGATCATCCCATTGGCCTGATGGAAAAGCAAGCGGCTCATGTGACCCCGCATTTGCACCGTGCCTTCTCGGTGTTCATCTTCAACTCGAAAGGCAAACTGCTGTTGCAGCAGCGTGCCTTGACAAAGTACCATTCCCCTGGCCTATGGACCAACACCTGCTGCAGCCATCCGCGCGACGGCGAGACTTTGGCCGAAGCCACCTCGCGCCGCCTTATGGAAGAGATGGGCATGAGGTGTGAAATGCACGAGGTTTACACCTTTATATATAAGGCACCCGTCGGGCAAGGGCTTACCGAACATGAGTTTGACCACGTCTGGATTGGCCGAAGCGACGACACACCGCAAATCAACCGCGAGGAAGTGGAATCATGGAAATACATGAGCCTTAGCGACTTGAAAAAAGACATCCAGCTTCATCCCGAGCTTTACACCGAGTGGTTCAAGATTACTTTCGAGGAAATGAGCCGCCACGCCGAACTTTTGGGGATTTGACTTTTCAGCCAAATCCTCTTTTTTTCAGAAAATAATTAGTAAATATACTTACTATAAGTATTTTTACTATTTTTGCCGCGTATTTTTGGAATTGAAAACGTCTTAAAATCTAACTAAAATGAAACACAACTTTCGCATCGTCATCGGAATGCTATTGTTCGCAATTCCGTTGTGCATCAACGCACAAGTGAGACCTACCAAACCTAAACAAGAGCCTAAGAAGGTTCAAGTTGAGAAAACAGAGGCCGAAAAACTCGAAAAAGAAAAAGCCAAGAAAGAAGAAAAAGAGAAGAAAGAGAAAGGCAGAAATCCCTTCAACTCCGACATGCTGAAGTTCTCGGGCTTCGTGCAAGGCATGTACCAAGCCAACCTGAGCGATGAAGGCAAGCTCACCGGCAACACCTTCAGGATGCGCCGCGTGCGTTTGTCGGCTGAAGGCACGCTCTTCAAAGGCCTGACCTACAAAATCCAAGGCGACTTCAGCCGCTCGCCCATGTTGGTCGACGCTTTCGTGAAGTACAAAGTGGCCGACGCTTTCGCCATCCAACTCGGTCAGTTCAAGACCCCGTTCTCGCTCGAAAGCCCCATCAACCCCGTCAACCTCGAAATCTTCGACTATGGCGAAGGCATCCAGAAACTCGTTGGCTACAGCGACGTTTGTGGAGTGGGTGGCATCGGTCGCGACATCGGTTTGATGGCCACGGGTAAGCTTTTCGCCATCAAGGATGGTGAAGAGGTCAAATACCATGTCGTCGACTACGCCATCGGCGTGTTCAACGGCAACGGACCGACCACTACCGACAACAACAACCGCAAGGACCTTGTGGGCCGCCTCGAAGTGCATCCCGGCCTCAAGGCTTTGACGCTGAGTGGATCGTACTATTATGGCAAATACAAGAGTTCCATCGATGTCGAAAACGTCGCCACAGGCGAGACCAACCTTGGCCATGGTACTCGTAACCGTTGGGCAGCTGGATTACAATACAACGACGGTAGCCTTGTCGTGCGTGGCGAGTACATCGGTGGCAAGACAGGCTATCAAGCTGGCACTATCAATGAATACGGGAATCCATTCACTGAAAACCGCTTCCTCAACAGCAATGGCTACTATGGCGTGATTGGCTACAACTTTGCTCTCGGCAAGGAGAAAAAGCAGACTTTGATGCCCGTGCTTCGATACGAGCACTTCACCCAAAACGCCGACATCACAAAAGGCGGCACCAACTGGTACACCGTTGGCGTCAACTACTGGCCTATCAAGTCACTCAACTTCAAACTCGACTACTCCCTTATCCAAAAGGAAAGCGGAAGCAACTCACACCGCGTGGTCGGCATCTTGAGCTATAAGTTCTAAAAGGACACGGGACTTCGTGACACGAGACACGGGACAAACCGTCTCGCGTCACATGTCTCGCAGTCTCGCGTCAACAAACAATCATTAAACATCTGAAACACTATGGCAAACAACAACATCTCCAACCTCTGGAAAAAAGAGGACTGGTTGGCCGTTTGGATCGGCTTCATTGTCATTGCGGTGGCTTGTATCGCCGTTCTCACCGGTTCATTTGATTTCTCCGCCGCCAAGTTCGGCACCTGGCACTGGTGGGAAAACGTGGAAGAAAAGAAATCCCTGGCCGCCCAATTCAACGGCGAGTTTTGGATCAAACTGCTGCGCACTTTCTTGGTGACGGGCATCCTGTTCGGCATCGGCATCAAGCTGCAAGGCGAGAAGATCGGGAAGTTCATCCCCGCCTTCGTCGTGCTGTTCCTCATCTGCATCGTGGTGCGCATGATTAGCGCCGAATACACCCTCAAGATGTACCTCGAATGGGCTTTCTGGGCCTTGCTCATCGGCCTGCTCATCTCCAACACCGTTGGCACGCCCGAATGGCTAAGACCCGCCATCCGCACTGAATTTTACATCAAGACGGGTTTGGTCATCATGGGCTTCTCGGTGCTGTTCTCCAACATCGCCAAGTTCGGCCTCTACGGTCTCGGCATTGCGTGGATTGTCACTCCCATCGTCATCATCTTCATGTGGTGGTTAGGCACCAAGGTGCTGAAAATCGACAACAAGCCTTTGGTCATCACCTTGGCTTCGGCCACTTCGGTATGCGGCACCAGCGCCGCCATCGCCACAGGCGCTGCCGCCAAGGCCAAGAAGGAAGACCTCTCGTTGGCCATCTCCATCTCCATCATCTTCACCATTTTGATGATGGTGTTCGAACCCATGATCATCCGCGCCTGCGGCATGAACCAACTCATGGGCGGTGCCCTTATTGGCGGTACTGTTGACTCGACAGGTGCTGTGGTGCTGGCCGGTAACGCGCTTGGTGAAGAAGCCGAGCAAGCTGCCGTCCTCGTGAAGAGCATCCAGAACATCCTCATCGGCTTCATCGCTTTCTTCGTGGCCATCTTCTTCGCCACCAAGGTCGACAAAGACCCGAACCAGAAGGTCGGTGCAGGCGAAATCTGGAACCGTTTCCCGAAGTTCATCATCGGTTTCTTCGTAGCTTCTTTGGTCGCCTCGTTCATCGTCAAGCCCCTTGGCGGCGACGTGAAAGCCATCAACGGCGTGCTCGACCAATACAAGAACTGGGCTTTCGTTTTAGCCTTCACCAGCATCGGCCTCGACACCAACTTCAAAGCCCTCTTCAAGCAGATGCAAGGCGGCAAGGTGCTCTGGCTCTACATCATCGGCCAGTTGTTCAACATTGCACTCACACTGTTTGCCGTGTGGTTCCTGCTCTCAGGCGCTGTGTTTGAAGTTCCTGTTCTCGACATGTTCAAATGATGAACAAAAACCACAAAATCTTCAAAGTGATTACCATCGTCGTGGTGGTAATCACTTTGTTTTTGGCTGGCTGGATCATGGCCAACCAGTTCGGTCTCGTCGAAGGCTACGACTTCGGCGCAGGGTCATATTATTATGCCGACATCCCCACCGAGCAATACCAACAAATCGACAAGGAAGGCGCCTACCAAACCGCCGTACCAAAATGGGTTTTCTACGTCCTCTTCTTCGCCTGGGGCTGGCTGATGTGGCGGCTCTGGGTCTGGGTGGAGAACAGGGGAAAAAATCAGTGACTTGAGATGATTTCGTTGTACAACACCGTGCCTTTTGTCGTCAGCAAGTATTTTTGTCGTGGGTGATTGGGTTTGTCGGGATAGCGCATTCTGACATACTTTTCCTTCAATGCCGGATTGAGATACACCTCCATGAAACTCTCCCTGTTCTTCAAGCCAAGATGTTCAAGCATTTCCTTGATGGACATTTCCTTCAACCCGACAACCATCAATAAACTAATGATTTTCATATTCTTAGGAAGCAACTTGTCGGGTAGGTTGTCGGGTAGGTTGTCGGGTAACTTGTCGGGTAGGTTGTCGGGTGACTTGTCGGGTAAGTTGTCGGGTATTTGTTCCGTTTCCGGCATTTTCCATTCCTCGGGAGGATCGATGATCATATAGCGATTCTTCAGTGTGTTTTCCTCTCCGAGAAGCAAGTTACGGAAGAAACGCACCAAGAAGACCGGTTCATAGTCGATGCCTTTGGCCACGTTGCGATAATTGGCACGGACAAGCGCGTTGCGGAAATACCACGAATGTTGCTCAAACAAGTCGTTATTCACATCGAAGCCTAACGAACGGAGATATTTGATGGTGAAAATGGCCGTGGTTCGGGTGTTGCCTTCGCCGAAAGGATGAATCTGCCACAAACCCGAAACAAACTTGGCGATATGCTCAACCAACCGATTCTTTTCCAACGATTTATAGTCGAATTGCCATTCTTGGTCAAGGTCGTATTGAAGCGTCATCTGCAAATCCTCCCAATGGGCATAAAACACCGTATCGCCACGCAAAACCCATTCCTTTTTCGTGATGTCATAGTCGCGGAATCGGCCAGCGTGTTTGAAAACGCCATTGAAAATGGCACGATGGATGGCCGCAAATCCTGCCACGCTATAGGTGAACGAGTCGGTTTGCAGCAATTTCGAGATGTTCGTTGAGACCTTGTCGGCCTCTTCCACGTTGGCATCGCCTTCGTCATGCGTCGTTTTCTTGATATAATATTGGTTGACCAATTCCTTGGCCTCGTCGATGGTGATGTCGCCTTCGATGTTGCGGCGGGCCGTCTCCTGAAGGTAGGCCGAAGTCTTCAGTCCGTCGACGGCCTGCAAGCCGATGGCCACGCGCCAAGCATCCGCACGCGCCTTCTTCTGCGGCTCGCCCTGACGGATATATTCGTCGAAATTGATGTATTGTTCCTCGCTCATGCTTTTGCTATTGAATTGCAAAGATAAACATTTTTGATGAGATTACCAAATCAAAAACGAACTTTTATACTTGGTTATTAGGCAAATAATGTTCAAAATCCACCGTTGGCAGCTTGCTCCCTTTTGCCACCACATCCTTGACAAACTGCTCACATTCTTCAGCAGACATCTTTCCTCGCTTCATTGCATAATACAGGAAATCAATCGTAGTCAGATAGGTGGTATGATTTTGACCTTCTCCATAGCCGATTAGGTTGAGCAGCTCGAGATAATGCCCTTCAGAAATCCTTTCCTCGTCGAATAACTTACGGGCCTTGGAGCCAAAATCACCAATGACCAATCCCTCGTTTCCTTTTGAATAGAGTTCGACATCATATCCTCGCAAAGCTGCCTCCTGCGTAATCGAAATCGCCAACAACTCGTCAGCTGACACAGGACTGATAATGCGCAATTCCTTCAGCCTCACCACCAAAGTATGATGCGAAGCCCCATAAAGATGCTCCATCCGAAGCAACGTGTCAATACTGACACTTTTGCCGACAATCTCATTGGATGGAATGTTTTTCAGCAAGCCCTCCTTCGGCATCAGCAAAGCGGAAGCGAACAGGTTGGCCGACCTCTCTACGGCATCGGTATAGATTGAGTTGTCGCAGAAATGCGGTTGGGGATTCTCGTCATAATAAAGATGGTACAACTCGTGCGCAATGGTAAAATGTTGTCGTCCCCGCCTCGAATTGCTGTTCACCAACATAAAACGATGCTTTTTGTCAGGAGTCAGCAAAGACAATCCAAATAGTTTGTCCGACAAAGGCCGGTAGAGTGTCATCACATTCAACTGGCGGAGAACCGTTTTCATATTGAGCGGTTCCGTTGCGGAAACACGCAGCAACTCGCTTCGCATCTTTCCTGCAAGGATTTCGGCCGTTTCAAGGTTCAGCTTTTTCATTTTCCCAACAGCCTTTCCATCTTCAGATAATTCATCACAATGCTCTTGAACGAGGCCACCTCTCGCATATCATCAGCGCTAAGGTCATCAGCGCGGAAGGCGCAGACCAGCATATTGTGGACTACCGTTTCGTCTTCCTCAAAAAGAAGCGCCAATTCGCAGCCGAGCAAATCCGCAGCCTTTTGCAGCACTTCCAAAGGTATTTCGCGCTCGCCTGCCTCATAGTTGGCGTAAGCCGAACGCCCAACACCAAGATATTCAGCCATTTTCTCTTGCGTATAGCCATTGGCCTCCCGCAAGGCTTTCAGGTTTCTGCCTGTGATTGTTTTTTCCATTACTACCTTGTTTTGCGTGGCAAAAATACAAAATATTTCAATTATCATACATTTTGCCACGGAATTTGTGTATTTTTGCAGAAATAAATCAAACATCATGGACAAAACAAAACTAGCCAAATACGAATCAGAGATAATCTACAATCAGTCAGGAGTAAAAGCCGTTACAGCCTCACTTTACTCCGCATTATGCGAACCTGAAATAAAGCCTTTCACCAGAGATGACCTACACCGATTGTATGATTATTACAGGGCAATGTTCAAACATCAAATTGAAATGAATGACGTTTGGTCGGATGAAGAAAAAGAGCGGAAGAAAGTGGGTATAGACACTTGGTTAGGCATTGGGGAATGATTTGACCGGTCCAAAATGGTCACCGACCCTTATTATCCGCCACGGCCTGCACAAATTAGCGTTTATGACCGAATTGTGTTTGTGATTATGGCCAATTCCATTCTTGCTGGACTGAGGAAAACTCTTGATGTCGGGCAAACATGACATCTATTGAAAAGCCATCTAGTTCCCTACCTCTATCTTTCTAATAAGAAAGCATCACCTGTCCTACAAAACTTTATGCATACCCCCTTATTGCGAAACCTTTTTTCAATGGCTTGTCGTTTCGTGTCGTTTTTGGGACAAGTGTTTGAAAACACGGCAAAAGCCATTCGTTTTGCCTCTCTCTGTCGTGGCGGAAGTTTTTCTATTGTCTCTTTCAGTTGTTCCACGGCTTTCATTGTGTCACCACCCTTTAATTCAACGAAATACTGGTCGGCATACATCTCACTTTCCAGCAACTTGTCGCATTTAGGTCCATCGGCAGCACTAAAAACACAACCATCCACCTGAATTGCCAAATAGGAGTTATGATTGGGATTCTCAAAAGCTATCCTTGATTTTTTCTCGGAAAAAACAATGAGGGGATTGGTTGTTTTTGTGGTACAATGTGCAGGTATCTCTCTCATTGTTCAAGTAGTTTTGAGAAATCGGACGCGATGGCATCTGATGCAGCATCCAACTCGGTTTGGGAGATCAGTCTCAGCTCGTAGTCTTTTATGTCTTTGACAGTGCCCTTATCTACGGCATAAACATTGATTTCTTCAAATGGTATTGCGGTGGATTTGCCAACAACCGATTCCACGTTTATATTGTCTTTGCTGTCGGCAGCTTGAATAAGGTTATTAAATGACGACAGGATATAAGGACTATGCGTAGCTATACAAAGGCTATTGTTCTTTGTGCTGTTGATTTGTTCAGCCATCCATTTCACCAACTCGTATTGTGTAGAAGGGAAAAGGTTTTCTTCGGGCTCTTCAAGATAGATGGAAACATATTGGGTTAAGGAATAATTTTCAACAATTTCGCTAAACCGAGATTCTTCCTTAAACGAGCCGAAAAATTTAATCCGAGGTTCTGGATAGTTATTTGTGATGTCGTCAACTCGACCTACAGCCATAGTACCATTCGATTGAGTGAACCTCTCTTTATACAATATATCTTGTAGGTTGTTCAGTTCGCGTTCCTGTGCCACACTTAATTTACGAGGGCGGTGTATTTCATGATACGTCAGATAGTTTATCAATCCACAAAGTGGAACGATGGACTGGAGACCGCTTGATGCGTTTTGGAATGCGATTTCGGTGTTTTTGTCAATCAGAATTGATTCTTTGTGCTGTCCATTGTCCTTATAATATGAAACCCCAAGATTTAGGATGTCAAGCTTGTAGTATTGTGAAAACGTATTGCGGGCATTCTCCCAGTCTGACATATAACCTTGAGTATTGTTGTCGTTACTGAAAGAGATGTCGAACCAATTAGGAATAACAGCCACAATATTGCGTTCGGCAGGTATGTATGCTATTTGAGGCCGACAATATTGCCACCTGTTACGTGGTTTCCACTTAAACGAGAACTGAATGCTCTCGGGGGACCCAGAAATGGAAAATGCCATAAAAGGAGATTCATATTTAATCAGAAAACCTTTTTTTATGAAGCCGTTCATTCTGTGATAATCGACAAGCCTTTTCCAGAAACTGACCTCATTCAAATAGTCATCAGGAGACTGGCTCAATTCGATTCGTTTCTCTACCCAATTGCAAAATGAGGCTATTTTTAGAATACAGCTCTTACCCGAACTTTGTGGGCCAATAAAAAGATTATATTTGGCAAGATTGACAGATACACTCTTCAATGGCCCTATGTTCTTGATCGTTAATCTATTCATATACATTCAGCTCTTTTTTCTGCAAAAGTACGAAAATAATGGTATCAATGCCACCACCATGGAAAAAAGTCAGGTATTGTCTATCGCATCGGTAGTGTTTCAACCAATATGTCCAAAGTCTGTAGACTTCAAGGATTCAGTGCAAAAGTTAGACAATCAATTTCTTATCAAGCTCCGATTTATAAAATACTATATGGCCGTGTTCCCGAAAACCAGTATTTTCAGCCATTGTCTTGAACATCTCCATCCCTTTCACGAGGGACGACTTGCACCAACTTTACGATTATGACCAAGCCTTGTACAAAGCTGCCATTGAAAAGAACGACAACTTCTCTGACGACACCAAAGAAAGAAAAAAAGGAGAAATCGAAGTCCTGCTTTCCGAAGCGGAAATGCTGGACATGTCTTTGATGCCATCCGATATTTATTATCCACCTACCAACTTACCCTGTTTGGCAACCATTTTGAATACAATTACCGTTCAGGCATTTCTGAAACGATTGAAGGAGATAATGGAGAATTGATTGAAGAAAACAACACTCGTTTTTCAAGATTCATTTTCTCTTTACAATTCTGATAAATATGGACATTTTGTTAGATACTCTTTGCTTAAAAGTTCACCCCACGAGTACTCCTTAAAACCATTACGCTCCGCCAAAAAATCATACCATTGTTTCAATACAATCTCCGTATTCTGGATATAATACGCACCTCTTCCAACATTTGAATATCTCCTGTATAGCTCTAGTATTATTTTCTTTGCTTTATCCTTTTGAATGCTCAAATCACCCTCTCCTGGTGTTAGAAACTCCATCCAGTTAATCATAGATATTTCAGTCCATCCTTTCTTCTTGGTAGGTATTTTTAGTCTGATTTCAGAATCAAGAAGAAATGGACAAAAATCAGCATTATAGCCTTCTTTATCAATCTTTTTCACCGCTTTTTCATCTAAAAAAACTCCATAACACCATAAATCATCTTGTAATACATATGCATCAACAAATGGTTGACCGATAGTAATATACTTGCCATCTTTATATTCACATGTACATACTCCATAAGAGATACAACCATTTATTCCAAATCCTTGCTTCAAAAAGAACTTGACAATATGCGCAGAAGTATATAGAATACTTTTATAACTTTTTTCGCAATTATCAATTGTATAAAGTATGATTGAGTCAGAATAAAAAGTCATTCGTACATAATCATTTGTAGAATACTCCTTTTCTATAGTGCGGATTGACTCCATAAGGTCAAAAAAACGTTTATCTTGTTTTTGGCCAATTAGCGATTTCGTTCCCATAACATCAAGCATAGCAACAAATCGATTCCGTCTTTTAATATTTCGAGGTTTTTTCACTTTTTTCAATGCTCCTAATAGAATACATCAACTGATAGGAAACGCAAGAACCCTTAATTTGCAAAACTATATATTATTCTGATACAAACAAGCAATTTATAAAAATTGTTCCTAGCTTCCTCCCACAATCCTAACCTCTTCATCTGTCACGCCATAAATCTGATACACAAAAGGATTGTGTTCATTAATCTTCATCTGACAAACGAAACTCTATTTCGTAGTTTTTTATGAACTGCATTTCTTCCTGTATTAATCCATAAAGAGGACATACGAGATCATCTAATTGGTCGATTAAATGCTTTGATTTTCGTAGTTTATATTCTTTGAAAGTGCTATGAACAATCACATTCTTTTCAATGTCTGATAAATAATCAGCATACTTTATTTTTATTTTTTCAAGAATTAAAGATGACACTTCTGACAGATTTGGCAAAGGAAATGCTATCAATTCAGGAGTCCTTAAATCAAGTCCATTTGTGTATACTTGACAATAAAACCAAAAAAGATTTGTGCTTAATATTGCGCCAATCACAGAATTCAAGTCTTTGCAAACATAATAGGGTTTATCCTTATTTGAACCAGTTGGAGTATCTGAGATTACGTTAAAATATCGACCACCAGATGTTCGATAATAGAACGGCTTTCCTTTTCCATCAGCATAACTGGCAATATTTTTACCTGTTGCAAACATTTTTTTCAGAATAGTTTTTTCTATGGGCAAGCTAATTTTCGCATATCGTCCAGGCAATTTCAACTCCTTTGAATCTATGTAAGTTAATCCATCAATGATTGTTCCAATGGAATCAGAATATCTTCGGCGTTGTAACTTTGTAGTATAAATATGTTTATTTGTCGAAAGAGTCTTCGTGAAGAAAAACACAGATGTGCGGATACACGCTGCATCAAAAATCTGCTTGGGACGATTAGAATATGAGGATACTTTAATAATCTCACAGTTCTTTTCTAATAGGTTATGCAATGTTGTCATTGAATCGCTTGCAGTTACAGCCATTGGGATGATATACGATAGTATTCCGTTCACCGAAAGCACATTGTAACCAAGATTTACAAAAACAGCAAAAGTATCTGTCGATCCTTTTGAAACACCTTTATAGGTTTTTGAAGCTTCATAATACTTTTTATAGAGTTCTTTCTCTATATCCGTCGTTTTTGCCCCATACGGCGGATTCTCAATAACAATATCAAACCCACCTTTAGAAAACACATCATGGAACCAAGTGTGCCAAAGGAAAAACTGGTCATTTCCTGAAAGGTCAAGGTTGCCAAAATCCACTTTGATGTGTTGATCCCGGAGTTGTTGCTTCACATTTTCAATTATGCGAATGCGAAGGGATTGCTTTTCTATGTGGTCGGTGCAATCAAAGTATTGAACAAGCATGTCGCGAAGTTCTTTGCGATACACGTCAATCATGTCGTCGAAGAAGGTGAGCATTCCTGTGTCATCCGCTTTCTTTTCCGTCATCGTGGAAAGGTCAACGCCCTTATACTGCTCCAAAAGCGAGTTGCCTTGCATAATCTTGAAATCAAGATTGGGCAAAGCCTGTGGGGTTTCCTCATCCACAATGAGCGAGAGCCAGAAACGGAGTCGGGCAATATCCACGGCACCTCGCTCGATGTCAACGCCATAGACATTTTGCTGGATGATATGCTTTTTGATTTCAGCCGCTTGGTGCTGGCTGATACCTTCCAAGGCAGTACGGCAGAGGAACAACTCTTTCAACAAACCCATTGGAAAGGCACCAGAACCAATGGCGGGGTCGCAAATCTTCACGTCTTTCAACAATTGGTCAGTATTCTCGGGCAAATGCTCCTGTACCTGATGTGTGGTCACAAACTGGCGAATGGCTTCTTTCGTTGGTTCATCCTCAATGCCTGTCTGCAAATAGGCAATCAGGCTTTCGCGGCACATGTAACTGACGATTTCCTTGGGCGTGTAGAACGCGCCTTTGTCCTTGTTGTCTTCAAGTAAGTTCTCGAAGATACGGCCCAGCATTTCGGGGTCAACGCCCACCTCGGCATCGTCGGGGTCGTTCTCATCAATAGTGAAGTTGTAGGATGCGAAGAAGTCAAGCAGGCTTTGAGTGTATTGTGCTGGTAAAGGGAACGAGGTGTCGTCAGTTGCATCTCGTTCAAACAAGCCGCCGTTCAAATAAGGGGTGCGATATTGTGGCAGCTTTTTCTCATTCTCGCTGTTGAGGTCATCGAAGAGCAATTCCAGCACATTATCTACGAAATGGTCTTTGTCGTCGCATTGCGCAAAGATGTTTTGGATAAACTCGGTATCACCTTCTCCCCACGCCGCATTCGCCGGCACACCCAACCAACCTTTCTTTTGGAGGAACTGGAGGAACACCAAACGTCCCATCAGCTTCTTCACGTAGTCGCGTATGGATTTCTCTGGGTTGGGAAAACGGGCAAACTGTTGCATGATGGTTTCGCAAGGCTTTCCTTCAAGACGTTCTTCCCATTTGTTGGCCACTTTCACCATCCGCTTGCCGGTGACGTAGAAGATGATATTCTCATATTGTTTCTTGTAACCGTCAAAGAACATGTCGCTGACGGCATCCACTGAGAAGGCTTTGGTCAAATCTTTCAGTGAAAGGTTGCTATCGCGCAAATGCTCAAACTGTTGGATGGCAGTGCGACTGCGATGGCCTTCTCCCAAAAGATAGGTGAAACGCCTCGTGTCGGTGGATTCTTTCTGATAGCTTCCATCGTCGGCAAACTTCCACGACTCGCTGACGTAGGAGAAACGAAGCACACTTTCATTCTTGCGATAGCAGAACATGAATGCTCCGGCATTCCCATTGTTGCGCCAGGCGGTGAGCAGCATATCACGAATGCCACGACGGTTGCGCTCTATGTCGACGCTGTCGGCAAGCTCCACTTCATAAACGGCTATGGTCTGCTCGTCGCTCAGCGTGATTTTGCCCAACCATAGGGCTTGCTTGGCAAAGGGACTGTTTGTAGCCACCACAGAAGGCGTGCTCCAGAATTTGATTTTGCTGCCAAAGATGTCGTGCAACAACAGCTGCCAGTTTTTGCGATCGTATCTCGATTCAATAATTTCCTTGTAGTTCATGTGACGGTTTTATTTTTGGAAACTTTCAGACAATATGATTGTGGCGGCAGATTCTTCCTCTGCCTGTTGGGTGTCGCGATAGTAGGCGTTATAGTGATTAGCCATGTCAAGCACCTGCTTCAAGGCCTCGTCGAAGTCCATCTTCGCCTTGCTGCCACCTTTGCGCTGAAGTTCTTTTTGTATGCGTTGCAGGCGTTTGGCAATGTAGGTGATGGTGCCTCGCTCGGCCAACTCTTTCAGCTGCACCAATTTCAAGCGGGTGTCGCCATCCTCGATGTGTGGCAACATGCTGTTGATAAGGCTGACGGCTGTTGTCACCTGAGCACCGAGGTTGCTACGCTGGTTTTGGTTCGCTTCTTCCTCGTGCAACTCTTCTTCCTTGGTCGCCATAAAGGTTTGGAGCGCTTTCTCCACATGGTCATGGTGTTGCTTGATTCTAGGGATGGGTATCTCTTCAGGATCGGCCTTGAAGTAGTTCAATGCGTCCAATACTGACAGCTCGCGTGACTGCTCATCGTTGACCAAATAGAAGACTTTGCGGAAGTTGGTCTTCAGGAAAACCAACGTTTCGCCCGAAAGTGTAACGCCATCAACTTGATGTGGCTCGCGACCTGTGCGGCTTCGCAGCGACAGCTTTTCAATGCGCTTGTACTCTTTTCGGTTTTGCTGGTAAAGACTGCGCAACTCCTCATAAAACGGCAACTCCAAATTGCGGTCTTCCTGTTCTCGCTTCAATCCCTCCGAAAAGAGCTTGTCAAGGTCGCGGTCGATGATTTCCTCTGTGGAATAGATTTGGTTGTCCTCGCCAAAGGTGGTATGGAAGGTCTGAATCTTGCTCAGCGCAATTTGGTTCAGCTTGATTTCCTTGTTGCCTTGGCGAGAAGGATAGAAAACAAAGTTGTAAATCGTGTCGGACGTGGAGCCGATACGGTTCACACGGCCAATGCGCTGCATCAGTCGGGTGACGTTCCAAGGCGTGTCGTAGTTGATGATGATGTTGGAACGATGCAAGTTGACGCCTTCGGCCAACACATCCGAAGTCAAAATAATGTTATATTCGTCTTTTTTCAGCTTCCAGTTGGCATCAAAGTTCTCGCGAATGGTCTTGAAAAGTTGGCTGCGGTTATGGGCCGAAATCACCAAGACATCTTTACGATTGATGCGACGTGCCAAGTATTCAATGGTGTCCACTGCTTCGGAAAACACCACAACTTTTCCTTCCGGGTTGCGGTCTTTCTTGAATAGCTCGTGCTTCAACAGGTCTTCAAACTTCGCAAACTTTGAATCGTCGTCATCGTCAATGCACTCCCATTCCAACCACATTTCATCCAACAGTTCTTGGTCTTTGCGGAGCATATCAATGTATTCAGGCTTGAAATCGTCACGCATAAACACAGCATTCTTTGGGTTGTCCTCAGCTTTCTCGTTCAGTTTTTCTTCTATTTCATCATCCGTGTAGCCTAGCTCATAGAGCTTGTTGATGTCCATGTCGGGAGCGATGAAGATTCTGTCGTTCTCCCACATCTTAATCATGTTTTCATTGGCTTGACGGAAGTTCTCCACCGAAATCTTGAAAGCATAGAAACTGCTCTCTAATCGTTTCACCAAGCCATTCTTACGGATGCCAGCCAAGCTGCGGCTGATGAGTTCTGCGTTATCATAAAGACCGTTTGATTTTTCTGGTTTCAAGTAAGCGATGGCTTGATAGCGAGCGTAGTTCAACTGCTTGTCGAGCGTCATCATTGCTTTCTCAAAAAGGTCTGCCAAACGGTCGTTCAACTCATATTCCTTTTTGATGGGCTTTGCCACTTTCGGGAAACCGTGAATATCTTTGTTGTAACGGGTGATACTTTCAATGTCTGTTCGTGTGCGTCTTACTGTCAAAGGCTTAATGACACGGTCACGTACTCGTTCAGCAAGTTTCTTGAACTGCTTCAAATCAAAGTCCTCCAGCTTTCGCATCTTTTTGAACTCCTGAATCAGAGGCGAGAAAAAAGCCGTTAGGTTGGGCACACCGTCAATAGTGCATTGACGCGGGTCTTGGAACATCAGGATTTGATAATAAAGGTCAGCGGGTGTGTTGTTCATTGGTGTGGCTGAAATCAACATCACCTTTTTCTTATAACCAGGGATGTAGCCTGTCTCAACGCGAGGCATCTTGCAGATTTCCTGCAACTGTTGGAAGGCTCCTGTGGTATGGTTGCGGAACTTGTGAGCCTCATCCACCAACACCAAATCATACTCGTCAGCATTCCAATAATTGTAATTGTCATCATCGAGAATCTTTGACAGACTACCATTACTCACAAACTGAGTATATTTGTCAATACCGAAATCCTTGAAGGTAGTCTTCCAGTTCTGTTCCACTGCAGGCGGATAGACCACGAGAATCTTAGTATTGTCGCGTCCGTTCTCGATGAGGAATTTCTTGGCAATCATCGTGGCAATCACCGTTTTGCCAAGACCAACTACATCAGCAAGGAAGAAACCATCGTAACGAATCAGTTTTTGATAGCCTTCAACGACGGCATCCATCTGATACTCGAATTTCTCGTATCCTTCGGGCATATCGAACGGATCATCTTGGTCAATGGCCAGCACACGGTCAGAGAAATACTCCATGAGCATCTTAATGTAAAGCTCGTATGGTGTGACATCGCCTTTCAAATAGGTTTTGTCAAGCGTAGCCCTATAGTCCTCGGCATTGATAGGTACACCCTTGGCTTCTTCCCAAAGCAATTCAAATTCATGCTTGGCAAAATCCACATCGTCAAATTGGGTCAGCTTGACGTTGAACTCATACTGTTTGTCGTCACCGATGCCCAATCCATTGCCACTCAGGTTGCTGCTTCCCGTGATGGCAGCGCCAAAAGTATGTTGGTTGTAGTTGTCGGGATAAAGGATATAGAATTTGGCATGTATCTTTTTGGAAGGATGGGCACGGAGTTCCAACTTGCCGTCAATCATGTCCTGCACCATTTGGAGCATACCGTCTTCCACCTGTTTGGTGTAGTGCGACGCTTCAATGTCTTGTTTCAGCAGCCGCAAGCATTCCTCTTTCACTTGTTCCTCGGCACCAAAAAAGAGCTCGCCCCTTTGGTGGGCATGAGCAATGTATTTGTCCACGTCAATGCCAATCAAGATGCGCACCTTATTAATATTGTCAAGGAAAGGCCGCAAAGTGAAATAGCCCGATGCACGGAGGAAACCTACAACTGCATCGAGGTTCTTCACTTGAGGGTTGTTTTCGAGTATGCCCTCAAACTCTTTCATCAAAGTGTTCCCACCTCTGTTGGTGAAGAAATGGGAAGAGACAGGTATCTCTACCATACGCTATAGTTTTGCAGCGCAAGGACTATCTGTTCGGAGGAGATGGGCTCAAACAAAGAACCTCAGGACATGAAAAAGCGCGGAAAGGCGCTTATCAATGTCCCAAGGTCCTCGCATGACCCATTCACGAAGATAAGTCCAGCCCGCGCTATAGCGCAGGCGCTGGCACTTATTCGTTTCGTGAGTGTCTTTTGAATTTGCGAGGTTCAGGGACATTCCGAATATAGCACTAACGCTATGTTATTTCCAATAAAACGCACCGCTGTTTAGGCGATACTTGTGGGCAAAAATACAAAATCTTTCAAGACAACCCGTTTATATTCCCCTTCTTTTGATTCTTTTTTGTAGTTTTGTAACCAAAGAAACGAATAGTAGTTTATGCAAACTCCTGATATTCAAAACATATTAGCTGAACTCACCCGTTCCATCGGTGAAACGCCTAAGGATATTCTACCCATTGCGGCTTCGGGGTCGGCGCGGAAGTATTTTCGCATCATTACTGACCAAAGGAGCTTAATTGGAACTTTTAGCAACAATATCGAGGAAAACGAGGCTTTTCTCGCTTTCTGCAAGCATTTCCATGAGTTAAACCTCAACGTCCCAGAAGTTTATGCAACTAACAACGAGCATTCTTGTTATCTGCAAAGCGACTTTGGCGACGACAATCTGTTTGCGCACGTGCAGAAGGCGTTGCAAAGTGGAGGATACGGAGAAAACACCATCCGGCTTTTCAAGAAAGCACTTAGCCATCTCGTCAAGTTCCAATGCCTTGGCCACCAAGGGTTGGATTACAGCAAGGCCTACCCCACCCCGAGTTTCGACCGACAATCCATCCTCAACGACCTCAACTATTTCAAATACTATTTCGTCAAGCCACACGAGGAAATCGACTTCAACGAAACCCGTTTGGACAAGGATTTCTCAGCCTTCGCCGACTTTGTCAGCAAAGCCCCGAACGATTTTTTCATGTATCGTGATTTCCAATCGCGCAACATCATGGTCAAGGACAACGAATTGTATTTCATCGACTTCCAAGGCGGACGAAGAGGCCCGTTGAACTACGATGTGGTTTCGCTGCTCTACCAAGTGAAGGCACAAATGCCACAAAGCCTGCGCGACGAACTCATTGACTATTACAAAACTGAACTGGCGCAATATGTCAATCCCGATGAGGTGAAATTTGACCTCTACCAGCCATATTTCGTCTATCTCCGCCTTCTACAAGTACTTGGTGCATACGGATTTAGAGGATTAATTCAAAAGAAATCGCACTTCATCGAAAGCATCCCTTATGCTTTGAAGGAACTGAAAGCATGGGATGACACCCACCCCTTAAACGACTACCCCGAACTCCAAAACGTCATTTCCAAACTATCAATTATCAATTATCAATTATCAACTAACAACTCCAAACTCACCGTCACCATCAACAGTTTTTCGTTCCGAAAAGGCTATCCCAACGACTTCAGCGGCAACGGCGGCGGCTTCGTGTTCGACTGCCGCGCCCTGCCCAACCCTGGCCGTGAGCCCAAATTCAAGACCAAGACTGGCCGCGACTGGGAAGTCATCGATTACCTGATGGCCAAACCACAAGTCCATGTTTTCTTAGACCATGTAAAAGCCATTGTTAGCCAAAGCGTTGACAATTACATTGAGCGTCATTTCAGCAATTTGATGGTCTCGTTTGGCTGCACGGGCGGACAACACAGAAGCGTCTTCTTCGCCCAAACCATCTACGAATGGCTTAAGTCGACCTATCCCGACATCAACTTGAAACTGAATCATATAGAACGCAAAATCACGGAGGAACGCAGCGTATGAACAACGATATTGTAGCCATGATTTTGGCCGCCGGCCTCGGCACCCGTCTCAAAGAGCTGACCCACGACAAACCCAAGGCCTTGGTCGAACTGAACGGCAAACCCTTGTTGCAACATTGCATCGAAAACTTGATTACGCAAGGCTTCAGCCGCATCGTCATCAACGTGCATCACTTCGGCGAGCAAATCATCGACTTCGTGATGCGCCAACGTTTCGATGCCTACATCCAAATCTCCGACGAGCGCGACCAACTGATGGACACTGGCGGAGGCATCGTCAAGGCCACACCACTATTCAAAGGATCGAAAGCCGTTTTGGTTCATAATGTCGACATCATCAGCGACGTTAATCTAAGTGATATAGGACGGCAATTCCTTGATACAAACGACGATGCATGGCTGCTGACGCAAAACAGAGAGACGAATAGAAAACTATTGTTTGATGACGAGAGCCAACTTGTCGGGTGGATGAATAAGGCTGAAAAACGGTTTAAATGGGTGGATGAATCCATGTCGGGCGTTTCGACAGGTCCAACGACCCTTAACTTCAACGAAATGGCTTTCAGCGGACTGCATTTCTTCCGCAGCGACCTCTTTGCCAGTTTTGAATGCAAACCTCAGAGTGTCATTGACTTATATCTCACTTTAGCCAAGACAAACCGCATCATTTCCAAGCCCATCCAACCCGCTTTTTGGTTCGATTTGGGCAAGCCCGAGCAACTGACCTTAGCCGAAAACCACTTAACCCACCTCGCAAAATGAACCACGAGAGCTTCCTGCACAAATTAGCCGACCACATCTTGAGCCACTACGACCTTTCAAACCAAGAACTTACGGTCGTATTTCCAAATAAACGCGCCGCCTTCTACTTGCGCAACGAGTTCAAGAAAACAAGCCAAGAAACATTGTGGCTCCCCCGAATGGTCTCCATCGAGGAGGCCGTCACGCAATGGAGCGGCATCGAACTCGCCGACGACATCGAAATCCTTTTCGAGCTTATCGCCATCGACGCCCAGCTTCACGTCGAGCAAAACAGCGACCTCAGCGTTTTTGGTAGCCAAGCCGCCCAAATGGCCAAAGACTTCGACGAAATCGACCAATACGGAATCGACGCGCAGCATATCTTCAACTACGTCATCGAAAACAAGAGATTGGAATTCTGGAACTTCGACGAGGAAAAAGCCAAGGAGAAAGAGCTGAAATACCTTAGGTTTTTCAACTCGCTTTACCACTATTATCTCCGTCTTCGCGAAGTGCTTTCGGCAAAGGGAAAAGGCTATTACGGAATGATAACCAGATATTTAGCAAATTTACCCGAAGAGGAATTGCTAAATAAATTAGGTGAAACAATTGTCATCTTCGCCGGATTCAAC
The DNA here is from genome assembly GCA_002396205.1 of Bacteroidales bacterium UBA4243. Taxonomy (GTDB): domain Bacteria; phylum Bacteroidota; class Bacteroidia; order Bacteroidales; family F082; genus Limimorpha. The sequence continues at coordinate 29,246 of DGXB01000082.1, forward strand.
GCCATGACCAAGACGGAAGAGCAAATCGTCAGCACCTTAATTAAGAACGGCAGGGCGGAAATCCTCTTCGACTACGACCACTATTACCTCGACAACCCCACCAACGAGGCAGGTTTCTTCGCCCGAAAATACCAGACGCGCCATCCCGAATGGCTAAAAAACGGTGTTGGCGACGCATTGCTTACCGAAGAGAAGCACATCCATGTCATCAGCGCAAGCGGCAACGCATTACAGGCCAAGGCTTTGCAATCCAAATTACAAGAAAACCAAAGCCAAGGCCAAGCCGTCATCCTTGCCGACCAAAACCTACTGATTCCCACCCTGAACGCCATTCCCGCAACAGAGGCTTACCATGACTTCAAGGTCTCAATGGGCTATCCACTCGCAAAAACACCTGTCAACCAATTAATTAAAGAGTATTTCTCACTTCGTCGTCGCCATAAGATCACAAGGAAAATCACCGAAAACGGCGTTGAACGCACCGCCGAAGGTTGGTATATCTGGCCCGTCCTCCATCTCATGGAACTCGAAATCGTCAAAATCGTCTTCCCTCAAGATGAGACCACCGCCTTCAGCCAATGGCGAATCGAAGCCGTCAACTCGGGCAAGTTCATCTTCGAGGACAACGACATCGAGGCCTTGAACGACATGCCCAACATCCGGAAATTCCTCAAAATCATCCTAATAGATGGCCCAGCATCGCCTTTGACAACACTGCACGCCATCAATGCGATTCTGGAATTCTTGGCCAGTCTGATACAGACAAACGGAGGGCAAAAGGAAACGGTTTTCCTGCTCAACCAAGTGAGTGGCATCGGGAAAATCGTCAGCCGATTGCAACAAATCGTTGAGAGCAACTCAAAATATATCAGCAACTTGCAAAGCCTCGAAATCCTATACCGTTTGCTAACGACAGGTGCCTCGTTGAAACTCAACAGCAGTAGCACCGATGGTCTGCAAATCATGGGTCTGTTGGAGACGCGCAACCTCGATTTTGAGCGTTTGCACCTGCTCAGCGTCAACGAGGGCATTTTGCCGCCCGACAAGTCGCAAGGCAGCTTCATCCCCCAATACATCCGTCGCGAATGCGGGCTACCAGGTTATGCCGAGAGTCAGGCTGTGGTGGCCTACCATTTCTATCACCTCTTGCAAAACGGAAAAGACATTTACCTCTATTTCAACAACTTGGGAGAGACATCGGGCGGAGAAGCCAGTCGTTTCATACTGCAAATCAAGCACGAATTGGCACAAAACGCCAACATCCATTTCCATGAAGAGAGCTTCGTGAGCCTCACCACGCCTTCCATCGAGGTCAAGGCACTCAGTGCACAAAAAGACGACGACACACTTCAAAGGTTGCACTATCTCATTGAAAATGAAGCGAAAGGGTTGTCACCTTCTTCCCTGTCGACTTATCTCAATTGCCCATTGAAGTATTATCTGAAATATGTTGCCCAAATCGAGGACAACAGCACCGAGGAGGATGTCGGAGTCAACATCATCGGAACGGTCATCCACGACACCCTGGAATTTCTCTTCGCCGACTATCTTCCCCAAGACGGGAAACTCCAAGTCATCGACAAGACGCTTTTCGACGAGAAAATCAAGCCGTTATGGAAGCAGAAACTGGCCCAAGCCATCGAGCAGGACATGCCAAATGGATTGCCCGATGTTGGCTTCAACTACCTCAACCACGTCACTATCGAGCAGCAGATCCTGAATTACCTGAACTACACTTCAAGCCAACTGAAAAACAGCGATTTGACCATCATCGCAACCGAGGGCAAACTTCAGGCAACTCCCTTCGGGAAATGCCGCATCGCAGGTCGTGCCGACCGAATCGACCGTTTCGGCGGCATCGTCAGAGTGATTGACTACAAGACCGGACATGTAGATGATGCCGACCTCCGCGTGCCAGTGCGCCACCTAAACGAAAGCGACTTGGACTATCTGAGGCAAATCCCCGACAAGGCCCTCCAACTGCTGCTTTACAAATACATGTACCTCAAAGGCAACCCAAGCCTCGCACCCGAACAGGTGACTGGGGCCATTCACGGGCTGAGATACACACGCAATATCGAATTTGGGTTATCGAAGGTAACGCCCAAAAAGGGCGACAGCGATGTCGATGCCAACTTCTTGGACGACAGCACTTTCCTCGACGACATGGAACGCTTGATTGAAGCCGCAGTCACCGAAATGCTCGACACGGCGACACCTTTCGTCCAAGCCCAAGACGACAAGAAATGCTGCTATTGCGATTTTAAGGGGATTTGCAAGCGGTGAATGCTGAATTCAATTTGCATAAATCACAATTTTACTTATTTTTGCGCCATAAATCACCACAACGATGGAAAGCAAACTCAAATACCCCGTTGGCATCCAGACTTTCTCGAGAATCAGGAAAGAGAACTACCTCTACATCGACAAGACGGACTTGATGTGGAAGATGACAAAACTAAGCCCCTTTGTCTTCCTTAGCCGTCCGCGCAGGTTCGGCAAGTCGTTGCTCACCACTACGCTCAACGCTTATTTCAAAGGGCAGAAAGAACTCTTTGAAGGCTTGAAAATCATGGAATTGGAGCAGGATTGGGAGCAATATCCCGTCATCCATATCGATTTGAGCATGGCGAAAGGTAAGGCGTCAGCGAAAGAGCTGGAGCGGACTTTGATCTGGCTTCTGGAGACGGACAGCGGTTTCGAAACCATGCCTAACGAAGTCACTCCGGGCGAGAAGTTTCGCGGCATCATCCGTCGTGAATACGAAAAAGCGCATAAGAACGTGGTGCTGATCATCGACGAATACGATGCGCCTTTGCTTGATGTGCTGCACGAAGAGCAACGGCTTCCGGAGTTCAGGCGTGTGATGCAAGAGTTCTACCAGCCGCTGAAAGCCAGCGAGGCCATGATCAAGTTCTGCTTCATCACGGGCATCACCAAATTCAGCCAGTTGAGCATCTTCTCCACCATCAACAACCTGACCAACATCTCGATGCAACCCGAATTTGCGACCATCTGCGGCATCTCGGAAGAGGAGTTTGCAACGGAAATGGCTTTCGGCATTGCGATGCTGGCAGAAAGATACAATTGTTCTCCCGACGAAATGCATATAAAGCTGAAAAATCAATACGACGGTTACCGTTTTTCCGAAAACTCAACAGACGTGTACAATCCATTCAGTCTTCTTAAGTGTTTCATGCAGAAGAAAATAGCCAATTATTGGTTCGAGAGCGGCACTCCGTCATTCCTTCTTCGCCAGATGCAAAAATTCCACACCGATGTGACCACGATGGACTTCATCGAGGCTTCGGCGACCTCCTTCGACCGCCCCACCGAAGCCATGGAAGATGCCTTGCCGCTACTCTACCAAAGCGGCTACCTGACCATCAAGGACTACGACCAAAAATCTGACACATACGTTTTGTCCATTCCCAACAACGAGGTTCGCACCGGACTTGTCAGCGGACTCATCCCGACCTACACGGGCTTGAGCAGCGTGAAAATACAAGACGGCTTCGCCCTCAAGCTGTGGCGCGCCTTGGACAAGGACGACATTGAGGCCGCCATGAACGAACTCAAAGCGTTTTTGGCGAGCATCCCTTACGTTGAGGGATTCCAACAGAAACTGAAAGACGAAAAGAACTACGAAGGCTTCTATGAATACACTTTCTGGCTGATTTTCAACATGATGAACGTCTTTGCGCAAACACAAGTGAAATGTGCAGGCGGTCGCATTGATTTCGTCATCCGAATGCCCGAAACGACTTATGTTTTTGAGATGAAAGTGAACGGCACAGCCCAAGAAGCCATGGACCAAATCGACGGCAAAGGGTATGCCTTACCGTATTATACCGAAGGAAAAAGCGTCGTAAAAATCGGCATCCAATTCGACAGGGAAAAGATGACCATCGGAGACTATCTGATTGAACGGTAGTGTCAATTCAACACGATTTCCGAAACCACATCCTTCCCGACGCGCTCATTCAAATTCTTCATCAACAACGATTTGGAATAGCTCAGTTCGCTGCGCAAAGCATCGGAATCGACGCGCACAAAAAGCACGCCTTTCTTGATGGAAACGTCAATGGTGTGGGAGGCGATGAACGTCCCGACCACCTTGGGCCAGGCATCAACGGCTTTCATCTCGTCCAAAAAGTCAGGCCCCTTGTGCATGACAATGTATTCCTTGATGAGATCGCCCAATTTCTGCACTTCATAGTAGACCATCGTGACCTCCTATCTCCTTGACACTGCCCTTTTCCACCTCGAAAATCTTGTGGTCGATGTTGGTGTTTTCAAATAGTTTCTCCACCCTACCCTGTTGAGTGTCAGTGATAAACACCTGACCAAAATGGTCGTCGCCAACCAAGCGGACGAGTTTCATCACGCGCTGGTCGTCGAGCTTGTCGAAGATGTCGTCCAAAAGCATGATGGGCTTGTAGCCGATTCTTTGGTAGTTGAAATCGAATTGCGCCAATCGGATGGAGACCACGAACGACTTTTGCTGTCCCTGCGAGCCAAAACGCTTCACGGGGTGGCCATCAAGCGTAAACTCCAAGTCGTCCTTGTGGATTCCCACATTGGTATAGCCCGAATAGCGGTCGTGCATCAGGCTTTCCTCAAGCAAGGCATCGAGCGGCTTTTCGTCCAACCGCGACTGATACACCACATTCACCTTCTCAGTGCCCCCCGACACGATTTCGTAATAATGCTGGAAAATGGGCAGGAAATCCACCAAAAACTGGTGGCGCTTGGCATGGATGTCGTCGGCAAACTGAGCCAATTGGGCTTCCCAAAGCCGCAGCAACTCACGATCGAAAGTGCGGCTCTCGGCGAACTGCTTCAGCTGGATATTCCGTTGCAGCAAGGCTCGGTTGTATTTCAGCAAAGCGTTGAGATACAGCGGATCGAACTGCGAAATCACACCATCGATGAACTTACGGCGCAGGTCACTGCCATCGTTGATGAGGTCGCTGTCGTAAGGCGAAATCATCACCAACGGGAACTTCCCGATATGGTCGCTCAGGCGGTCGTATTCCTTCTTGTTGAATCGGAACGACTTCTTGGCATCGCGTTTCTGCACGCACGACACCAACTCGTCGTCCTTGTCGGGATGGCAATAGGTGCCGTGTATGGCGAAAAAATCCTGTTCGTGACGGATGTTCTGTTTGTCGGTGGCGGCAAAGAAACTCTTGCAAAACGAGAGGTAATAAATCGAGTCGAGGATGTTGGTCTTGCCTGCCCCGTTGAGACCCACGAAACAATTGACGTTTTCCGAAAACAGCAGGTCAGCCGATTCGCAGTTCTTGAAGTTGGTCAGTTTGAGTTCGTGGAGATACATCTTTCATTGACTTCGGGACGCGGGACTTCGGGACACGGGGCCAGGACCTTGAGCTTGTCGAAAGGCCGTCTCGCGTCTCGCAGTCTCGTGTCAATTAAAACTTACTCAAGTCCACACGGAGCGTCAGGAAATTGGGCGAGCCGACGATGTTGTTTCTCGAACGCGCATAGTCGATTTGGAACGCCTTGATGCGCACGCCGAATCCGGCCGAAAAGCCCACCAAGCTGCGTTTTTCGGGCACGCCCATATTACGCGTCGTTTCGTAGTTATAAGAAGCCCTCAAAAACAGGTTCTTACCGATGGCCAACTCGCCGCCCACAACCAAATGGCATCCCAAGTTGGTGAAGAATTTGGCAGCTTTGCTCGGCTCGTTATACTCGCCCGTGATAGGGTCATAATGACCTTCCAAGTCGAGCGGGTCCTTGTAGATCTTGTTCCAATGCTGGATGTCCTTATAGCCCACGATGATGGTCAAGGGAAGGTGGTCGAGCTTCTTTGAGGCCATGAAATCCAACGAGAAGGGAAGCCATTTGTTTTCCACATTGAGCTCGCGGCAATACAGCTGGCGTCCGATGTTGCGTGCGGCAAGGGTGAAAGCCCAGTTGGAATAGGACCAATAGGTGGCGGCCACATCCACGCCCAAAGCCCCTGCCCTACCGGCTTCGTATTGCACGCCAGCATATTTCAAGTTGGCGCCGATGCTCCATTTGTCGGTCAGTTCGCGCCCCCAGCCGAGGGTTACGACATAGTCGGACACGTTGAAAGTGCTACCATCGGCATAGCTACTCTCTGAGGTGTATTGCATCCTGCCATAGTTGTAATACTGCACCGAGGCTGCAAAACTGCCGACGTTCTCGAAGGTATGGCTGTATTGCGCCGTGGCGAAATTCGTGCCCACATTGAAGTCGCCGACATACGAAAGCGTCAACTGGTTGTTCATCTCAGGTGAGATGGCCGACGGGTTGAAGACCGCCGTCTGCAAGTCGCCATCGTGAACGGGCAAAGGCAGCCCGCCCAAGGCCACCACACGCGCCGAGTTGGCATCCGTCAAGGCCCGATACAAGCCGTTATTCACCTGCGCATTGGTTTGCAACGCAATGATTGACAACAACAAAACTCCTATAATGTAGATTTCACGCTTCATATTTCGACATTTTTAGGATAACGGACACCGCTTTATATTATTGTTGGAAGCCCCAATTATTTCTCCACCAGGCCCAAACCCGTCTTGACGAGTTTGCCCTGCTCCTTCAGCACCGTCGAAAGGCGATCGAGCACGCCATTGACGAAGCGACGGCTCTCAGGCGTGCTGTAGAACTTCGAGATCTCAATGTATTCATTGATGGTCACCCTGACAGGGATGGAATGGAATTCGCAAAACTCCGTTATCGCCATGTAAATCAATATTTTGTCCATCAAGGCCAAACGGTCGTAGTCCCAATTGGAGATGTTGGCCTTCACCAGGTCGACATAGTCGTCGGCATGGAGAATGGTCTTCTCGAACAGCTTGACCACAAATTCCTTGTCGTCGCTCTCCTCCTTAAAGACAGGCGGCAGTTTCGACATGGCATCGAAGCTCGCCGGCAACTCGTTGAGGAACTTCCACAGCAGGTAGATGGCGATGGGATAGTCGCTGTTGAACGTAAGGTCGCGGTCGGAATAATAGTCGAAAAGCAGTGTGTCGTCAGCCATGTAGGTATCCACCATTGTGGCCAAGAAACCTCTGTCGTCGCCGAAACTGTCTTTTCCGTTCGACATATATTCCTCGTATTCAGGGCAATCCAACATCCTATTATAAAAGGAGCGGATGAAGTCCTCTCTGGAATCGGCCCAATTGATTTTGTATTGGTCCTCCAACGAAAGCAAGTGCTTATTGTCTTCCAACGCATTGAGAATCCGATTGTTGACAAACTTCAGATTGGGGTTCAGGTCTTCGGCGGTGGGGAAGTGCTTGTTGCGGTTTTCCTCGATGCGGCGCTCGGCAAACTTCTTCACCTCTACCCAAAACGACAATTGGTAGACAAACAGCTTGTAAAGGTCGTCGACCTCTTCAAGCAGATGACGCTCAGCCTGGGGCAAATTGGTACTATCGGACTGGTGGTAGGCGTAAATCTCTTGCAACGCCTTGATTCTCAAAAATCTTCTGTGCAACATAACGGTTCTGTTCGTATGGAAATAATTTGCAAAGGTAGCATTTTTTTCCACTTGTCAGCCGCTGTCTCAAGAAAAAAGCCTATTTTTGCCCTGATAATCGACAAAATCAATCAAACCAACTAAATTTTAAGCATTATGATTAGCAAGAAATTAGCAAAAGCCATCAACGACCAGATCAATGCTGAGATGTGGTCGGCTTATCTTTATCTGAGCATGTCGCAAGACATCTACGCCAAAGGCTTCCATGGCATCGCCCATTGGTACAAGGTGCAATTCCTTGAGGAACAAGCTCATGCCGCCATCATGATCAACTATCTGCACAGTCAGGACGAGCGCGTCATCCTCGCCCCCATCGCCGAGGTGCAAACCGAATGGAAGAGCGTCTTGGCCGCCTTTGAGGACACCCTTGAACACGAGAAGAAGGTGACCGCGATGATCAACAACCTGTGCGACATCGCCGACGAGGACAAAGACCGCGCCGCCGCCAACTTCCTCGCTTGGTTCATCGACGAGCAGGTGGAAGAGGAAGAAAACGCCCGCGACTTAGTGCGCCAAGCCACGATGATTGGCAACCACATCGGTGGCATGATCATGCTTGACAAGGAACTCGGCGCCCGTGAATACCACACGCCCAGCCCGCTGAAGTAAAGCGAACTGATTCAGAACAAACAAAATGCTCCGCCCCTCATTGAGTGACGGAGCTTTTTATCTACAGTCGCTATCGTCAGAAACTCAAAGCAAAACCTACACCTCCTGGCACAAGCCCGAAGCTGAATTCAACAGGAGTAGCTGAAGCCGTTGGGCGCAAATGCGAGTTGTAAATCATGGCATTATGTTTTATGAGGCTCAAAGTTCTCCAGCCTGCTTCTTGGCCCAAAACTCCTTGAAATCGGCGTAGTTCTTCTGTAGCAATTCGGGCGTGTTCAGGCCGTAGGGGCATTTCTCGTGACAGGCGTTGCAGTGCTTGCACTTCTCGATCTGCTTCATCTTTTCGTTCCATTCCTCCGTGAGGTAGACGCTCAACGGAGCGCGGCGCAGGAAGAGGCTCATGCGGGCGCAGTCGTAGATTTGGATGCCTGCCGGGCATGGCGTGCAATAGCCGCAGCCACGGCAGAACTCGCCCGACAGCTCCTCGCGTTCCTTCTCGATCTTGCGCCACGAGGCCGAGTTAAGCTCCGGCTCGTGCTCTTGATAGGAAATGAACTCGTCAAGCTCGCTCTCGCGCTGTATGCCCCAGATGGGCAGTGCATGGTCGAACTGGTTGAGGAAGGCGTAGGCCAAGGCCGAGTCGGTGATGAGGCCGCCCGCCATGGCTTTCATGCAAATGAAGCCCATGTTGTGCTTGTGGCACGCCTCGACAATCTTCTGGTCCTCCTCTGCCGAGAGGTAGGAAAACGGATACTGTAGCGTGTCGTAGCAGTCGCGCTCGATGGCTTCCAAGGCTACGCTCTGACGGTGGTTGCTGATGCCGATGAAACGCACCTTGCCTTGCCGCTTGGCCACCTTCATGGCGTCATACAAGCCTTCCTTGTCGCCGGGGCGCGGACAATAGGCCGGGTTGTGGAACTGATACAAGTCGAGGTAGTCGGTCTTAAGGTTGCGCAGCGTGGTGTGGAGGTCTTTCCAAAAGTCCTCAACGGTGGTGGCACCCGTCTTGGAGGCGATGATGATTTTCTTTCTCCTGTCGGCAAAGGCAGCGCCAATCTTCTCCTCGCTGTCGGTATAGAAACGCGCCGTGTCGTAAAAGTTGATTCCATTGTCGTAAGCCTTGTGCAACAGATACACGGCTTCCTTCTCGCTGATGCGCTGAATGGGCAAGGCACCAAAGCCGTTCTTGTTGACTTTGAGGTTAGTCTTGCCTAATGTGATGGTTTTCATGGCTACATGATTTTGGCACAAAAATACAAAAAGAATTGATACACACCAACTTTTATGCGTTTTTTTTCGCCCTAACGACAAAATTCCCTATTTTTGCGAAAAATTCTACCGATGAAAATTCTCATTCTCAACGGACCCAACCTCAATCTCTTAGGCAAGCGTGAGCCTGAAATCTACGGCTCAATGCCTTTCGAGACTTATCTTGAACAGCTTCGCAGCCACTTTGCCGAGCACGAGATCGACTATTTCCAGACGAACCATGAAGGCGTATTGATCGACAAGTTGCAAGAGGCCGACAACCAATATGACGGCGTGGTGATGAACCCCGGTGGCTACGCCCACACTTCCATCGCCTTGGCCGACTGCATCCGCGCCATCAGCATCCCCGTGGTGGAGGTGCATATTTCCGACATCTCGAAGCGCGAGCCTTACCGCAGGCATTCCTACACGGCTGAGGCCTGCGTAAAGAGCTTTAAGGGATTGGGGCTGGAAGGTTACGAGAGAGCAATTGAATTCATCTTGGCGCGATAATCGAAGCGGGATTTCCCTTCCTATGGCGCAAACTTTTTTTCGCATTGTAGACGCCCGTACCCGTAGCTCTCGGATAACAAATACGGGAAAACGGGAATCTTAGGGTAAATTGCTTGTTTAAGTGAAAAAGAAAATGTTGTCATTTTTCCAAATAATGAATTGACACAGGGCTTGAATAGACAGTATCGTTATTCATATTTATAAAAATGGCTCGAATCTGATACTCTCCGAAGTCCATGTTCTTAACGCCGAATAACTCTTTCTTGCAATGTGTCAAAACATAATCTTCCGGAAGCAGGCTGCTAAACTCGAACACACCATATATGTCACTACATGGGAACCATCTTGAGAACCATGCTTTTTCAGGTTCAATTGTTGTATGAAAAAGCAATGATGGATTACCTTCTTCGTATTTTGTACCATTATGGACAACTTCAAGGTATACACAATGATTGACATAATGATACGCGAGTTTAGTGGGAGCAATGTACTTATGCATCTTAACCATTATAGGGAATAGTTTCTCAGTCTCAAGGACTGCTTTCACCTGGATTAGTTCCCCATAACGAATAGTATCGTTTATTTCTAGACGGATTCTATATCCTGCCTTGTCTTGTGACATAACAACCTTCGCCGCAAAAAGAAAACACGGCAAAATCAAAAACCATAGAACCTTTTTAACCATGACCAATACATTTGAAATGAGTAACCAGAGATTTCGGAAGTAAAAGTTTTTTCGCATTGAAAATGCTGACACTCACGGCTCCCGAATTGCAAATTCGGGAGAACAGGGGTCTTTGCATCCCGTGATGGCCAAGGCAAACAATGTTGCCATGAGCATGAGTCTTGAAGTTGTTTTCATCTTGAGTTTGTTTTTTGATTGTTTAACGAATGTATTAGGTTGTCTTGTTTTTCTTTTTATGGGGTAAGTTTTTTGCATAGCATACCTTGATTTTCTTATCTTTCTGGGTTGTTCCATATAATTCTACCTTCCAACGAAAAAACAAACGAAGTGCTTTCGCTACTTGTGTGTTTTTCTCCCATAGAAAGACTACTTTGACTTGTTTGCAACATACATCTTCTCTCATGAGGTTGATAGGTAACATCGGTTTCGACATCTCCGTAATCTCCACAAAAAGAAGTAAACAGTTTATTTAGCTGCACTACAGAAACCACAAATCCATTTCTGACATTAATATCATATAGAACAATGTTGTCATAACACATATCAGAACTATGCATAGCAAAAAGATAACTCTCAAAATCATTATAAAAAACAATTTTTCCAATTGAATAAATGGTATAATTATCTTTCAACATTTTGTTTGTAAACCAAAACCAATTTTCATAGTTTTGAGTCGTGCCATCTTCGCCTGAGTCTGCTATGGAATCAAACATCCATTCCGAATAAGTAATTAGGCCGAACAAAGAGTTTTTATCTTCTTCAGATTCAACGCATTTATATTCATTCAAATTCAATTCATTCAAATTCAATTCATTATATCTGTCAATGGAAATTATGTCATCTATAGGATTGATTAGCCATGCTACCGAGTCTTCCTCTGCTATATTGGCATAGAAAAGGAAGCCGTCGTTTTTCTCTGTCAGAGAGTGACAGCTTGACAGAAATAGAATACAAAAAACAATCGGTATTGTCTTCATAGGTACAGAGATTAAGGTTTTGGTGGAATTGGAATCTTAGGTTTTGGAGATCTTATGTAGAAATAATCAGTGTAGTCGACATATTCACGTTTATTAATGTATTTTGCATATCTTTGCATTTCTGACCTATAATAAACCGAGATTTCTTCTTTGGCGAAGCAAAATCCTTTCTCGGCTCAAACTTGATTGGCAAACAGTTGGTCATGCTTACAGGCTTCCCTCTCAGCTTGGCCGGTTGGTCAAACTTTATCATTCGGCATACTCGTAAAGCCTCGGCATCAAGTTGCTCGTTCACCCCTCTAAGGACTTTGTGCTGATGGGTGACACCCAACGTATCAACAATAAATTGAACATAAACTGTTTCAGGTTTGGACAGAGTGTCAAACTGTTTGAGGTTGTCCTTTACTAGTTTGAACAACTTATCCTGATTCCTGTCATTCTCATAGGAAGGCATGGATTCAAAGGAGACATCCATCCCTATTTCTGGCCTTTCTCTTATTCTGATAAAAATGGGGAAGCCATAGACTATTGGCTTTCCTCTCAGAGTTGCTGGACTAAAACTCAATGATTTCAGATAATTAAGAGCAACCTTTGCAACGATTAAAGACATTTTGTCATTATCACCTACATTTGTAACTATTCCTCGAACTACTCCCAAACTGTCAATTACTACATAAAGCGAAACAGGCAAACCATCTACAGCAATTTGAAAACACTCTCCCAATACCGATTCGGTTGTTATCTGCACATCCTCTATACTCCCATGACGATACGCAATCAATTGGTCAGGAATTGTGGATCCGATAATTAACTCTTGTGAATCAAAATCGAAAAACGGGCAATTGGCGGCACAAACGGAACTATCCATTGGAGAATCTGCTACAATCGAATATTTTTCCTGCGAATAGACCTGTACGTAACACAGAAGGCTTAAAAATAATAGTATCCGTCCCAACGGATTTGCAATTTTCGTGGTCCAACTACAGAGGTGATCATATGAGGCAAATACTGTCATCTTTCCAAATAATGAATCGTCTTGGTATTGGAGTATATGGTGTCATTATCTTCAGTAACAAAAATTGCCCGAATGAAATACTCTCCATAATCAGTGTTACGCAAACAAGGGAAACCAGATCTTTCTTTTAATTCCGACAAATCCTCACAAAAAACTTTCCCCAGTTCCAATTCTGATTCAAATCTAATGGATTTCCACCTTGCCACCCATCGCTTCCCGTCCTGAAATCTCCACATGGTTGGAAGTGGGTCTTCATACACTCTCTCATTATGGGAAACAAGAAGAAAAACAGCATGATTATTCAGAGCACGCTGGTTTGGATAGGCAATCCTGTTGATAATTATCTGTTCAGGCAACCACCTGCAACACTTCAACTGAAAGTGGCAAAAAGTAACGTTATTGGCATATACCGTATCATTGTCTATTGCCAGCTTAAAACTATAACACTCTTTCTTTTGGCCTATTACTGCGTATGGCTTAGCAAGGCTCAAAAACATAACAAGAGTCGTCAGAACGTATAGAGACTTCTTATCCATGACCAATACATTTTAAAACTATAACCAGAAATCCCTCCCCTCAAGCTCGCTGAACTTCTTCTTGCCCCGAAGCACATTGTCGAAAACGATGTTGCGCCGATAGACGCAGCTCACCTGCTTGTGCTCGATGGTCTTGCGGCCTTTGCGCAGGGTCTTCAGGCGTTTGTAGAAGTCGCGATGCGCCTTGAAGACCATTTGGAAGTCCTTCGGGCAGCCCTCGAAGAGGAACTTGAACGCCGCCACCCAATCTAAAAGGATGCGATAGAGAATGATGCGTCTCAAATGGTGCTCGGGCAGGTTTTTCACCAAGAGCGACAGGTTGTTGCGGAAGTTGAGGTATGTCTTTCGCGGCGAGTTCTTGGGCAACGTGCCACCACCAATATGATAGATTCGCGACTGCGGGCAGCAATAGATCTTGTAGCCCGCGTTTTTCAGCCGCCAACAGAGGTCGATTTCCTCCATGTGGGCAAAGAAACTGTCGTCCAAGCCGCCAATTTGGTGGTACAAGTCGGCGCGGACGAACATGCAGGCTCCCGTGGCCCAAAACACCTCCATCGGCGCGTCGTACTGCCCCTCGTCGTTCTCCAAGGTCTGGAAAACACGTCCACGGCAAAACGGGTAGCCATACTTGTCGATGAAGCCGCCGCACGCGCCGGCATACTCGAACTGTTCCTTGTGGTAATACGACAAAATCTTGGGCTGACAGGCTGCAATCTGCGGGTCGGCATCCATCAAGGCGACGACGGGTTCAATCCAATTCGGGGTTACCTCAATGTCGGAATTGAGCAACACATAATATTGTGCTTCAATCTGTTGCAAAGCAAGGTTATAGCCCGTGGCAAAACCTCCGTTGCTTTCGTTTTCAATCAGTCGGATGTCGGGGAAACGCTCGCGCATGAAAGCCACCGAGTCGTCGGTCGAGGCGTTGTCGGCCACGATGACTTCGGCTAACATCGGGTCGCAGTTGGCGATGACATTGGGCAGGAACTGTTCGAGGAACTTCCGCCCGTTGTAGTTCAATATGACGACAGCCACCTTCATGATTCGCTTTTTTGGGGTCTTTGGTGCTTCCAGCGGCGGTGCGACCACAGCCAATTGTCCGGATTCTCGTTAATGAAACGCTCGACGCAACGCACATATTGTTCCATGATTTGGCCATCGGTAGCTTCCTTCGGGTTGTCGCAAACTGTCTCAAACGTCACCTCAAATCGTCCCCTACCCTTCCTGACCATGCTGACGAACACAACGGCATAGTCCAATTTCCTGGCGATGCGCTCAATGCCCGTAAACCAGCAGGTGTCCTGATGAAGGAAGGTGGTCCAATAGTCCGACTCATGGCCAAACGAAGTCTGGTCAGCCATCATCAGCACCGCATTCTGGCTGTCGCGCAGCTGCACCAAACGTCGCAACACCGAGTTCGACTCCACCATCTCCAAGTTGCAGCCATAGGTACGTAAATAAAGCATAAGACGCTCAAAGACAGGGTTTTTCACCCGCTTATACACGGCGAGGCAATTGTGTGGCGTAAGGTCGCACATCATCTTGCCAAACCATTCCCAGTTGCCCGAATGCGGGATGGCATAAAAGATGTTTTTTTTGCGCTCATAGAGTTGGGTGACGAGTTCGGGATTGGTGTAAGCGATGCGGTATTTATAGCCGTTGGGCTTCATCCTCAGCATCTTGGGAGCCTCAACGAACATGTCGCAAAGGTTGCGATAGAAATGCCGTTCGATGGTCTTGATCTCTTTTGCCTCTTTTTCAGGAAACGAATGCAAAAGATTGTCTCTGACCACTTTGCGACGATATCTTGCGATATAGTAGACCAAAAAGTAATAGCAATCGGACTTCAGATAGAGAAGCCAATAGGGATGGACGGACTGGAACTGCATCCATAGCCTCACGATATGAAAGCCCAATCTTTGCATGGCTTATCTCGGATTGTTATAGAGTTCGCCGGCATGTGAGCCCCAACCTTTTTCGTACTCGGTTTGGTCGACGCCCTGGTCATAGCCCTGGCCATAGATGCGCGAATAGATTTCGAGCTGCCAACGCGGGTTGTTGACTTCGCCCACCATGTCGGAATGGATGAGCTGATAGTCGTTGGAGGCGGTGTCTTTCGTCATGAACACAAAACGCTTGTTGCGTTGGCCGGCCACCTCGTAGTAATGCCAAATCTCATAGGGATAAGCTCCTGGCTCATTGGGACTTTCCATGATCTTGTCGGGCTGTCCGTACTTCAGGAACACATAGCCGCGGTCGGAACGGTAGCCAGGAAACGAAGAGGTCTTGAACGACGCATTGACACGTCTGACAGCGGCCAGGTAGTCGTCGAAGCCGCGCTTGGGATTCATCGGCGAGCGTGCACTCCAGAAATTGAAGAGGAACTGCTGCATGGTCTTCATGTCGTCGGTCTTCACCAAGTTGACCGAATAGTCGCGTTCGATCTCGGTGCAAACGGGGTCGAGATAGCGGATATACTTGCGCAAGGTGTCGATTTCGGTGATGTTGGTGACAAAAGTGTTTTCGATGTTCACCCCCGACAAGTCGGCCATGTCGTAGCTCACGCTCGGGTTGCTGCGTTGGAAGAACCAGCTTTTGGAGCAAATCAACGCATTGCTGCGGTCGCGCATCTCGATGACGAGGTAATAGTTGCCCGAAGGCAAGTCATTGATATCAATTGAGTTGAGCAACAAATTGACCTTGTTCACATCGAAGCGCTTGTTATAGGTATAGTTCTGCATCCTGTTCGACGATTCCACCGTCTCGATGTAATAGCTCACCAGATACTTGCCTTCGTCATACAGCTTGTCGCTGTTGTAAAGTTCGACATAAAAGTTGATTTTCTCGTCGTTCGATCCATAGAAGGGATAGACGCGAGGCAGGAAGTCGTAACCGCTCTTGGTGCAAGCCGTAGGTTTAGCAGCCTGCCCATAGGAATCGAACAAGAGGATGTCGGAGATGGCTGGCGTGCCGTCGGGATAGGCGACCTCCACTGTCGACTGCACCGTTGGCAGCGTCTCGCCGCTGTTCATGTCGGTGACGCTGATTTCCATCTCATACTCGCCGTTGGGCAAAGTGAAGCGCTGTTGGTCGATGAAAGCACCAGCGAGGTTAGCCGTGTCGGTCACAACAGGACTGTCCAAAGCGATTTTCGAGTAGGTGCAAATCTTGTCACCCTGCCTAAAAATGGTCTGGATCTCGATGGTCGACTTGAACCTGCCTGGCTCAAACTCCTTGTAGACCGCCGTCCGGCTGTCGAACGCGATGGCATTTTCCACGTAGGGCGACACGCCAGGCGCACAATACGTCGTGGTGGAAAGATAGGACTTCAGCCGTTTGGCCTTCGCTTGGGCATTGACTGAAACGGCCATCAGCACAAGCAACGTAAATGCAATTATTCGCTTCATAGTTCTATTATTTGGCACAAAATTATCTTTTTTCTTCTGATTGGTAAGTTATTTCTTTGTCTATTTTCTCAAGCAATATCAACAAAATCATGTTATATAATTAGTTTCCAATATTTTACATAATCCTTTTCAAGTAATCGATCAAGGCTTGTTCCAAGTTGTCGCCCAAGCCCACCACCGAAAGGATCTTGTTGGTCCGCCGGTTGGCCCCACTGTATGAAATGCCTTCGAGCACGGCTATCTCGGCATCATTCATGCCAAGAATACCAAGGCAACTATGGCGAAGGTCAGCCGTGTTGAGGTCGGGATAATCCTTGAGGAAACGCGACGAGAAGCCAGGGAAGCACCGGTTGGCTTCCTGTACCAACCCGATGTAATCCATCTCTTTCAGCTTTAATTTAGGATAAACGCCCACATTCTTGATCATGATGTCCTTTCCCTCCACCGAATGCCTGATTTTCCTCACGATGTCGCTATCGGAGAACGCTTTCCAAGCCTCGTCGAAGTCCGGTCGGTTGGCTAACAACTGCTTCCTTGTGTCGTTGAGTTGTTGAGCCATTTGCTCAAGCTCATTATTCTTGTCGGCGTTTTCCTGTTCGTGTTTTTGCTCAATGGTCGTGATTTTGCTTTCTATATGCGAAATGCGACTGCGGTTACGGATGATGATGAAAGCCATGAAAACGGCAAGGGTCACGAGCAAAGCCACGATGACGAACAAGGCCACATTGCCACTGCCGTTCGTAGAAGGGGTCTCGTCTGTCGGGCGATTGAATTCGTCGAAAAGGTACTCGATTTCCATCTTCTTGGCAGCCCTACGGGTCTCACGCATCGAACTCTCGACGTAGAAGCGGGTGTAGCGCAACTCCTCATCAGCTTTCCCATTGACGCGGCATATCTCGGACAACTTGGCGGCGGCATCCACTCGCGCTATGGGGTCGCCTGAGGCGAAAGCACGTTTCAGATGCGGATAAGCCGAGTCGTACTGCTGCATCTCAAACAGCTTTGCGCCGATGGCAAGTTCCCCATCATCCACTCCAAGAGGCGCGAGATCTTTCGCCTTGCCGAAACATGCCAAAGCCTTGTCGTATTCCTTCTCCGCCTGATAGATGTTAGCCTCATAGCGCATCATGGCAGCCAGGTCGGCATCATTCTCGAAATATGTCGTTGCTTGTTGGCAAGCCTCCATCGCATTGTCGTAGAGTCCGAAGCTATAAAGGATTTCCGACAAACGTGTGTAAGTCAAGGCGATGAAACGCTTGGCATAGGAATGCTCGTCCCACGCCTGAAACTGCCGCATCACACCCAACGCACCAAGATAATGCCTAAAAGCCTCCACATCGTCGTTGGCGAAAGCATATTCCACACCTTTGTAGTAATGGGCGTTGGCCCGAAGATAACACAAATCCTCATCTGTCGGATAAAGGACCGCCAGGCTATCGTAGAAGGCAACGACTGGTGCCAGTTCAGGACTATTTTCGTCAAGCCAACGGTTTTTGTACTGCATCTGAACGACGCGCAAATCCAACTCAATGGAGTCAAGCGTGGTGAAAGGCGCCTCCAAAGCGGCTTCCAACAAACCTTCGACGCTGAAGGCAGCCTGAGCGGGATCGGTCTCCAGCAACGATTCCAAGGCCCTCAGTTCGTTGAAATGGCGTGGGGCTGTATCGAGCGTGAAGGGTGAACGGTCCCTTGAGCAAGCCCAAAGAAGCGCCGCCGAGAGCAGCACAGCAACCAAAAACATGCAGCGATTCCTCATTTCAGTATCGTCGTTAAGCCATGCAAAGATAGTGTTTTCATCGAAACGGGAAAAGAAAAGATGGGTACCAAAAGCACAAGAAGAAAAGTCTTTATTTTACAATCAATTGATTATCAATATATAAAATCAAGACAAAAGCATCAAAAAAACTTTTTTTTCTGACAACTGCATTGGGCAAATGAAAAAAGTTGTACTTTTGCAGCGGAGATATGGCTGAGTGGTCGATAGCGGCGGTCTTGAAAACCGTTAAGCCGAAAGGCTTCGGGGGTTCGAATCCCTCTGTCTCCGCAAGGTGGTGCAAGTCCACCTACCGAAACCACTGGAGAGATGCCGGAGTGGTCGATCGGGGCGGTCTCGAAAACCGTTGAACGCTTTGCGTTCCAAGGGTTCGAATCCCTTTCTCTCCGCAAAAGGAAAAGCTCAGCCGAGGCTGAGCTTTTCTTGTTATTCGTAATGCCTAATCCTCACTTCCACCCCATCGGCTCCCAGTTGTGACGGGATGCCACTGACATCGGTCTGCCCGTAATGGTAGGGGAACAGCACCCTTGGCTTGACCATCCTTGCAGCGTTAAGGAGCTGCTCGACCGTCATGGTGTAAGGCTGGTTGCAGGGCATGAAGGCGACATCAATGTCTTTGATTTCGGCCATCTCGGGAATGTCTTCAGTGTCGCCGGCGATGTAGATTCTCAGTCCGTCGAGGGTGAGGATGAAACCGTTGTCCCTTCCCTTGGGATGGAACTGCTGGTGTCCCTCAGTAGTGTTGTAGGCAGGGACGGCCTCAAGAGTGATGTCGTCGGCCAATTGCAGCACGTCGCCATTGGCCATCACCGTGCCATGGCCGAGCATATCTGCACAGCGTTGGTTGGTCACCAATTGGGTGTTGTCGCCAGTCAATAATTTGATGGCAGTCGTGTCGAAATGGTCGAAATGCTCATGGGTGACGAGAAGGTAGTCCGCCTTGGGCATTTCGGTGTAGTCGATGGTCTTCTCCCCTAATTTCGTCACGGGGTCGACCATGATTTCCTTGCCGTCATATTCGATGCGGATGCTGGCATGTACCAAAGCGTGGAATTTGACTTCCTTGCCACTTTTGGTGACAAAGCTGTCCACCTCGTAAGTGTCCTCAGGCTCAGTTACCTCAATAGGCATCCCAGCATCTTTCCAAGTCGTGATTCCGCCTAAGAGGTTCACGACCTTGAAGCCTTCCTTGACAAGCATTCCGGCGGCATCGGCCGATCGTTTTCCGCCGCGACAATACACCGCTATCGTTTTTTCTTCGGGAAGGATCGATTTGATTTTCTCGACGAAGTCATCCGCTTTGACGTCAATATTGAGGGCATTGGCAATATGTCCCTCATCGAATTCCGCTGCGGTCCTCACATCGAGCAGGACGACATCGGGGTTCTTCAAGCATTCGACGAAAGCGTTGACATCTGCGTTTTCAAAACCTTGATGGCCACAGGCGACCAAGCCCAAAAGGGCAAATAAACTGGTAATCATCTTTTTCATAGTGTCGGTAGGTTTGGGGTGGTAAGGATAGGGTAAAAAGTATGCTTTATCACTTGTACAGGTCTCCAGGTGTATACAAGTCGTAGGGCGGCATCGTCGAGGGGTCAAGGTTGTTGTAGGTGCCGTCCACCTGGATCTTTTCCTTCTTGTAAACGTAGTGACGGACAAACCACACCAAGTCGTCGACCGTCAGCGGACCGCCAGCTGCCACACTGTGGCCGTAGCCCTCGAAACGGCGAGCGAAATAAGGATAGTCGAACTTCTCGAAACGGTCAACCAAGGCATCGGTGCCATAGAAGCCGATATTGAAAAGGCTGATTTTCTTGTACGGCACCAAGCGGTCCGACGTGCCATGATAGAGCATCGTAGGAGCAGGTGCGTGGTTTCGATATTGAACTTTGCCTTCGTTGGAAAAGATGGCTCCTGCATATGAAATCACGCCCGCGAGGCGAAAATCGTCAGGCAGGATGCTGGAATTGAGATAGCCGTTGCATAGCGTGTAGTCGGTCTGCAACGAGGTGATGGCCCCAGCACTGGAGCCAACCATCACAATCCAATCCTTGTTGACTTTCAGCTCTTTGGCATGGTCAAGCAAATATGCGAGAGCCGAAATGGCATCTTCGACGGCCATATCAATGGCAATCTTTAAAGGCTCGGAATTGAAGACGCTCAGGTTCTTTGCCCCTTTCAAACCAAGACGATAGTCGATGGCGGCCACTTGGAAACCTTCGTCGACCAATTGCTTGAAATAGGCTTTCTCAAACTTGCCGTTGCGCTGCCCGCCAACGAATCCACCACCGAAAACATAGACCATGCAAATCGTGCTATCATTCACGTTTTCAGGTGTATAGAAATCAAGATAAAGTTGGGTTGTATCTCTTTCAGCATAGAGATAAGTCTTCATGTCCTGCGCAAAGGCACCTATGCCCGTGAGGAGAATTGCTAATAGTAGGGCTATCTTTTTCATTGTTGTTTCTTTTGACTATGGCCGATGGCTTATGGTTCATGGCTCGATTCCTCTGTAAAACGAGCCATATGCCGAAGGCTATAGGCCATGATTATTGATACGTTTTATAGTATTCTTTCAGGAAATCAGGCAGTTGGCGAAGGGCGGCTTGTTCGCGCCATTGTTTGCGCACCTCTTGCGCAGGCACGCCAAAGACGGCCTTGCCCGGCTCGATGTTCTTGTCGACGGCAGAGGTGGCCAACACGACGGCTCCTGTTCCGATGACCAAGTCCTTGTTGACGCACACACGGCCCCAAAGGATGACATCGTCCTCGATGCGCGTCACGCCTGCGATGGCGGCATGGGCTCCGATGAGGCAGTTGTGGCCGATGTAGCTGTCGTGCCCGATTTGGCAGTGGTTGTCGAGTTTGGTGCCGCTCTCGATGATGGTGTCGGAGGTGACGCCACGGTCGATGCTGCACAAGGCCCCGATTTCCACATCGTCGGCGATGACCACGCGACCAAACGACTCGAACTTCTTGAAGCCTTCGTTGCGGCGTTGGAAATAATAACCGTCGGCTCCAATGACACTGCCCGAATGGATGATGACATTGTCGCCAATCACGCAATGGTCGTAGATGGTCACATTGGGATGGATGAGGCAGTTCTTCCCGATGACGGTGTGGTGTCCGACGAAGCTGCCCGGCATAATGAGCGTGCCCTCCCCTATCTCGGCCGTATCGCTGATGGGCATGGTTTGCGGCTCGAAGGGGCGGAAATGGCGCATCAAGCGGATGAACGCATCAAACGGGTCGGGGTGCAAGAGCAAGGCCTTCCCTTCGGGGCAGTCCACCTCTTTATTAATAAGGACCACCGTGGCCGCCGAATTGAGTGCCTTGGCGTAGTATTTCGGGTGGTCAACGAAGGTGATGTCGCCTGCCTCCACCTTGTGGATTTCGTTGAGTCCGGTGATGGGGAACTTGGCATCGCCAACAAATTTTGCATCAATGAGTTCCGCTATGGTTTTCAGAGTAGTCTTTTGTATTTTCATTTTACACTGTTATTTGTCGTTCAAGCAGCCTTTCCCTTTTCGTAAAGATACTCAGGAGCAAAATCAACGCCGTTATACCATTCCAAAGTCCAATCTGTCAAAGCAAATTGGATGAAATTATCGAGTTTAAGCAAAGGCTCACGTAACTTGCCTGTAAGCAGTGGCTTGAAATCGACAATCCGATGCTCGCCATTGCTGAATTCAAGATCCATCGTATAGTCGTGCAAATACTCGACATCAACGATTCTCAACAATTCATGTTCTTCCATAGTGTTTTATTTTAAGGGTTTTATCGGCATGGGCGCTTCACCTTTCTGCAAGAGTTCCCAATTCGACATCAATTCGTCATGATGCTCATCCATCCAAGCAAACACCTTGTTCAACGCCTTTCGGGGAAGCTGCCCTGAAACCAAGCCCTTGTCAATCGTAATGCTGGCCCGGTAACTACCATAACGTACATGGAAATGCGGAGGGTTGTGGTCGTCACCAAACATGGCGATAATAATTCCAAAAAACCTGCTGATTTCAGACATGAAACTTCAGTTTGAACTTGTTTTGCGCTGCAAATATACACAAAAAAAAAGCGCAAAGTCAACGACCTTGCGCTATTTTTATGCTCGGCACTGTTTTAGGCCTTCACGCGTTCGCAGTATTCGCCCGTGCGGGTGTCGACGCGGATCATGTCGTCGGTGTTGATGAACAACGGCACACGCACCATGGCGCCCGTTTCGACGGTGGCTTCCTTCAAGGCGTTGGTGGCGGTGTTGCCCTTCTCGCCAGGCTCGGTGTAAGTCACCTTCAGCACGGTCTTCACCGGCATTTCGGCGTACAGGATGGTCTCGGTGGAGGCATCGACGACAACGTCAACCTCGTCGTTTTCCTTCATGAACTTCACGCCCGTGATGTTGCCCTCGGGAATCGGGATTTGGTCGTAGGTCTCGGTATTCATGAAGATGTAGTCCTCGCCTTCCTTGTAGAGGTACTGGTGGGGACGGTGCTCAACGCGCACGTCTTCGAGCTTCACGCCGATGTCGAAACGCTTTTCGAGCACGTTGCCGCTCAACACGTCCTTCAGTTTGATACGCATGATAGTGTTGCCCTTGCCAGGCTTAACGTGTTGGAAGTCAATGCAGAAATAAATCTTTCCATCCAAACGGACAGCACTTCCAATCTTTACATCTTGACTTAACATAGTATTCTGTGATTTAATGATTTAAAATTTGAAGCTGCAAAGATACACTTTTTCAAGGGACTTTTGCAAGTATTTTGACATTTTTTCAAGGGACTTTTTGAAAACCCGACATTTTTTCAAGGGAGTTTTTGGCAATCCTGAACACTTTTTCAAGGGAGTTTTGCAAAAGTCAGAACATTTACTCCTTCAATTTGCTTTGACAGCCCTGATTGGCCGGCCCCAATCGCGGGAATTGAAGTGGCTCGTGTTGGAACCAGCCGAGTTGAAATCGAAATACCATGCCATATCCGAGTAAAACACATAGAGCGAGCTCGACCAATACTCGCCATCGGTGCCAACGAAGACAAGGTCGTTCCCCGACCACCAACCAGCAGCCGGAAGGAAGAGCGTGTTGCCATTGCTACCGATGAAAAGTCTTCCATTCACGCCGTATTGGGTCGTCCAAACTGACGTACAATTGTTGTTCAGTTCCTGCCATTCCTCTAACGTGGGCATACGCGCGCCGTCGCCCAAACTGGCCGTGGCTGCGTCGTCGACGTGTTGCAGGATGGTAAGGGTATCGGTTAAGCCGTCGCATCCGTAATTTGGGTGGCGACAGTATTTTGTAAATGAATGATTATCGCCGTTGCAGCTATACGTGTAAGTGCTCCAATCGTAAACACTCTTAGGTTGCGTTTCGGCCCAAGCAAAATAGTCGCCATTGTCTCCAACGTGGTTGGCGCCCACATTGCGCGTGGCCCACAACAAGCCGCTCGGCAGGCCGAGGTCGACCCAATCGGCTGTGTCGATGGCCCTGACGACACTAACCGTGTCCATATCAGCCAGCGGTGTCCATTCCGTTCCCTCGCTGTGAATCAAGGTCTGGCCCGAGGCATCAATGTGAATGTTGACGACAGATTGGGTGTCGAAGCAAACGGTTCCGTTCGGAGTATTGAACATAATGACATAACCCCTATGACTTTGACCATAGCCGAGCACACTCACCATAAGACATAATACGAACAAAACACTCTTTTTCATTTCCGAATGAATTTGATAGTTTGGTTGTTGACTTTGATGACATACAATGTGTTAGGTGCAAGGGCGGACAGGTCGATGACACATTCCTTACAGTTCGGATTGCTGAACACCACATGCCCCAACAAATCGAAAACGATGATGTTTCCCATGCCAGAACCATTCACAAACAGTTTGTCGCCGATAACGTAACTGCCATTGCCGCCCTCATTGTTATTAACTTCGCTAACATCCTCTTCCGAGAAATAATATCTGACCATTTCATCCATAAAAAAGCTCAGATCGTTCACCACCATTAGGGAATCTTTGAACTGGATGTCGATGCCGTTGGCTACTTCGTAACTGACCAAGGAATTGTCAGGCAAGACGAAATTGCAGTATGTCAACATGCCCTTGTCTTGAGCTTTCAATCCGAGGCATCCGGCCAATACCACCAGGAGAAAAAGGATTTGCTTTTTCATATTCGAGTAAAATTAGGTTGCAAAAATATGGAAGCTTTTCTTACCGTGCAAATTAATTGCAAAAAATAGCATTTATTTTTCAATCAAAACGGCAAAATGATTGTTTTTTTTCGGCAGAGGTTCACACCATCTGCCTGGGTGCTGCCGTCCCTTCGGGACTTCGCGGCACATAGAAACCCCGAAGGGGTGTCAGCCTCATAGGCGGGCGGTGTAAACCCTCGCCGACAAAAAATGCCATCTATTAGTCCCTCATATCATATTATTCCCTAATTTTACCGCCAAATTCTTAAACCCTATCAAATATGAGAAAAAACAAACTTTTCCTGTTAGCCATGATCACTTGTTCAATCGTATCGTGCAACACACAACAGCCTGAGAAACAGACAACTGAACCGAAAGGCAAAGACAAAATCGGGCCGAAAGAACTCACCCTGCAATCGGACATCATGACGCCCGAAGTGCTCTGGAGCATGGGCCGCATCGGCGACTACAGCATCTCGCCCGACCACTCGAAGATCGTCTACGCCGTCACCTACTACAGCGTACCCGAAAACCGTAGCGGCTCCACCTTATATATAATGAACGCTGACGGCAGCGACAACAAGGTATTAGTGGTGAGCAACGACAGCCAATACAGCCCGCAATGGCGCCCCGACGGCAAGAAAATCGGCTTCCTCGCGCCGAAAGACGACGTCATGCAAATGTGGGAAGTGAACCCCGACGGCTCGGGCCTGCAATGCGTCTCCAGCGAGAAGGACGACATCAACGGGTTCCTCTACTCGCCCGACTGCGCCCAGGCGCTCTTCACCAAGGAAGTGAAGCTGAAAGAGACCGTGGCCGACATCTACCCCGACTTAGACAAGTCGTCGGGCCGCATCATGAACGACCTGATGTACCGCCATTGGGACCACTGGGTTGATACCTATGGCCACATCTTCGTGGGCAACTTCAGCAGTGGAAAACTTGAGGCTTCGTTTGACGCCATGCAAGGCGAGCAATGGGAAGCCCCCGTGCGTCCCTTCGGTGGCATGGAGCAGGTGCAGTGGCTGCCCGACGGCAAGAGCTTCGTCTACTGCTGCCGCAAGAAGGTCGGCAAGGACTACGCCCTCTCCACCAATACCGACATCTACCAATACATCATCCAAAGCGGCGAGTGCAAGAATCTCACCGAAGGCATGATGGGCTACGACCTCAACCCCGTCATCTCACCCGACGGCAAATGGATGGCCTGGGAGAGCATGGAGCGCGACGGCTACGAGAGCGACAAGCAACGCCTCTTCGTGATGAACCTCGAAACGGGCGAAAAGACCGACTACTCGGCCCGCTTCGACCAATGCTGCACGGGCTTCAGCTGGGCCGACGACAGCAAGACGCTCTACTTCATCAGCGACAAATATGCCACCGACCAACTCTACGCCCTCAGCCTCGAAAACGGCGAAATCAAGAAGCTGACGGATGGCAAACACAACTACGTCTCCGTACACTTCAACGGCGACAAGCTGATTGCCGGTCGCCAGTCGATGAGCCACCCGACGGAGCTTTTCAGCGTCGACCCCACCACGGGCGAGGCCGCGCAAATCACGCACATCAACGACAACATCTTTGCCCAACTTACCATGGGTGACGTGAAGGAACGCTGGGTGAAGACCACCGATGGCAAGGACATGCTCGTGTGGGTCATCTATCCGCCCCACTTCGATGCCAACAAGCAATACCCCGCCCTGCTCTACTGCGAAGGCGGACCGCAAAGCACCGTGAGCCAGTTCTGGAGCTACCGTTGGAACTT
>DGXB01000026.1:0-1099 GCA_002396205.1 Bacteroidales bacterium UBA4243
CTATGCCGGCATCATGGGCATCATTACGGGTGTGGGCGAGTCGGGCATCTGCTTGGGCGAAGTGGTCAGCAATGCTTGCGTAGCCATCTCTACGCCAAAGACTTATCCCTTGTTCACCTTCTTCTGTGCTGCCATTTTGAACATGTTCGTGCCATCGGGTGGTGGCCACTGGGCTATTCAGGCACCGATTATGTTTACCGCTGGTGCGGCATTGGGCGTCGATGTCGGTCTGACGGGCATGGCCATCTCGTGGGGCGACGCCTGGACCAACCTGATACAGCCTTTCTGGGCCTTGCCAGCCTTGGCCATAGCGAAGCTCAATGCCAAAGACATCATGGGCTTCTGCATCATCGACTTGTTTGTCACAGGATTGATTATCTGTTCAGGCTTGTTGCTTTGGGCGTAGGATTTTATTGGGTATCCATGGCATCCCATTCCACGAGGTCGTGGCGGACGTAGCCCACTTTGTTTCCCACTTTGATTTTGTACCATTCGTCGGTCTTGCCCAAACAGGGATAAGGGTCAGAGAGATCTTCTTTCGGGTCGTGTGAGATTTGGCAAATCACGGGCGAATTGATGTCGGGCCGCTGCCTGATGTTGACGTTGGTGCGGTAGTTGAAGAGTATGCCTTGGCCGTCAGCGGCACGGAATGTGACCACTTTGTTCCCGATTTTGGGGATTTCAATGTGGTCTTGGATGGCAACGGTATAGGTGCTGGCAGTGGAGCTGACGAATCGCCCTATCAGTTCGCCTTGTCGGTTGACGACCACCAGCATGGTATCGATGGATGCCGGTTTGATGCCGTGGTAGTCGAATTGTTTTTTGGGCTGTTGCTGGATTGGTTCGGAAGTTGGGATGGGATTTTCAATGTCGAGGGAAGTGACGTTGTCATCGGATTCATTGTTTTTTCTTTCTCCACATGATGATAAAAAACTGATTATCAACAAAAAGAATATAACAAATAGCTTTTTCATTTGGATAACGTTTTCAAATCTTTTTGCAAAGATATAGGTTTTGTTTGAATTACACAAACGAAAAAAGCAAGGCTTTTCACCTTGCTTTTGAAGTAGCGGGAATGAGAATTGAACTCATGACCTCC
>DGXB01000026.1:1194-1428 GCA_002396205.1 Bacteroidales bacterium UBA4243
TAACCAGCTGAGCTATCCCGCCGTCTTTCGGGGTGCAAAAATAGATAAAATTCCAATACGAACAACAAAAAAGCGGAAAAATTTTTTTTCCGCTTTTCCGTCGCAAATTCAACTATCATTCCGTCAGTTCATTGGCGGCCTTGTCGAGCTTCGAGTCAAGTGCTTTCATGGCGGCTTCTATGCCGTTGGTGGCATCGCCTTTCATGCTGAAATAGAACTTGATCTTGGGTTCGG
>DGXB01000026.1:1486-23559 GCA_002396205.1 Bacteroidales bacterium UBA4243
GAACTTGATCTTGGGTTCGGTGCCCGACGGACGTACCGTAATCTTCGATCCGCTCTCGGTGAAGAATTGTAGCACGTTGCTCTTGGGCAGCGTGATGGGCGAGGTCTTGCCGGTCAGCAAGTCTTTGGCTTCCTGAAGTTTGTAGTCGCGAATCTCAACCACCTTTTCGCCAGCAATGACGATGGGCGGCGTGGTGCGGAACTTGGCCATCAAAGCCTTGATTTCCTCGGTGCCGCTGATTCCTTTCTTGGTGAGCGAGACGAGTTTTTCTTTGTAAAGCCCGAACTCCTTGTAGATGTCCATGAGCAGCTCGTACAAAGTCTTGCCTTGTTCGGCAGCCCAGGCCGTAGCTTCGGCAATCATGCTGGTGGCGATGACGGCGTCCTTGTCGCGCACGAAGTCGCCAGCCAAGTAGCCGTAGCTCTCTTCTCCGCCCCCGATGAATTGCTTCTTGCCTTCGAGTTCGAGGATTTTGTCGGCGATGTACTTGAAGCCGGTCAGCACGTCGTAGCGGTCTACGTCGTATTTCTTCGCGATTTCAAACAACAGCTCGGTGGTGACGATGGTCTTGACGATGTATTCGTTGCCTGTGAGTTTGCCCAATTCTTTCCAACGGCGCAGCAAATAATAGACAAAGATGCTGGCGGTCTGGTTGCCGTTGAGCAGGATGTATTCGCCCTTGTCGTCTTTCACGGCGATGCCTACGCGGTCGGCGTCGGGGTCGGTGGCCATGACTAAGTCGGCGTTCACCTCTTGGGCTTTCTTCACGGCCAAGGCCATGGCGGCAGGCTCTTCGGGGTTGGGCGACTTCACGGTGGGGAAGTTGCCGTCGACAACCATTTGTTCCTCAACGCAATACACGTTCTCGAAGCCTTTCATCTTCAGGATTTCGGGCACCAAGCGGCGACCTGTACCATGAATCGGTGTGTAGACAATCTTGAGGTCTTTGTGCTTCTTGATGAGGTCGAGCGACAAAGACAATCCGTACACCTTATTTAAATAAATGTCGTCAAACTTTTCGTCAAGCACGGTGATGAGGTCGGGGTTGCGCTTGAAGTTGACCATCGACGGGTCGGTGATTTTTTCCACCTCTGCGATGACGTTCTTGTCGTGGGGGCTGACTAATTGACCGCCGTCGTTCCAATAGGCCTTGTAGCCGTTGTATTCCTTGGGGTTGTGCGAGGCGGTCACCATCACGCCGGCGTCGCATTTCATTTCGCGCACGGCAAACGAAAGCTCAGGGGTGGGGCGGAGGCAGTCGAAGATGTAGACCTTGATGCCGTTGGCCGACATCACGTCGGCGGTGACGTTGGCGAAGGCTGGACTGTTGTTGCGACCGTCATACGAGATGGCGATACTCAGGTCCTTCTTGTCGGGGTGCATCTTCTTGATGTAGTTGGCGAAGCCTTGGGTGGCCATGGCCACGGTGTAGATATTCATGCGGTTGGTGCCGGCACCCATGATGCCGCGCAGTCCGCCGGTGCCGAACTCGAGGTTGCGGTAGAAGCTCTCGGTCAGTTCGTTAGGGTCGTTGTCGAGCATGTTTTGCACGCTCTTTCTCGTTTCTTCATCGTATTGCTCTGTGAGCCACGATTTTGCTCTTTCGATGATTTTAGGATCCATGGTGTTATGTTTTGTGTTTGTTTTCTGTTGATGCAGGGACTTACGTCGCCTTGTCAGTGCAGCGGCTTACGTCGCCTTGTTAGTGCAGCGGCTTACGTCGCCTTGTCAGTGCAGGGACTTACGTCGCCTGCTTATTGGCTGTCGCCCCTACGGGGCTTGGCTTCCTCGTCGCTTCACGTCATTGCGAGCGCAGCGAAGCCATCCATTTTAATTCGTCAATACACTGCTCCAAGCTCTTCCTCCAGTCGGGAATCTCAATTCCTGCAAATTCCTTTATCTTGCTCAAATCCAGCACGCTATATGCAGGTCTTTTGGCTTTGGTGGGGTATTGTTCGGTGGTGATGGGGTTTACCTTGCACTGCTTTCCACCAATTTCCATGATGGCGGTGGCGAAGTCATGCCAGGTGATTTGCCCCTCGTTGGTGAAGTGGAAGGTCTCGTGGATCTCGTTCTTCCCGTTTTTGTCAAGCAAAGCTACCAGTGCAAAGGCAAGGTCGTGTGCCCAGGTGGGGCAGCCTCGTTGGTCGGCCACCACGTTGATTCCCTCTTTCGTTTCGCCAAGCATGAGCATGGTTTTCACGAAGTTTTTGCCCACCGATGAATAGAGCCATGCCGTGCGCACAATCATGTAGTTGCAGCCGCTTTCGCGGATGAGGCGTTCGCCTTCGGCCTTGGTGCTGCCGTAGACCGATTGTGGGTTGATGGGGTCGTCGACTTTATAAGGCTCATGGGCATCGCCGCCAAAGACGTAGTCGGTGGAGATGTGGATGAGCAGCGCGTCGTGATTTTTGCAGGCTTCGGCGAGCACTTTCGGCGCAAAGGAGTTGACCAATGTGGCCAATTCCGGTTCGTCTTCCGCTTTGTCGACAGCGGTGTAGGCCGCGCAGTTGATGCAGGCATCGATGCCATTCTTCACGAAGCATTCTTCTACTGCGGTTTTGTTGCAGATGTCAAGGGTGTCGATGTCGGTGAATAACCATTGGTGATGCTGGTCGTTCAGCGCAATCTTTTGCAGCTCTGTTCCTAATTGGCCATTGCAGCCTGTGATTAATATGTTCATTTTCAGTTGTTTTAAAAGTTATGTACAAAAGCGATGCCTAACGACTCCTTGAATTGGAGCTTGGGTACGTTGTCGACTACGGTCTCCACGCCGTCGATTTCTTCGTAAACGGGGAAGGTGGTGTTGTGGTCGTATTTGAGGTGGACGAACAACACCGTCGTCAGATGTTTGCTGATGGCAAAGTTGACCGTGTTTTCCCAGTTGAGGTCGAGGCGGAGCCTGTTGTCGTCGCGTTTCTCGGTGTAGTTGTAGAAGGCATTGAGCATCGTGGTGTAGGTGATGTTCTTGCCGATGGGTTGGTTATAGTTGATGATGGCGTTGACACCGACGGCAGCGGCGATATTTTCGCCTGGAATCCAAAGGCTGTCTTGGTCGTAGTAGCCTTTCTTTACGCCGAAGCTGCCTGCGTCGGCGAGGTCTTGGTTCATCACAAAGGTGACCTTGCCCGCCATGGGACTCATGAAGATCTGGAAGCGGTCGTTTTTGCTTTTGTAGGTGTAGCCTGCCGAGACGGTGAGGTAGGCAGGGGCGAAGAAACTCGAAATCACCGTCGAGTCGTTGGGGTATTTGTAGCCGTTGGCGAACTGTGTGTTGAAGGTGGCCACCATCGAAATGTTCCATTGGGTCTTGCTGTTGAGCGAGAGGGCATAGGTGAGGTCAATCTTGTCGTCTTGCTTCTCTATGCGTTTGTCGGCGAAACGGGAAATGCCGAAGGCGAAGGCACCTGTCAGTTTTTGTTCGAAGGCTTTCTTCTTGTCGAGCAGGGTGAAGTTGGCGAAGGCCTTGCCCGTTGATGAGTTCTCACCGCCGGCAGCCCAATTCGACAGGGCCAATTGGTTGATGTTCAATCCGTAGCTTCCATGAAAGCTGAGCCTTTCGCTCAAGATGTTGATGATGTTTTCCTTGGGTTTGGGGCCATCGGGGCGCTTGGGCATGATGGAGTCGAGGTGGCGGTTGATGGCCGCCAGCTCGGCATCGATGATTTGGCTTTCGTTGAGGCTTTGCTCAAGGTGTTGGTTCATGATGTCGATGGTGTGCTGCAATTGGGCGACGTCCTGGCCTATCTCGGTCTGTTGCAAGGTGAGCAGTTGCTTGATGCGGATGTAGTCGAGCGTGTTTTGGCAGATGGAGTCGACTTGGGAGGTCATAAAAGCATACCTCCCTTGCCCGAACAACGGGAAGGAGGTAGCTGTTGATATGAAAATCAATAAGATACGTAATAATGACCTAACTTTCAATCTCATCACGACACGAATCGTTGTTTTCAATCGCAAATATAAGCGTTTTTATGGGACAAACGCAAACTTTGGGCGATTTATTACTCTGCGTCGGGCGAAATTTTGTGGTTGGTCTGGTAGAGATGTTTCTTGACGTTCTCGTACTGGTAGCTGACCTTGGTCCAGATCTCGACGTTTTTCTTGATGCCCAAGATGCGTCGGGTGGCGATGCGCATGTCTTCGCCGAGGCTGTGGTAGATGACGCCTGAGATGCCCACATAGAAGGGGCGGGCGCATTCCTTAGCAATACGCGTGGCCTTGTAGATGCAGCTCCCGAACCACGAGATGTGCTCGTTGCCGTTGTCCGACATGTTCTTTGTGCCCATGATGTGGCCGTGGTCGAGGCCCATCGAAAACTCCACTCCGTTGATGCCCGCAAACTGCTCCTTGAAGTCCTCGCTAAGGGCATGTGCGATCTTGAGAGCGCCCTTGACGCCTTGCGGCAGCGACTCGTCGCGACCGGGATAAACGATGAGGAAAGCGAAGGGGGAGAAGCAATTGACGAAAGCGCCTGTTTGCTCAGCAATGGCGGTAATCACCTCCTTATACATGGTGTAGATCATGGCGGTCTTTCTTCTGCCGTTTTCCTTAAGGATATAGGCTAGGTTCTTGATTTCGAAATAGACCACGGTAGCTTCCATGTAGATGCCTGAGCAGCCCAAGTCGATCTTTGCGGCATCGTTGACGTCTTTCGTCTCGATATACTCAAACTCGGCATCGGCATAGGCCGACAGCTTTTTGCCCAATGGTTCGTTCCAACTCATCGCTTTTTACTCCATGTTTGTGTAAACGGCTTGAATGTCTTCGTCTTCGTCGAGCTTGTCAAGGAATTTCTCAATTTCAACCATCTGTTCGTCGGTGAAGCTGACGGTTTGGTTGGGGAAACGTTGCAGGTTGGCTTTCACGATGTTGATCTTGCGCTCTTCGAGGGCGTCGTGCATGGTGCCGTAGTCGGTCCAGGCGGTGTAGACGGTGGTCGTGGTGGTGCCTTCCTCTTCGTCGGTCTCGCTTGTGATCTCGTCCAAGCCGTAGTCGATGAGTTCCAGCTCCAGCTCGTCCTTGTCCATGCCGGCGGGCATCTCGATTTCGAAGACGGCCTTGCGGGTGAACATGAACTCCAACGAGCCTATGGGCAGGAACGAGCCGCCGCACTTGTTGAAGTACGACTTCACGTTGGCCACGGTGCGCGTGGTGTTGTCGGTGGCGCATTCCACCATGCATTGGATGCCGAAGGGGCCTTTGCCTTCGTAGGTGATTTCCACCAGGTTGGCGGCGTCTTTATCCGTTGCACGCTTGATGGCGGCATCGATGTTGTCCTTGGGCATGTTCTCGGCCTTGGCGTTTTGGATGGCCTGGCGCAGTTTCGGGTTCATGTCGGGGTCGGGACCGCCTTCCTTGGCAGCGATGGTGATCAGTTTTCCGAGTTTCGGGAACACGCGCGACATGTGTCCCCATCTTTTCAGCTTGGCCGCTTTGCGGTATTCAAATGCTCTTCCCATATTAAGTCGTTTTGTTGATTTTGTGAATTTGGGTGCAAAAATAGTAAATCGCCTTGAATTGGTGAATTTTCGGGCCAAAAATCTTTTGTTTTGGCAAATTGGGCTATCTTTGCAGCCATAATAATAAGGTATGAGGATTCTTGTGCTCACCGAGACGGATGCCTGTTGCGGCCCGATGGCGGCGGCTTTCCTGCGCGACTATTCCACTACGATTGAGGTGGTTTCGGCTGGCCGAAAGCCGTTGCAATCCGTTGATCCATTGGTGGTTGAAGTGATGAAAGAATGCTTGGCTGATTTGTCGGCTTACCGTCCACGGCATGTCGCCGACGTTGGCGCTGAGGCTTTCGATGTGGTGTTTGAGTGTCCTGAACCGCCATGCGCGGCAACCGTCGAGGCCTATCGCAAGCTGCGCGATTGCGTCAAAAACGAGGCGTATTTGTTTTTCCGCAGTCTATAGGAAAACAAAAAACCGCTCCAATCGGGGCGGTCTTTTATGCGTTTCGATGAAAATTCGCTGTTTAGGCTTCGGCAGGAGCCTCTGTGGCTTCGGCGGCGGGAGCTTCCTCAGCAGCGGCAGCTTCGGCAGCGGCCTCGGCTTCGGCGGCTTTCTTGGCTTCCATCTCAGCGATTCTCTTCTTGGCGAGTTCGGCGGCGCGGGCCTCGTTCACTTGCTTTTCGGCATCAAGGCGGGTCTTCTTTTCGTCACGGGCTTTCTCTTGGTTGGCCTTGACGATACCGGCGGCCTTGGCTTCCTTCTCCTTCATCCAGTTCTGGAACTTGATTTCGGCTTGCTCTTCGGTCATGGCGCCTTTCTGGACACCACGCATCAGGTGATACTTCATCATGACGCCGGTCTTGCTGAGCAGCGAGCGGGCGGTGTCGGTAGGCTGGGCGCCAACGCTGTACCAATATAAGGCTCTGTCGAACTTGATGTTGATTTGGGCCGGATTGGTGAGCGGGTTGTAGGTGCCTAATTTCTCAATGAACTTGCCATCACGTGGTGCGCGAGAGTCGGCAACTACGATGTGATAGAAGGGTTGGCCCTTCTTGCCATGTCTTTGCAATCTAATCTTTGCAGGCATAATTTAATGTTTTAAGTTGATTATGAATGAATTAACTAAAACCTACCCGAGGTTTCGGCTGCAAAGGTACGACTTTTTATCGGACTGGCAATCAGGTGGCAAGATTTTTTCTCACGTGATTCCATATTTTTCGGCCAGCAAGTCCATCAATTCGTCGGCTTGGGACATGAAATGGGTGGCGTCGTCTTTCCATTCGGGATAGTCGGCCTCGGTCTCTTCCTTGCCGCGCATGGCGTTCATTCGGGCTAAGAAGGTGGTGTCGCGCTCCAATTGGGTGAACATCGGAAGCATCTTGTGGCAAAGGTGCTGCAT
Organism: Bacteroidales bacterium UBA4243; assembly: GCA_002396205.1. GTDB lineage: Bacteria > Bacteroidota > Bacteroidia > Bacteroidales > F082 > Limimorpha. The sequence continues at coordinate 8,340 of DGXB01000026.1, forward strand.
CTCAACGAAATCGGACTTTTCGATAAGGTTGTTCATGGTCACCAAGTCGTCGGCTGTCGATTGCACGAAGACGGTCAGGATGCTCTCCATGGCTTCCTTGTCGTTGCCCATCATCTCGCTGAAGGCGGGGAAGTCGGGGAAGGCCATCTCCGACGCGCTCTCGGTGGTGGCCACGCTCCCGAAAAGGTTTTCCAATTGCTTGAGGTTGAACGGCTTCTGCAAGAATCCGTCGAAGCCCTCCTCTTTGGCCTTTTCGGTGGTGTATTCGATGCGACCGGTCATCAGGATGACTGGTTTCTGTGGGTCGACTTCCTTGACCAGGTAGAGCACGTCGTTGCCCGTCACGGCACCCATTTCGCGGTCGGTGAGGATGTAGTCGTAATCGGAGATTTGGTGCAGGGCGTTGTCGAAGTCGTTCATCGAGCGGCAGGGGATGGCTTGGTGGCCGAGGCGGTGGAGCATGTTGTCGATGACGGACAGCAGGGTGTTGTCGTCGTCGAAAACCAAAATATTGAGGCTCTTCTTGAGGTCGCCCGAAGCCTCTTCTTCCGTTTGTGAGATTTCCTCTACGGGAATCCTGACCTCGAAGTGCGAGCCTTTGCCAACTTCCGACTCGGTATGGATCTCGCCGCCAAGCAGGTCGACGAGACCTTTGACGACCGACATGCCGTAGCCGCTGCCTTCGGCAAACTGGTTGTAGGTCTCGATGCGCACGAAAGGCTTGAATACCTCTTCTAATTTGTCTTGCGGGATGCCTACGCCGGTGTCGATGATGTCGAACACGGCCAAGTTGCGTCCTAAGCGTGCCTTGAACCTGACTTCGCCTTCCAAAGTGTATTTGATGCCGTTGGAAATCAAGTTTGTAAGTATCTGCCTGATTTTCAGTTTGTCGGTATTCAGTAGCGTGCCTTTTTCGATGTTGTTTTCAAAATGGAATTGCAGGTTCTTGTGCTTGGCGATGGGGGCGAACATCTCGGCGATCTCGTCGCAGAGTTGGCCGATGTCGAAGGTTTCCTTGCTCACTTGCAGCTTGCCTTGTTCGAGGCTGGAGTATTCCAACAGGTTGTTGAGCAGGTTGAGGATGTGGTCGGCGGACTGTTGGATGGAGACGATTTCCTTTTCGTTTTCGCTCTTGTCCAAAAGCTCCACATGGCCCATGATGGAGGTCAGCGGCGCCTTGATGTCGTGCGACACAGAGAGCAGCAGCTTGTGGCGGCTTTCCATGATTTCCTCGGTCTTGCGTTTGGCTTCCTCGGCAGCGCGTCGGGCGCGATAGCCTTTATTCACATCGCTGATAATCAGAATGATGAATATGATGATGAGCAACAGTGTGGCCGCCCCGATGAGGATGGAGGTCTTGGTGTTGTTGCGGATGATTTCCTCGCTCTTTTCCACTTCGTGGATAGTGGAGTCGAGGATTTCCTGGTTGAGCCTTATTAATAAGGTGGAGATTTGTTCGGAGAGTTGGTTGTCGGCCTTGACCAATTCCTGCGTCTTTTTCTCGTATTCCTTGATCTTGTTCCAGTATTCGGTCTTGGCCTTGTTCGACATGACGCGCAGGTCGGCGAGGATGGTGAGCGAGTCGATGGGTTGCTGCTTGATGCGGAGCGTGTCGGAGCGTTCGATGGTGATATGCACGATGCTGTCTTCTTGTTTTTCAGGGTTGAACACTTCGCCGATGCGTCCCCAAAAGCCTTTTTTCGTGGGTGCTTTCGGAACCCGTATAATTGTGTCTTTCGACACAGTGTTGACCACAATCTCCTCTTCGGGCGGTGGTGGCATGTAGGAGTCGATGGTGCGGTCGAATTCGGCCAAGGGGTTGAAGTCGTGGAACTGTTTCGACAGCTCGCGGCTGATGCGTCCTTTGCTTTTGATGAGCCTGTCTATCTCGCTGACCATCTTTTTGTTTTCCTCGCTGATTTCGACGACCAAGAGCGAGTCGATTTGTTCGGTGATGGCCTGTCGGGCGGCGTTGAACTGGCGCTTGTATCTGACTTGCTCGGTGAAGGCGTAGAGGTTGGCTGCGTTTTGGGCATCGTGGACGTTCTTCGTGAAACGGTTGGCCCAGTCCAAGGCCTCGTGCTGGGTGACGATGTTGGCGCGTTGGTTTTGGATGGAGTTGCGCAGGTTGAAGATATAGTAGAACAAGGCGGCACATAGCGCGAGCACGAAGAGGTAGGTGAGCACCACCTTCCAACTCGTCCGCGCCCCAGTCGGGTAATCGTTGTTCCTTTTCTTCGCCATAATTTCTGCAAAGATAAAACTTTTTCCTATTTTTGCGGCAAAATCCATTCCAAATGAATAAAAAGAAATTATTGTTGCTCCTTGCCTTGCTGGCAGTGGTTTTGTTTCTGACGCTTCGCAAAGCTCCTGAAAATCAAGACGGAAATACAGAAAAAACAGAGAATCAGATCGGTGGCGAGGCCGATATTGTCATCCTCTCTGTCAACGACATGCACGCCAGCATCGACCAGTTTCCCAAGTTTGCCGCGATGGTCGACAGCCTGCGGGCCATTTATCCCGATATGCTGCTCTATTCGGCAGGCGACAACCGCACGGGCAACCCTGTCAACGACCAGTACAGCCCCACCAACTATCCCATGATCGAGCTGATGAACCGCACGGGGTTCGACTTGTGCACCGTTGGCAACCACGAATGGGACGCCAACATCGAGGCTTTGCAAAACGACATCGAGCGGGCTAGTTTTCCCTTTCTCTGTGCCAACGTTTTCATCCACGACACGGTCAACCTCGACATCAAGCCTTACATCGCCTTCGAGCATCAAGGCGTGAAAGTGGCCGTTGTGGGCCTCATCGAAATCCGGCACGATGGCATTCCAGGCGCCCATCCCAACAACCTGACCAAAGTGAGTTTCAAGCGCCCTGAAGCAGTCTTGCCAAATTACCAATTCCTTAGAAACCAGAACGATGTGGTGATCCTGCTCTCGCATTGCGGCCTCGACGACGACATCGAATTGGCCAAAGCCAATCCGTGGCTCGATGCCATCATTGGCGGGCATAGCCACACCTTGATAGAACACCCTTCCGAAACCAATGGCGTGCTCATCACGCAGTCGGGGTCGCACCTGAGATATGCCACTTTGGTGAAGCTGCACATGAAAGACCACAAAGTCGTGGCGAAAGAAGCCATTGTTCTGAACGTCAATAAGGTAAGAAAAGAAAAGGCGGAAATCAAGCAGCTCGTCGATGAGTTCAACAATGCTCCCGCTTTGAACGAGGCCATCGCCACGGCCAGGACCAAGTTTGAGACCCCGCAGGAACTCGGCTGCATGATTACCGATGCCCTTCGTGAGATGAGTGGTGCCGACTTCGCTTTCCAAAACACGGGTGGCGTGCGCGTGCCTTACCTCAAGAAAGGCCCCATCACCGTCAAGGATGTCTATTCCATCGACCCGTTCAACAACGATGTCGTTGTGTATCAGATGACTGGAGCGCAGGTGAAGAAGTTCATCCTCAACAGCTACCGCAAAAATGGCGGCTACCCGTCGTATGTTTCAGGCATGACCTATTCGGTAGACGACGCTGGCGATAACGCCTATGTGACGCTGAAGAATGGCAGTTTCTCGACAAATAAAACGTATAAGGTTGCGATCAACAGTTATATGGCTTCCACGGTCAACATTGAAAGCCAAGACGAGGGACGAAGCATGTTCATGACCTCGGAGGAAATGCTCATCGATTTTTTGCGCAGGCATAAAGAGGTTGATTATCAGGGTGAAAAAAGAACATGGCAAAATAGTATTTGCGTAAATTAAAGAGTTTTCGTACTTTTGCAGCCCGAAATTTTGAAGATTGAAATCGAAAAAGATGAAAAAAGCATTATCGATTTTTGCAATGGCTTTATTATTAGTCGGTTGCAGTCATAAGAAAGAAGTCAAATTGATTCCTGCTGAGAACTTCAACAAGGAAGTGGAAGGCAAGCAAGTGTCGCTTTATACCCTTCACAATGGTTTCATGACGATGCAAGTCACCAATTACGGTGGCCGTGTCGTGGCTCTTTGGATGCCCGACCGTCGCGGTAGCTACGAGGACATCGTATTGGGTTACGACCATATCGACAAGTATTTGAACAACGAGGGCGAACGCTACCTCGGTGCCGTCGTCGGACGTTGCGCCAACCGCATCTCCAATGGCACTTTCACTTTGGACAGCATTCAGTATCAGCTGACTAAGAATGACGGTGAGAATACGCTTCATGGCGGTCTCGTCGGTGCCGACAAGCGCGTTTGGGACGTGACTTCGGTCAACGACAGTGTCATCGCGATGCACACCACGTTTGCCGACGGCGAAGACGGCTTCCCGGGCAACCTCGACGTGACGATGAGCTACACCTTGACGCACGACAACCAATTCGTGATCCGTTATGCCGCCACCACCGATGCCCCGACGCTGTGCAACTTCTCGCACCATTCGTTCTTCAACCTGAAGGGCGAAGGCAACGGCACCATCCTCGACCACGAGCTGCAAATCAACTCGCGCTACATGACCACCATCAACAACCAAATCGTGCCCGACGGTAAGTTCTCAGGCGTGAAGGAGACCCCGTTCGACTTCCGCGAGAAGCACACCATTGGCGAGCGTATCAACGCACAAGACGAGCAGCTGACCAACGCCAAGGGCTACGACCACAACTGGATCATCGACAAGAACGCCCCGAAGTCGTATGCCTGGAACGCCACCCTGACCGAACCCGTCAGCGGTCGTGAGATGCAGGTGTGGAGCGACCAGGTGGGCTTGCAGTTCTATAGCGGCAACTTCTTCAACGGCAAGGCCAAAGGCAAGTGTGGCAAAGGCTTGAACTACCGCGAAGGCTTGGCCCTTGAGACCCAGTATTTCCCCGATGCCATCAACCACGACGCTCTGGCCCCCGTGCCGGTGCTGAGGCCTGGCGAGGAATACCACCAGCTCTGCATCTACAAGTTCGCGGTGCTGCCCAAGGAAAAGAAATAATGCCTTAATGGATAAAAAATTGAAGCCTCGTGTCGGAAGATGCGAGGCTTTTCTTATTTTTGCCGTATCAAAACCAATGGTTATGCTGAAATTCAAATGCCCGCTGCTGGCGGTTACCGACATGGAAAAAGCCATCACCTTCTATGAAGAAGTGATTGGCGACCGCGTTGCCTTTCATTTTGGCGAGAATGTCCAATTCGAAGGTGGCTTCGCATTGCAAGAGATGAAAAAATGGCGTTCGATGATCCATGACGCAAAAGTCCGTAGGAATGGCAATGACGCTGAGCTTTATTTCGAAGAGGATGATTTCGATGGTTTTATCGATTATTTGAAAGGCTTTTCGGAAATACTGTATGTTCATGGCGTTGAGGAAGCTCCGTGGGGGCAACGCATTGTCCGTTTCTATGACCCGGACTTCCATATCATCGAAGTCGGCGAGCCTATGGATTCCGTCATCAAGCGCTTGCTTGATTCGGGCATGACGGTGGAACAGGTCTCGGAGAAGTCGCAATATCCCATTGAATACGTCAAGCGTTTTGCGAAATGAACTATCTGTCAGTCAACGCAATATCCAAGTCGTATGGCATCAAGACGCTATTCGAAGACGTCACTTTTGGCATTGAAAAGGGCGACAAGACCGCTTTGATTGCCACCAACGGATCGGGCAAGTCGACCATGCTGAAGATATTGGTAGGGAAGGAGTCGCCCGACTCGGGAAATATCACCTATGCCAACGATATCAAGATTGGCTACTTGGAGCAGTTGCCCGTTTACCCGGCTGGGACGCTGATTTCCGACTTGCTTGCCGATCTCAACGAAGAGCAGCACCTGAAGGCACGACAGTACCTTACCCGTTTCGCACTGAACAACTTGGAACAAAGTGTCGACGAGCTTTCGGGCGGGCAGGTGAAGCGTTTAGCCTTGGCCTTGGTGCTTTTGCATGAGCCTGACTTTCTGATTCTTGACGAACCTACCAACCACCTTGATGTGGAAATGGTGGAATGGTTAGAGAAGTTTCTCACCCAATCGAGCATGACGCTGCTGATGGTGACCCACGACCGTTATTTCCTCGACCGCGTGTGCAACAAGATTTTCGAGCTATATCAGGGTGTGATGTACACCCACAACGGCAATTTCGACTATTATGTCCGTAAGAGCCGCGAGCGAGAGGAGGTGAAACGAGCCACTGCCGAGCGCAACAGCCAACTGCTGAAATACGAGTTGGAGTGGATGCGCAGCACGCCGCAAGCCCGCACGGGCAAGTCGAAGAGCCGCATCGATGCCTTTTATGACCTGAAGGAACGGAGCAAATACCAGGAACAGGACGAGAGGCTTGAGTTCGGCTTGCAGATGCAACGGTTGGGTGGCAAGATACTGGAAATGAGCAATGTGTCGAAATCATACGGCGACCTTCCTGTCTTGAAGGACTTTGATTACGTATTCAAACGCGGCGAGCGCATCGGCCTGATTGGCAAGAACGGCGTCGGTAAGTCCACATTCTTGAATTTAATAACAGGTTCCGTCTTGCCCGACCGTGGCCGCATCAAGACCGGCGAGACGGTGACTTACGGCTATTACCGGCAGGAGGGCATCAAGTTCGACGAGACCAAGACCGTTTTGAGCACCGTGCGCGACATCGCCGAGGTGGTCAACTACGGCAAGGACAAGGTCTACACCGCCGACCAGCTTTTGGCGCATTTCATGTTCCCCTACAAGATGCACCGCCAGCCCGTGGCCTTGCTCAGCGGTGGCGAGAAACGCCGTTTGTATCTGTTGACCATCTTGGTGCAGAACCCCAATTTCCTTATCCTCGACGAGCCTACCAACGACTTGGATCTGTTGACTTTACAGAAACTCGAAGATTTCCTCCAAAGCTACAAAGGATGTCTCCTTGTGGTATCGCACGACCGTTTCTTTATGGATCAGGTCGTCGACCAACTCTTTGTTTTCCAAGGTGATGGCAATGTGAAAGGCTTTATGGGCAACTATTCCCAATACAAGGACTATCTCGACACCAAGCTGAAGGAAGAACGCAAGGAGAAGTCGGCGCAGAAGAAAGACGATCCACGGCCCGTGAAGCAACGTGAAAAGGTGAAACGCTCGTTCAAGGAACAACGTGAATATGAGAGCCTTACCCAAGAGATGGAATCACTTGAGCAAGAGAAAGCCAAACTCACCGAAGCCTTGAACAACGAGAGTGATTACCAGAAACTCCAGCAGATGGGCAACCGTTTGCAGGAAATCAAGGACTTGCTCGACGAGAAGGAGCTTAGGTGGTTGGAGTTGGATGAAATTGGGGGATAGGGCGCAAGGTTTTCACTCCACTGCTACGATTCCGTCCCTGTCGCAGCGCACCACCACGCGCTTGTATTCGGTCTTGCCCTCGAAGACGCATTGGATGACGAAAGTGAGGCGATAGACTTTCTTGCCTTCCACAGGCTTGTAGGTGCCGTTTTCCCAAGAGCCGTAGAGCGGGATGCTGGGGTTGTCCATCTTGCGCGTGAATTCGGTGATGTTGAACCGCATGATGTCGTTGATGCCTTTCATCGGGAATGGACTGGCCTTGGCCAATTCCGCAGGCCAGATTTGGACTTTCTTTCTGAATAGCAGTACTTTCTCGTCGTTGCCGCTCACCTCGTCGAAGAGGGGCAGGCGGTCGCGGAGGCGCATCACCTCGGGCAACACCTTGTCGCTGTCGATGAAGTCCATGCTGTCTTTGCTCCAACCGATGTGTTGTCCCTTGATGCGGAAGTCGGTGCGCGTGTCGAACACCTTTCCGCTGACGTGCTTGGCGAAGAAGAGCCGCAGCCAGTCTTTCAGCCTATCCTTGAACATATAGCTGATAACCAAAGCGATAAGGAACGGGAGAGTGAAATTACCGTACCTCTGTTGGAAGAAAAACGACGACAGCGTGGCCACCACCATGGCGGCACCTGCGGCAAGGCTGTAGAGGATTTGCTCGACGAGGAAGGTGTTCTTTCGTTTGCTGGAGCTGAGGTAGAGGTCGCTCTCGGCAAATTTCTTCAACAGGCTGGCGCGAAAAACGAAGTCTTCGTTGCCCTTGGGGTCGTCGGGATGGACGGCGAGGTAGCCTTGTCGCTCCTTGTAGGCTTTCTCGGCCAGCAGCACTTCCTTGAAAGTCGTTTCCAACGTGTTGTAGTCATCAGGAAACGACTGGTGCATGTGGTCGCGCAAACGGTAGGTATATTCTTCGAGGATGTTGCCCAAAAACTCGTCGGCATAGGCGAAATCCTGGACGATTTTACCTTTTATTGCGCTGTCTTTCAGCTTGTCATATAAGTTCCTGAAACGGTTTAGGACCTTTGGGGTGTCTTGGAGATAATTTTGGCATGCCTCAAGGCGTTCCGACGTGTTGTTGCACACCATGGCATTACGATAGGCATCGCGGAAAGCGCTTTTGGCGATGGCGCAATACATCTTGAGCGAGTGGACGAGGTCGACAGTATCTCCAGGAGCAATGAACAAGTCGTTGAAATCGCTGGTAAGCGATTGGTTAGGAAGCAGTTGCTCATTGTTGGCCAATTCATGCAGCGCATAATCCGGAGTGATGAGCCGCTGGTCCGACTTAAGGTCGCGGTAGAAGTCTTCCTTGCTGTATTTCGTCGCGTTGATGTCGAGGCTGTTGGGCACGAAAATCCATGTGTTCATCACGAAGTCGCTGTATTTCATCGGTTTGATGGCCTTTTCCGTGTTGAACCCCACCTTGAATTCCAGGGTGAACTTGTCGTGGATTTTTGTCGCGAGTTCAATCATTCCGCTTTGTTCCTGTACTGTTCGTCGAGGTTGAAGCCTTCGGGGTGCTTGGCTTTCACGTCTTTGTAGTAGTCCCAGATTTCGGCCAAATCTTTCTCGTAATCGCCTGTGGGATAGAAGATTCGTTCGATGCCGCAATATTTCTTCTTGTAGTCGATGAAGCCGAGGATGATGGGTACGTTGGCACCTTGTGCGATAAGGTAGAAGCCTTTCTTCCAATGTTTTACGGCTTTTCGGGTGCCTTCGGGACAGATGATGAGGTGCGTGTCCTTGTTTTTGCTGAACATGTCGACCATCTGCTCCACGAGGTGGTTTTGGTGGCCACGGTTGACGGGGATGGCCCCCACTTTCTTCAGTAGCCAGCCAAGGACGGGCTTGAACATTTCCTTCTTGATCATCACCTTGAATTTCATGTCGTAGTACCAGTAATAGCACAGTCCTACGAGAAAGTCTGCGATGGCCGTGTGAGGCGCTACGATGCACACGGCGTTGCCCAGTCCTTCGGGCGTTTTGTTGACGGTTTTCCAACCGCCGAGTTTGAGGCCGATTTTACCTATTGTTTTCTTGATGCTCATAAATCAAATAAATTTCCATCCCTCCATGCGCCGTGTGGCCGTGGAGAAGTTGACACCTATTTTATATAGTTTGCGCGGGTCTTGCTCAAAAGGCTTGGCATATTGTTTTTCTTCGATTTGTGACAATGCCTCGTCCGCCGACTTGTCAATCTTGAACTCAAAGATGTAGACGAAATCTTTGGTTTGCACAAGCATGTCCATGCGTCCGTCTGTAGTGTGGCGTTCCACATCGACATAGAATCCTAACATCTTGAACACGAGGCTCGTGACATTGTGGAAATACAGCTCCGCATCACCCACGACTTGGTAGTCTTGGTTGGCAAACATGGCCTCCAAGCGCGGCATGAACTTTTCGGGTTGGCCGTTGCGTACCTCAATGGTGAAGTTTTTGACAAAAGCATCAGATTCGTAGATGCGGATGGGCGCATAGTATCTGAACAAGAATTTTGTAAAACCTCTTTCAACCTCACCATTTGGGAATCCCAAAGTGTATGTACCGAAATCAGGGTTATAATCCTTTATGGTGAGATAGCCGCTTTGGTAGAGCAGAGGTAGCGGGTTTTGGTCAATGGAGTCGAGACTGCCCAAAAGGTCGGAGGATACTTCCTCGCGTGTAAGGTTCTCTAACTCGTAGTTGTTACGTTTCAGAGTCTCGACTAAAAACGTCGGTGTGCCTGTCTCGAACCAATAGTCGTCAAACTCTTGGCTGTCGATAGCGCTCAATAGGCTGAACGGATTATAGACCCCGACGCTGTTGTGCCTGAAATGGTATCCGTCATATTCTTGCTTCAGCTGTTCATAACAAGCTCCTTTGCTTATTCCGAGGTTTTGTGCCATTTGTCCGACTTCGACGTCAAAAACGCTGTGCAACTCGTTTTCGGTGATGCCACAAATGGTAGCGTAGCGGGCATCCATCGTAATGTCCTTAAGGTTGTTCAGGTCGCTGAAGACGCTGACTTTCGAGAACTTGGTCACTCCAGTGAAGAAGGCGAACTGGATATAGGCGTCCATCGACTTGGCCACGCCATAGAAGGATTTCAGTGTCTTACGGTAGTCGTCTTGGAGTGCCTCGTTTCCGATGGCCTCCAAGAGCGGCTTGTCGTACTCGTCGACGAGGATGACCACTTTTTGGCCGGTTTGCTCGTGGGCTCGCTGGATAAGCGAAACAAAGCGGTCGGAAACTGTTGCATCTTCCATGTTTCTCCCATAAACCTTTTCCCACTGCCTCAAGTGTCGGCCCAAAATGGACGTGAGTGCGTCCGCATTGGCATATTTTGCTGTGTTCAAGTCCAAATGGAACACGGGGTATTGCTTCCATTCTGTTTCCAATTGCTCAATAGCCAAACCTTTGAAGAGTTCTTTCTTGCCCAAGAAAAACGCTTCCAATGTGCTAATTAACAGACTCTTGCCGAACCTGCGCGGACGGCTGAGGAAGTAATACCCGCCATTGGATATTAGCTGATGGATTAAGGCGGTTTTGTCTATATAAACATAGCCATCCTCGATGATCTTGGAGAACGTCTGTATGCCTATGGGGTATTTCGTCATGTCCTCTTTGTTTTAGAGATTATGCCGCAAAATTAAGCAATTCTTGGAAAAAACATGTAATGCATTGGGATTTTTCCTATTTTTGCAACACAAATCAAAACGAGAAGCGACATAAGGAACTAAGAAAAGAAATATATAACATAGTATAAACCAAAGCATTGACTGTTATTCGCGTTCACCAGAAATGTAGGAAGTTTCAATTTGAACCCGAAAAAACGATAATAGTTATGGATTAGTCCATTCCGTAAAATGAAGCAATGCTCATGCCCTTTGGTGTGAGTTGCTTATTTCGGAATGGAGGTTTTCCTACTACCTTGGTGAACGGATAAGACATAGGCTCACACCTTTTCTTATCCCGACGGCAGATGATGGCAGTGCCCAACAAAAGCCTAATCTGCATGAAAGACAAAATCATAGAACTGTACAACCGTTTCCGAAACCTTATCCTTTATGGCATTATTGGCGGTTTTTGTGCCGCACTTGACTTTGCTGTCTACACCCTGTTCTGCCATCTTGATTTGATGCCCTACCTTTGGGCAAATGTCATCAGCACGCACATTGGCATTTTCACTTCGTTTTTGCTCAACCGTTCCTTTAATTTCAGGGTGAAGGACAAAACGCCCCAACGTTTTCTTTCCTTTTATGCCGTGGGTTTGACAGGACTTGGGCTGAGTTCGCTCATGCTTTGGCTGATGGTGGATAAGGCTGGTTGGAATGAGTTGGTTTGCAAACTTATCACCATCGCTTTTGTCTCATTATTGCAATTCATCCTCAATAAATACATAACATTCAAAAAACATAAATGATGGATATACTTTATATCGTTATGCCAGCCTACAATGAGGCGGCTAATATCGAAGAAGTGATTCGCCAATGGCATCCCGTTTGCGAAAGAGTTAACTCTGAGGGTAACATGGCAAAATTGGTCATCGCCAACGATGGCAGCAAGGACGACACTTTCCAAATCATGAAAGGACTGCAAGGGAAATATCCGTGTTTAGTCCCGATTGACAAACCCAACTCGGGTCATGGCGCAACGGTGCTTTATCTTTATCGGTATGCCATAGCCGAAGATGCAACATTCGTTTTTCAGACTGACAGTGATGGACAAACCCTGCCAGAGGAGTTTTGGCAGATGTGGGAGCATCGTTACGAGTATGATTTCCAAATCGGCACGCGCGGTGGCAGGCAGGATGGGGCAAGCCGTGTATTTGTGACCAAAACGCTCCGCTTGGTGGTTTGGTTGATGTTCCATGTTTGGGTGAAAGATGCCAACACGCCTTTCCGCTTGATGAACGCGGATCGTTTGCAAGCAATAATGAAGTTCATCCCTGAAGACTTCTTCTTGGCCAATGTCGCAGTGAGCGCCATTGCCGTGAAGAAGAACGAGAAAATGGCATGGTATCCCATCACGTTCCGTCCAAGGCAAGGCGGCGTAAACAGCATTAACATGAAGCGCATTTTCAAGATTGGCGTGAAGGCTTTGGGTGATTTTAGGAGGATAAACAGGAGGTTGAGATGAAAGAATTTATCAAACGTGAGTGGATGTACTTGCTTATGATTTTCGGATTAGTTGTACTTACTTTTATGCAGGTATCAACGTTCCGTTTCGGTTTTTTTACGGCTTTTGACGAAGCCTATTTCTTGCTGAAACTGCAAGAAGCATACGACATGAGTTGTATTACTGGTAAAAGCCAGTGGAATTTGATAGCTGTGCATTGGTTTCCGTATTTGGATTTGACAAGCAAGTTCAATTCAGCTCTGGCTGCTTCAATTTTGGTATGGATTTCTGTTATTGCGGTGACGGCCACTTCGTGCATTCTCTTTGACAAGAAACGTGTAATCAAGTATTTTGCAATTGCATGGTTGTTTATGTTTGGACTTGGAGGCAGTTTGCAGTATGTATCTATGCAAACAGCTGTGCTCTGCTGGGCTCTTTGTGCATTTATGCTTTATTATAAGAGTGATGTCCCGTTGAAGAAATCAATATTTGCAGTTATCTGCGGTATATTTCTTGGCTTTGCGCTATTTATCATTATTCCAGCTGCACTTGCATTGCTGGTGTGTGTCACATTACTAATCATCATAACGCATTGGGGAGATTGGCGTAAAATAGTTTTATACCTTGGTTCGGGTATTATAGGCGTTTTGTTAACTTGCTTATACATGCATATTGCAGTGTGTCCGTTAGGTAACATCTTGGATGCGATGCTTTTCACGGCAACATATATCGGAAAAAGTGGCTACCATTACGATGGGGCAAGTTTCGTTATGCAATATGCGCTATTTTTCCGTGATTGTCTGTTCGTCATTCTTGTTTTTGTCGGCTCGTATTGGTTGTCAAAGTGCATAAAAAACAAATGGATAGGCGGAATTGCTTATGTGGCAATGATATTAATTTATTCGCATTATCAAGTGAAACCGCAAATTTCTCCGTCTATGTTTATGATGAGTATTCCACTCATCCCATTCTTGTTTGGTAATCTGACTAATTTCAAATGGAATGTTTTGAGAAAAGCAGAAACATGGTTTTATCTATTTGTATTTGCCTATCCGATTATCGCCTCTTTGGGCACAAACACTGCGCTAAGCAGTAGAATACATTGTTTTGTTTCGGCATGGTTGTTCTTATGGTTTGAATATGAGTACAAACAACCGTATGAAGATTACAGACGTGTATATGTTGCCGTTCTGATACTATTTGCCATGCCTTTAACGAATGTTGTTAAAACATATAATAATTGTGATGATTCCCACCATTTTACACGTGGGAATAAGTATTTTGCTGAAATAGCTATTACAGAGGAACAAGCAGACTATTTTAATAGGGTATATGACATTTTGGAAAAATATAATTATCAGCCCAAACAATCGGCAATATTAACTGCTTGCTATGATTATTGCTGCTTATATGCGTTTGATGCTGTGAATGCGGCCAACTATCATCAAGTGCAGAACTTTGCATATTTCCCAAAAGAGAAAATGATAGAGCCAGATTTTATATTTTTGTGTAAATGGGATTCGATTGTTATGGCAAAAGATTTGGAAGAAATGCCATGGGGATGGCCAGAGGAGTTCGATGCATATCATGTAGGCACTCCTGAGCCAGACAATGCTTCTTGGGTGATTCATCCAGAATTAGAAACTCGTACACTTTATTGTCGTAAATCTTTAAAAACAGAAGAATAATATGGGTTACGATTACCTCATCATCGGCTCTGGCCTGTTCGGAGCAACTTTCGCTTATCTCGCGAAGCAAGCAGGAAAACGCTGTTTGGTCGTCGAAAAACGATTGCACCTTGGCGGCAATGTGTATTGCGAAAATGTGGAAGGCATTAATGTGCACCAATACGGAGCACATATCTTTCACACATCCAATAAGGATGTTTGGGACTTCGTGAACCACTTTGTGGAGTTTAATCGATACACGAATTGTCCTGTCGCCAAATACAAGGGACGGCTTTATAACCTGCCTTTCAACATGAACACATTTTACCAGATGTGGGGCGTGACTACGCCCGAGGCGGCATTGGCAAAGATAGAGGAACAACGGGCGATAGCGAAGGCTGAGGACGAACCGCGAAACCTTGAAGAACAAGCCTTGAGCTTGGTAGGGAAGGACATTTACGAGGCCCTTATCAAAGGCTATACTGAAAAGCAATGGGGTAGACCCTGCACAGAGTTGCCCGCGTTCATTATTCGCCGCCTGCCGTTGCGTTTTGTGTTCGACAACAACTATTTCAACGATACCTATCAAGGCATACCTATCGGTGGCTATAACAAACTCATTGGTGGCTTGCTGGAAGGTGTGGAAACTCGTGTCAATACTGTTTTCTTCGCTCATCGTGACGAACTTTCGTCTTTGGCGGGAACCATCGTCTATACCGGCCCGATTGACGAATTTTACGGCTATTGCTTTGGCCAGTTGCAATACCGCACCGTCCGATTCGAGCAAGAGGTGATGAATGTCCCGAACTTCCAAGGCAATGCGGTGGTCAACTACACCGATGCGGAGGTGCCGTATACACGCATCATCGAGCATAAGCATTTCGAATGTTTCGGACAGAGGGTCTACGAACTGCCAAAAACGGTCGTGTCGTGCGAGTACAGCATGGAGTGGAAACCGGGAATGGAACCTTATTATCCTGTCAACGACGATCGAAACAGCGCCCTCTACCAGCAATATCTCGCACTCGCAAAGCAGCAGCCGAGCATCATCTTCGGCGGCCGCCTGGCCGAGTATAAGTACTACGACATGGCTCCCATTCTCGAAAAGGTTATCGAAATGGAGCCATAATATTTAATTTTTAATCTTTAATTTCCAATTTCCCCATATATCCATTTTAATTTTT
>DGXB01000013.1 GCA_002396205.1 Bacteroidales bacterium UBA4243
TGCGGAATGCCGCTCACCGATGAAATCCTCGGCACCAATGCCGACGGAAGCAAGAACGAAGACTATTGCATGTATTGCTACAAGGATGGCAAGTTCTCCCAAGACTGCACGATGGACGAGATGATTGAGTTCTGTGCGCAGTTCGTTGACGAAGTCAACAAGAACATGCCCAAGCCCATGACCCGCGACGAATACAAGGCCATGATGCGGCAGTATTTCCCGATGCTGAAGCGGTGGAAACAATGAAAAAACCGATGATCGGCGTCACCCCGCTTTGGGATGCGGAGCGCCAAAGCGTTTGGATGTTGCCCGACTATTTGGACGGCATCAAGGCTGCGGGAGGTCTTCCCATCGTCTTGCCCCTTGAAATGTCGGAGGAAGACGCGAATCAGGTTGTGGAGACCTGCGACGGATTCCTGTTTACCGGCGGGCAGGATGTCTCGCCCGTACTTTATGGGATGAAGGATGCCACAGGAACCATCGTTGCCAGTCCAGAACGCGACAAGATGGAAACGCTCTTGCTGTCCAAAGCCCTGCACGCGGACAAGGCTGTTCTCGGCATCTGTCGGGGACTTCAGTTCATCAACGTGTTTTTGGGCGGCACGCTTTGGCAAGACCTTCCCTCGCAGCATCCTTCGGAAATCGCCCACCGGCAAGGCAAGCCTTACGGTGTGCCGACGCACAAAGTTTCGCTGAGCGGCGACCTGCAAACGCTATTAGGCAAAGACATCCTCGAGGTGAACACGCTGCACCACCAGGCCGTCAAAGACCTCGGCAAAGGTTTGACAGCGATGGCCATCGCTCCCGACGGCATCGTCGAAGCGGTGCAAATGCTGGGCAAGCGTTTTGTCTGGGCCGTCCAATGGCATCCCGAATACCTTTTCAGGACGGACAAGGACAGTCTGGCGGTTTTCTCATGCTTTGTGAACCATTGCAAGTAGGCCCTAACAACAATACTATGACAAATTAATGGCACTATAATAATCCTCTAATAAACCTCACAAACCCTTCAATATTTCCTTCCATTAGTTTATTTTGCAAGCATCTTCCCTCTGAGGTGCTTCAAAGCCGCTGGAAGCTCCTCTGGCTCCATCATCTGAAGCATGGCGTTGAACTCTTCAAGCAGTTCGGGATAATGCACACTCTGGGCGTATGCCAACTTGATGGCTAAGCTCTTCACGCCGATGGGTTCGTCGGAAAGGATGGCGTTGAAGCAGAAATCGAGGAAATCGGTGCGGGTGTGGTCGGGGTCAAAAGAGGTCCGTTCCAAGAGGTTCATGATGAGGCGGCGTTTGGTGGTGCTTGCCGTGCGCATGGCCTCATCAATTAGGATATCTTGACGTTCAGTCAGCCAGGAGTCTGCGGTTTTGGGCAGGTGGGTCAGCACCCAGGCGGCATTGTCGGAAGTGCGTTTGTCGGGGTCGAAAAGCAACTGAAACAGTTCTTCCTTGAAGTCGGCTTTGGCCAACGCCTTGGCATCGTAGCCACTGATTCTGCCTGATAATATCGCTTTCAGTTCTGACATAATGGTTTATTTCACAACAAATATCGTCGTTTCACTCGTTCAAGTTTGATTTACACCGCAAAGCTACATCTTTTTTCATTTTCAATGGTGATTTGGATGCACATTGTCCACATTATTGTCCACATATGGGTTTCGTTTCGGAACGGATATTGCGCTAATTTTGCGACCGAATTGATATGGACAAAAAGGCACACTTACAATGAAACGAGAAATCAACCCCCAGGAGACGAATCGGGCACAAGCATTTGAACTATGGATGAAGTCGCCTATGCCAATGGTGACGCTCACCAAGACCTTCGATGTGACGCGGCTTTATAAAGTGAGCAGACAAAAAGGGTTGAAATTCAATGCGATTTTGTGCTGGTGCATCGGCAAGGCAGCAAGCCAGATGGAAGAATTCTACTTGCTTCCCGAGCATGGGAATCTGTATAAGTACGACCGACTTGCTATCAACGTGATTGTAAACAACAAGGTTGGTGGTATCAATTCGTGCGATATTCCTTATACTGATGATTTTGAGCAGTTTAGTACCGAATACTTGACTTTGACTCAATCGGTGAGTTTGTCTTGTAAAAGCACTTTCGAGGCTAATTCTATGGTCATCGGGACTTCGGCAATGACTACTACCGAATTGGATGGCATCATCAACCAATACACAGACCAGTTTTGCAATCCGATGGTAATGTGGGGCAAATATCGCAAAGGTTGGTTCAAGGTCACCTAACCCATATCCTTCCAGTTCCATCATGTTCAGATGGACGGTGGACACGCTGCACAGTTTTTGGATGAACTGCAAACAGTGATTAATTCAATCAAATGACATAAAATCATGTGTACAAGCATAGTGGTGAACAAGAAAAAGACTATTGTCGGGTGGAATCTTGACATCACGGATTTTGAGTATCGAATCCGCCCCACTGACGATGGCGTTTTCATTGAGATTAATGATGCCACCGAAGGCTGGATGTCGCTGTTCGGAGCCAACCGCAGGGGCGATTTCGTTGGGATGCCAACCTGCTGGCCGCATAACGAGCGCAGCAATCCGGCTGGCGGCGACACCAATGTTATCATGCTGAATATCGACCTGTTGATGATGAAAAAGACCTTGCAGCAGGTTTGTGATTTTGTGCAAGATAACAGGGTTTGCAGCGTTCCTGAACTCACATTCATGTCTTCGTTGTCGGACAGCAACGGCAATGTGCTGCACATTGTCCCAGGACTTGGGTTCAAGTATTACGAAAAGCCCGATTACAAGATCATGACCAATTTTCCGCCCTTTGTGCCGAACCCGCTACAGCACCCGTGGATGGGACTCGACCGCTATCGGAAGGCGGAAAGTCTGCTCGGTATCGCAACCGACGATTTTGATGTGGACGACTGCTTCCAAGTGCTCAATGAAGTATCACAAACCGTCTGTCCCACAGTGATTTCAATGGTTTTCGATGTTACCGATAAAGCCGTCTATTGGTGTCACAATCGCGATTATGGTCAAATTGAGACTAAAAGATTCTAACTGGATGAGCCGTCTGCCGAATATCCTGTCGTTGTTCCGGATTGTTGGGAGTATAACTCTGCTGCTATGTGATGTTGAAGGAACAACTTTTCAGAAAAAAACTGAAAAAACTCTTGACTCGTCCCTTGGGGCATGATTTAACTTTGCAGCCGCTTAAGCATTAATATCGTACGATGAGCAACAAAACAAAGTTAAAAATCGGAGAGTTCTCCAAGATGATGCAAGTGACTGTGAAGACCTTGCGCCATTACGAGCAGAAGGGACTACTCCTGCCTGACGAGGTGGACGAGTGGACGGGCTACCGCTACTACAGCATCGAACAAATGCAGACGCTGCAAGCCATCCGCGACCTGCAACGGCTCGGGTTCTCGCTGGATGAAATCAAAGAACTGTACGAAGACGGTTCGCACACACCCGACATCCGGCAGATGGACGAGAAGATAAAGGAAACGGAAAAGCAGCTAAAGCAACTGATTGCCCGCCGTGACCAACTGCTCAATTGGAGGGACTCTCGCAAACAAATCACTAAAATGGAAAAATTCAGCATCCAATCACTGCCCGAAATCATCGTGGCAAGCCATCGTGAAGTCATCCCTAACTATGCCGCCCTTGGCCCACTGTGCGTCAACGTCATCGGCCCCGAGATGCAAAGGCTCGGTTGCAAGTGTCCACCGCCCGGCTACTGTTTCACCATGGAGCACAACAAGGAGTACACGCCGACAGACATCGACATTGAGTATCGCGAACAAGTTGAAGAGATGGGCCAAGATAGCGACATCATCCACTTCAAGCGTCTGCCCGCCGTGCCCAAGGCACTCTGCATGAAGCATGTCGGTCCATACGAACGTTTCTACGAGTCGTACACAGAGGCCTTCCGCTATATTGAGGAGCAGGGCTATAAGGCGGTTGGGCAACATCGTACATGCTACATCGATGGAGTATGGAACCAAGAAGACCCTGAGAAATGGCTGTCGGTGATTCAGAT
>DGXB01000006.1:0-16844 GCA_002396205.1 Bacteroidales bacterium UBA4243
AAACTTGTTGTCGTCAGGGTCGGCTGTAATAAGATGAAATTGATAATAAGGAGAAATTAATTCTACATAAGGATTTTCGAGTATGGTTCTGACAACTAATGCGGCAGTTCTTTCATCAGTAAGCTTTTGTAGAATTTCTGTGTATTCTTCTATGATGTCATTAGAAACACATAGAATGTTTTCACCTGTAAGAATTGACTCCCAAACAGCGCGAAATTGACTCCTTTTAGGGATACTTTGGATGAGACAATTTGTGTCGAGTACGATGCGCATGGGATTAATTCAATTGGTGAAGGTCCATTTCGTTGATTTCATCGAGCCGTTTTTGGTCGAGAATACCAGCATCCCACAACTCATCGAACCTTTCGTCCATTTTTTTTGAATAATAATGGAAAAGAAGATTCTTGAGCTCTTCAAGGTCTTCTTCAGTTTTCATGTATTGGAACATCTTAAGAAGATGAATTTGGGTAGGTGTAAAAACCGTGGTTCGCATTTCTGTCATAGTTCAGTTTATTATTTTGCCCGCAAAGTTACGACTTTTTCCCGAAAAACCCTACCTTTGCCCCGAAAACATGACCGCCCGATGAAAAAAATGGATTTTTTTGGAGTTACAGCAGGAAAGCCGCAGGTTGGCGTTTTCCGCTTCAATTTGGTTTGTTTTCTGTGTTTTGCATGTTTTGTTCCCAATAAAAAGATTGTGGCACAGGATGTTGTCCGCATTGCCTTTTGGAACATGGAGAACTTCTTCGACCCGTTTGTTGACAGTACCAAGGCCTACAACGCCTTCACCGAGGACGGGATGCAGCATTGGACGAAGAGCCGTTTCTACAAGAAGCGCAACAACATGTACAAGGCCATCCTCGCCATGTCGGAGAACCGTCCGTTGGGCATCATCGGGATGTGCGAGGTGGAGAACGAATACGTGTTGAGCGCGATTTTCGACCAAACGCCGCTGAAGAAACACAACTATCGTTTCGTGCATTACGAAGGCCCCGATAAGCGCGGCATCGACCCAGCCATTGTGTATTCGTTGGACCATTTCCAATTGGTGGAAAGCGCTGTGTTTCCGTATTATAACCCTGAGGATACGGCGTACCATTCGAGGGATATACTTTATGCGAAGTTTATTGGCAAGCAAAACGACACCCTCCATGTCTTCGTCAACCACTGGCCGAGCCGCTACAGCGGCGAGCTCGAGACCGTTGGCTCACGCTCCTGCTCGGCGGCCATTCTCCGCGCCAAGGTGGATTCCATCTGTGCCTCGATGCCCGAGGGCTATCAGGCCAAAATCATCATGATGGGCGACCTGAACGACTGTCCCACCGATCCGAGCATCTACGACGTGCTGCGTGCCCGCCATCCCTCCGAAATGGAAGAAGGTTGTCTCGTCAACCTGTTCGGGAAAAAGGACGGCTTAGGCTTCGAAGGCACCTTGAAGCACCAAGCCGACTGGCAGATTTTCGATCAAATCATCGTCACCGAAGGCGTGATGGACGATAGGGAAGGACTTCATTACCAAGAAGGTAGCGCCCGCATCTTCCATGCCGACTTCATGCTGGAGGACGACGAAGTGTATCATGGCAAGAAACTCTTCCGCACCTACATCGGCCCGCGCTATTTTGGCGGCTTCAGCGACCATTTACCGGTGTATATTGACTTGGAGAGATAAAACATAAACACTTGAACTGAAATAAATTGCATCAACTATGAATACCAAATGTTTTCTCATGTGCGGCACGCTGTTTGCTGCCTTTGCTTTTCTGTTTTCGAACCGTGTTGAGGCCCAGAGTGGCACGCGCTTCCTCGACCCTGTTTTCAACGAGGTGACCACCACCGAGGCCATCCCATTCAGTAGCGCCATCCGCGAAGGGCAAACCACGCCATCCACCTTGTATCTCGACTTTTACGAACCTACCGGCGACACTATGGCGGCACGTCCCTTAGTGATTACGGTCTTCGGCGGCGCGTTTGTCACCGGCAGTCGCGACTATGTCGACATGGTGGCCTATTGTACCCGTCTTGCCAAACTTGGGTATGCTACGGCTTCCATCGACTACCGCTTGCTCTCGTGGCTACAGTTTTCGGAGTCGGCCCTCATGCGCGATGCCTACATGGCCGCGCAAGATGTGAGCGCGGCTATCCGTTTCTTCAAGCTGCATTGCGATGACTATCGTATCGACCCCGATCGTATTTTTCTGTTGGGCAATTCGGCGGGTTCCATCGCCATCCTTGCGGAGATGTTCATGGGTGAGGAGGAACGTCCCGAACAGACCTTCACCGAGCCAGATTTGGGCACGATGCACAGCTCTGGCTTTGAGGAATATGCCGGCATCTCACCGCAAGTGGCGGGTGCCATCCCGCATTGGGGCGGCGTGAATGCACTCGATGTAATTGACGTTGAGGAATATACCCCGATTTGCATGATTCATGGCACCGACGATCTCACAGTTCCCTTCGATTCGGGCTATTGCTTCTCCAATTTCAGCCTGCCTTCTATGCCGTATATGTATGGTTCACAGGCTATTGCGACGCATCTCGAATCCATTGGCATCACCGATTTCGAGTTCCATCCCTTCGAGGGCGAGGAGCACGCTTTCTATTACAACGCCGTTTATCAACTTGACGAGGAGAAATTCGGCTGGTGTTTCGACATCACCCGCGATTTCCTTTGGAAGCATTTGGGTTGGCCTACATCGACGCAGGAAACGACTATGCAGGAGGTGACACTCTATCCCAATCCCGCTACTGCATCCATCGTTTTCCATGGCGATGCCTTACTCCCAAATGGGTCTTATCAGTTGCAGGTGTTGGATGTGTTGGGTCGCGAAATGACCAATGTGGCGGTTTCGTCACCCCATTATTCCATCGATATATCAAGTTGGCCACCAGGTGTTTATGTGGCACGTTTCGGGCAAAACGGCAATTGCTGTTTCAGGAAGTTCGTGAAACGGTAGGTTTACTCCTTCAAGCTCTGCCGTGCATACGGCACCAGGTCTTGGCTGGCAAACTCGCCTTTCAGGAATTTGAAATAACCCGCCACGGCCACCATTGCGGCGTTGTCGGTGGAGTAGGAGAGTCGGGGGATGAACACTTTCCAATGGTATTTTTCGCCCAAGGCGAGCATGGCATCATGGAGGCCGCTGTTGGCGCTCACGCCGCCGGCGATAGCCACCGTCTTGATGCCCGTCTGCTTGCTGGCTTTCACCAACTTCTGCATTAGGATGTCGATGATGGTCTTTTGCACCGAGGCGCAAAGGTCGGCCTTGTTCTCCTCGATAAAATTCGGGTTGA
This sequence comes from Bacteroidales bacterium UBA4243, assembly GCA_002396205.1. Lineage (GTDB taxonomy): Bacteria > Bacteroidota > Bacteroidia > Bacteroidales > F082 > Limimorpha. Next base: position 3,292 of record DGXB01000006.1, read on the forward strand.
GCTTCAGGTTGTCGCGGACGGTGTATAAGATGCTGGTCTTCAGTCCGCTGAAACTGTAATCCAAGTCTGGAATCTGTGGCTTGGCGAAAGTGAACGCATTGGGATTGCCGTTTTTGGCCAACTTGTCGATGACGGGACCGCCAGGGTAGGGCAGGCCGAGGATCTTGGCCGTCTTGTCGAAGGCCTCGCCCGCTGCGTCGTCGATGGTCTTGCCGATGACTTCCATGTCGAAGTAGTCCTTCACCACCACGATTTGGGTGTGGCCGCCCGACACGGTGAGGCACAAAAACGGGAACTCCGGCACTTCGGTATGGGTGTCGTCGGTGGCAAAATGCACCAAGATGTGCGCGTTCATATGGTCGATTTCAACCATCGGGATGTTCAAGGTCTGTGCGAAAGCCTTTGCAAATGAGGTTCCTACGAGCAAAGAACCCAAAAGTCCGGGACCGCGTGTAAAAGCGATGGCGGATAATTGATTTTTTTCTATTTTTGCAGTCTTCAAGGCCGTGTCGATGACGGGGATGATATTTTGCTGGTGCGCACGCGACGCAAGCTCGGGGACAACGCCACCGTATTGCTCGTGAACTTTCTGACTGGCAATGACATTGGAGAGCACACGGGTGCCTTGGAGCACTGCGGCTGAGGTGTCGTCGCACGATGATTCGATGCCTAAAATGTATTCGTTCATGGGTCTCAATTTGGAGGGTCAAAATTATTAAAAAAAAGGTTATCCATAGCATCCTTGTTTTTTTTGTGGTGGTCCTTGCTATCGTCACAAGCCTCTTCATTGCCATACAAGACCCTATCATTCAGAAGTTTGCGGTGCGTTTCGCGGGTGGCTATCTTTCCGAAAAAACAGGTGCCGACATCAAGGTGGGTCGACTCGTCGTTACGCCCTCTTTCAGGGTGTTTGTTGATGATGTGTCAGTCAAAGACTTGAAAAAGAACGACTTGGCGAAGATCGGCGCATTGAGGACGAAAATCAGCATTGGTGACCTTTTGGAGGGGATAATCCACCTCGACAACGTCGAGTTGCGCGACACGGAGGCCAATTTGATTACCTATCAAGGCGAAGACCAGATGAATTTCGCTTTTTTGTTGGACGCTTTCGCTTCAGCCGACACGACACGGAAAAAAGAGTCGAAGCCCATGCCGATTGTCGTCGACCGTATCTCGCTGAAAAACATTGATTTCCTGTTGCGGAACCAAAATAGTTCCGATTCGCTGAAAACGGCCAACCGCCTCATGGATTATGCCCACCTCGATTTGGACGACATCAATCTGGAAGCCTCTGATTTCTATATGTTTGGCGATTCCATCCATGCCAACATCGCCAACCTTTCGGCCAAGGAAATGAGCGGAATTGAACTGAAAAGTTTCAGCACCGATGCGGTGGTTTGCTCGAACGGCGTTTTCCTCAAGGGTCTTCTCATGGAGACCAACAACAGTAGTTTCGACTTGGATCTCAATATGTTATACAACGACATGACGGCCTTTGGCAGCTTCGTGGATTCAGTTGTTTTTGATGCCACCATACGCCCAACCGAGGTGATGCTGTCCGACATCGGCGTGTTTTCCGACATCATGTACAAAATGCCTGATTTGGTGAAGTTTGAGGGTAGGTTTACCGGTCCCATCGAACATTTTCGGGTCGACGACATCAAGGTGCAATTAGGCAACGCTACCTCTTTTGAAGGCAATATCAGTATGCATCCGCTTGATTTTGAGAATGGTCGCCACATCTTGAAAATCAAGAATATGAACTTTACTTATGATGATTTGGTGAATTTCTACATCCCGTCATCGACCAAAACGATTCCATTGCCAGAGTCGCTGCGAGCCATGGATCGGGGTAGGCTGAACTTGGATTTCAATGGTTCGTACAACAATTTCTCTTCCGACATCAGCCTCGTTTCGGGCATTGGCGACATTGACGCTTCGGTGGCGCGGGCGAAGGATGCCAAGGGCGACAATGTGTTTTCGGGCAATGTCAAGGCCGACAAGGTGAAGGCCGGTGCGGTTGCCAACGCTTCCAAGTTTGTGGGCGACCTCGACCTGAATGCCAACTTCATGGCTAAGTTTCCCCAAAAAGGCAGCCCTGAGTTTTGGCTCGATGGCATGGCGACTGATGCTCATCTGCTTGGAAACCGCATTGATGAAGTGAAAATGGACGGCACCCTTGTGGGCAATCGCTTCAAGGGAATGGTCAAAGTTGACGACGACGACTTATTTCTCGACTTCAATGGCTTGATCGACTTCCGCGACCCGAAATTCCCGCAGTCGGACTTTGAGGCTGTCATCAAAAACGCCAACCTGAGCGCCTTGAGCCTGATGAAGAGCGACAGCATATCGGAAATCAGCACCCGTATCGTCGCCAACATGAAAGGTTTCGACCTCGACGGCCTCGAAGGCGAGCTAAGCCTCGACAGCACCATCTATCGCGACAGCCGAGGCACCTACACTATGAAGACCTTTGCAGCCTCGATTCACAACGACAACCTGATGCAACGCCGCATCAACATTGGCTGCGACTTTTTCAACTTCGAGATGGCCGGACAGGTGAATTTCGCCAGCCTGATGCGCGTGCTCAATGAGTATGGCGACTCGTTTGTGCACTTCCCACAGTGGCAGACCGACCGCGAGGACTTCAAGAAATATGCCCGCAAACATGATGTGGACCAAGACTTTATCGTCAGCCTCAACCTGAAGGATACGCGCACCCTCAGCCGGCTTTTCATGCCTTCGCTGAAAATCGCAAAAAACACCTCGGTCAACGGTACTTTCACCTCGCGTTCGCGCCAACTCAACCTCACAGCCCGTTCCAAGAGCATCGAAATAGGTAAGGTCGCCATCAACGACTTCGAGCTTCGTAACTTCAACACTCGTTCTCATTCGTATGGCCGCATTGCTGTTGGCCGTGTGGAATGGACCAACATCACCGCCACCGACACCATGAACTTCGGTCTCGACAACCTGTCGCTCTTTGCCAAGATGGGCAACGACACCATCGCCACACAAATCAGGTGGGACGATGCCGACACCTGCGACCACAACAAATCCGCCATCGACCTGGCCTTCCATCCGCATGAGACGGGCGGCATCGTCAATATCAGCAAGGCCGACATCGTCATCAACGACTCATTGTGGAACATCGCCCCAAGCAATTTCATCGACATGAACGACGGCAGGGTGAACATCTCCAACCTGATGCTCAGCCACAACCGCCAATCGCTTCGCGTGGATGGCTATGTGCCCATGAATGAAGGTGATACGATTTCGTTGCAACTAAGGAGCTTCGACATTTCCAACTTCGACATCTTAACTGAATCCATGGGTTTCGACATTGACGGGTTCATCTCTGGCGATGCCATGCTCAGCAGCCTGAAGGCCAACCCCATGCTGCTGGCCGACCTCAACATAAAACGGCTGGGACTGAATGGCGACCTTGTGGGCGATGCCGAGATTGTTAGCTCTTGGGACAACGAGGAGAAGTCTGTCGACGTGGAGGCCGAAATCCTCAACGACGCCAAGCGGATGCTGAACGCTTACGGATCCTACTATACCGCAAGAGATGGCGACAATCTTGACTTCACCATTGCGTTGGATTCGTTGCGGTTGGCCGTTGCCAGCCCGTTCCTGACGGGCATCGTGACGCGAATGCAAGGCTATGCCAATGGCTTGGTCGACATCAAAGGCTCGCTCAACCAGCCCGAAATCAGCGGAAAAGTCAGTATTATCGATGGCGGCTGCAAGGTCGATTACCTCAACACATTCTATACCTTCAGCCCTACGATCTTGATCGACAACAAGTCCATCTCGTTCGAGAACATGGTGATGACCGACACGATAGGCAACACAGCGCTCGTGGAAGGCGAAATCAGGCACAACCGGATGAAAGACTTCTATCTCGACCTCAAGTTGCACCCGCGCAATTTCTTAGCCATGGCCACCACAAGCAAGGACAACGACTCGTTCTATGGCTCGGCGATAGCCAATGGTTTGGTCAATATCAAAGGTCCCGTCAACGACATCTTCTTGGGCATCAAGGCTCGTACACAAGCCGGAACGGCACTGACCATCCCACTCAACAAAGCCTCTACGGTGAAAGACAACGACTTCATCGTGTTCATCGCCCCACCTGTCGAGACTGAGGAGGATGAAGAGGAAATCCCCGAAGAGAAGGAAACGAAGAAAAGGAGCAACTTCGCCATAAGCCTCGACGTGGATGCCACCGACGACGCCACGATGAAAATCATGCTCCCGAGCGACATCGGCACCATCGAGGCGTCGGGCAACGGCAATGTGAAGCTGAACACCTCGACCGCCGAGCCGCTGACCATGTACGGCAACTACACCATCAGTTCGGGACGCTTCCAGCTTACCTTGATGAATGTCGTGACGCGCAACTTCTCCCTGAAGAAGGGGGGCACCATCTCGTGGTCGGGCAGCCCCACCGACGGACGCATCAACGCCACGGGTGTGTATTCCCTCAAGGCTTCCTTGGCCGATTTGGGTCTTCAAGTCGACTCAACCGCCAACAACAACGTTAACGTCGAGTGCCTCATCCACTTGAAAGACGCCCTGCTCAACCCGACCATTTCGTTCGGAATGAACCTCCCCAATGCCAATGAGGACATCATACAAACGGTCTATTCGCTCGTCGACACCACCAACCAAACGGTGATGGCCCAACAGGCTCTCACGCTGCTGGTTTTGGGCAAATTCGCCTATGCGGGCGGGTCTTCCGGCGTGGCGCAAACGCTCAACCTCAGCCGCATGTTCTCGGCCAATTTGAATGTCGACATCACGAAGAACCTCAACCTTGGCGTCAGCTACCACTCAGGCGACGTCGACACCTACGACGAATACCAATTCGCGTTGCGCACCGAGCTTTTCGAGAATCGCCTCACCATCGAGACCAACTTGGGCGTGATTGCGAGCAACAGCGTCAGCGGTGGCAATGCCTCCAACATCGTAGGCGAATTCGACCTCTACTACAAATTGAGCAAGGACGGACGGCTACAGGCGCATTTCTACAACCACTCCAACTACAACTCCAACTTCAACAGCTTCGCCATCGACAAACGGGCACCCTATACCCAGGGCCTCGGTCTGTCATACAGCCGCTCGTTCACGACGTTCCGCGACCTGTTCAGGAAAAAAACGGTGCCTTCCAACCAACCTTTCATCCCAAGGTCCCGAAAACCGGAAAACAACTGATTATGGAAAACAACGGCAACTTCAAGGTTTATCAGGCCTCGGCAGGGGCAGGAAAGACCTTTACGCTCATCAAGGAATACCTGAAACTCTGCCTCAAAAACGAGGCTTCGGTCGGCAATTTCAGGAACATCCTCGCCATTACTTTTACCAATGCCGCAGCCAACGAGATGAAGGCGAAAATCGTCAACGCACTGCGCGAAATCATCAATAGCGAGGCTGTCGACCCTCACTCGATGGAAGCCGTCTTGATTGACGAACTCGGCATCAGCGACGAGGAACTGAAACGCAACGCGCAACGCCTGATGACTTGTATCATCCACGATTACAGCTGTTTTTGCGTGAGCACCATCGACGCATTCGTGCAGAAGCTCTCGCGAAGTTTCGCCCATGACTTGGGCCTGCCTACCCAATATGCCGTCAGCATCGACACCGACGAGGTGGCCGAGACCATCACCGAGAACTTGGGACTGAGAATCAGCGACAAAGACGATTACCTGACCCGACTTTTGGTCGACTTCAGCAACAACCAGTTCGACAACCAACGTTCCACTGCCATCGAAACCCAACTCTCCGATTTCATCAAGAAGCTGATGACGGAGAAAGCCTATCAGAAAGACGAGGACAACGGCATCAAGAACCCTGTCCAATATAGGCAAACACTTGATTTCCTGAATGCTAAGACAAGTCATTTTGAGCCTGAATTGAAGACCTTGCTCGATGATTACAAGCGCATTGAGACGCAATACAACCTCTTGGATGTGCATTATTCATACGGCAAGAATGGCTTTGTGGCTTACCTTCGTAAACTTGGCAATTCGACATATGAGCAACCTAATTCACGCTTCCTTACGGTGCTCGAGAAACGGAATTGTTTCTCGAAAGAGGCTGAGAAACAGATTGGTAAGCCTCAAATCGAGATCATTAACGCTGCGTTGTTGCCTGTTTTGGATGCTATCAAGGCCTTGGTTGGCGACGAATTAGGTAAGTTCCTGTTCTACAGGTCACAACGTGATTTGCTATACCTTTATGCCTTACGCAGCCAAATACGGTTGGAGTTCGACCAAATGGCCGCCGACGACGAGGTGGTGCACATCTCGGAGTTCAACAAGCTGCTCAACACGGTGATGGGCGATTTTTCGGTTCCCTTTGTTTATGAGCGCATTGGCGAACGCTATCGCCATGTGTTTGTCGACGAGTTCCAAGACACCTCCATCTTGCAATGGCAAAACCTCTTGCCCCTGATTGACAATGGATTGGCGGCTGGCAAGATGAGCATGGTGGTGGGCGATGGCAAACAATCGATCTATCGTTTCCGTAACGGCGAGGTAGAACAGATTGTCCGCCTGCCCGAGATTTACGCCCTCCCCAACGACGAACGCCAACCCGCTTTCTTGCACTATGAGCAAAACCTGAAGGACAATTTCTCTTTCACCAATTTGGGCACCAACTACCGCTCGTTTGCCGAGGTGGTCGACTTCAACAATGCCTTTTTCGAAATGGCCTATAAGGTGCTTTCGCCCGAGTCGCAGAAAGTCTATGTGTCGCAAAAGCCAGGCACAGATGAAGGCGTGCGCATCCATCAGGAGAAGAACAAGACCGACAAAGGCTTGGTGCAAGTGGAGCTTTACGATGCTGAAAACCAGCCGGATTATTGTTTCGGTAGGGTAGAGGCCGTCATCCGTGAGCTTGTGGAAAACCATGGCTACCGTTTTGCGGACATCACCTTGCTCACGCGAAAGTCAGACTATGGCGCGGAAATGGCGAACTATTTGAACGACAAGGGAATACCAGTCATTTCGCAAGTATCCATTTTGCTGAAGTCGTCGGATAAGGTCCAACTGTTGGTCAACACGTTGCGTTACTTGATGTTTGACGACAACGAAGCCAATATTGCCAACGTGCTGTATTTCTGGATGCTGACGCAAACTCATGGCTTTGAAGGCGATGTCAGCTCTTGCTTCAACGAGGTGAAAGCCATTGCTGATGGTGAAGTCGCCATCGAAACGGTGATGGGCATTGGCGAGCCGGGTGTGTTGCGAAAAGCGCTGTCGAAGGCCACATGCCTTTATGACCTTTGTGCTGCGTTACTTCGCATTTTCCGGTTCGACGGCATTCGCGACTCCTTTATCAATTACTTCATGGAGGAGGTGCTCAGATGGCAGTCGGGACCGAAGGAGGGCATCGTCGAGTTCCTTTCGTTTTGGGACAAGAAACAGGATGTGCTTGCCGTGAAGTCGGTGAGTGGCAACGCGGTGAATATCATGACGATACATAAGTCGAAAGGCTTGGAGTTTCCCGTGGTCATCTATCCCGAAGCCATCACTGATTTGGACGAGAAGCTGAATCCCAGTAAGTCGCCCGAGGAATGGCTGCGGCCACAAGACTTGGGATTTGAGGCTATACCTAATTTGGAAAAGGTGTTGTTCAAGATGGACAAGAACGCCGAGAACATGGGCGATTTGGCATTGCAAGAAGTTGAAAAAGAGCGCGAAAGCAATCGCTTGGACAATCTCAACTTGCTTTATGTAGCCTTTACGCGAGCCGTGCAACGTCTCTATGTCATCGCCAAGCAAGGCAAGGCCGACAAGCCCAACCTCATTCGTGATTTCCTTGCCGACCTGGGCGACCATCAGTTGGATGTGGAGGAGGCTCTTGTCTATCGTTTCGGCAGCCCCGATTTCCGCAACCCGAAAGAGGAAAAGGCAAAGATGGATGCCGTTTCGTTGACGGATTCGGTCTCGACGGATTGGCTTCAACGGATTTCCGTTGATGCCGACCCGATGCAGCTGTGGCGTTCGGCGAGCGACCGCTTGCAACCCCGCGAGTGGGGCGAGTTGGTGCACGAGATCCTGTCGAAGATTCGTTTCGAGGCCGATATGGAAACGGTTTTGTCGCCCTATCTCTCCAACGGCACCATCGACGAAGAGACAGCTTCGTGGATACGCGAAATGTTCATGCAGATGTCTCGCCATCCATTGATTGGCAGGGCTTTTGCGCCTCAAGCCAAAATCAAGACGGAATCAGAAATCCTATATCATGGCGAAGTGCTGCGCCTCGACCGCTACGCAGAGCTTCCCGATGCCATTTATCTCATTGATTACAAGACGGGTAAGAAAGAAAACGCACACCAAGCCCAGGTGCAACGTTATTCTGCCGCATTGCGCGAAATGACGCAAAAGGTGATAAGGGCTTTTTTGGTGTATTTGTCGGATTCGGGTCTCAATGTGGAGGCTGTCCCTTGTCAGGTCAGTGTTGAACGATGAGTTTTGCGTAATATCGATTGTTAAGAGCCCTTACCATTACGATGTAAACCCCTTCTTCAAACTTGCTGACATCCAAGGCTAAGTTTTTCCGTTGGCCGCTAATTTGTTTGAGTGGTTGTCCTAACGTATTGAAAATCAAAACCTCATCGATGTTTTTCTTGTAGATGTTCACAATGTCGTTCGCAGGGTTTGGAAACATAAACATGTCGTCGTTCAAGTCTCCTTCGACTTTGACCATGATTTGCTTTGTGGCATTGCATCCATTCACCATGGTTCCAGTGACGCTGTAATAATTGTCTTTTTCTGGATATAAAACGATGCTTGCCGTGGTGTCACCTGTCGACCAGAGATAGGTGTCGGCTCCTGAGGCACTCAATGTGATAGGTTGACCGATGAATACTGTGGTGTCGTTAGTGCATTGTAATGACGGGCGCGGATTGACCTTAAGATCCAAGTAATAGCGTTTCGTACAATAGAACTCCTTGTAATAATGCCCTGATTCTGCCAAATGCGTTCCGAAGAAATTGATACTATCGCCTTCGCAGATGTTTTTTTCAATGTAAATGTCAGTCACGGGTTTGACGGTGAGGTTGAGTCGATAGCCTATGCAATCGATAGTGTCGAAGTAAACCCCTGTTTCATAAAGAAGTGTGCCATGAAAATCATAGGCTTCGCCCTCGCATATCGTGTCAGTTACAGGAGGAGATTCAATTAGGAGTGTCATGTTGAGGATGACCAAACTGTCGTATTGCGGCCCTGGGTATAGGAAGGTGTATGTGCCAGCCTGAGGGATGAAAATGCTGTCGTAATAATAAGGTGAGTTTTCGCAGAAGTCAAGGTCGATGGTGTGGCTGACGGTATTGGATTCGTAGGCACCCATGTCGGGACTCAAGTGCTTGATACGTGGATTTCCAGCCAAGTCGGTATCAGGTTGTTGCGCAATGCCAACACCCCGGTCAATGCAGACGCTGTGCGATTGCAGCCTCCAGTCGCCGCCATGGCCTTCGCCGCCTGCATCTATATCGGCGTCAATGAACCTGACGTGGCATTCTGGCGATTCACCATCGTTTTCGGCTGCCAGTTTGATGTTCGCTGACGATGTCGAACTGTCGTCTTGCACAGCGCAATGGTCATGGTTCATTCCAGGCCCAATTTGCTCGTATTCGCCTTGGCTGACATTGCCCCAAATGATACAATTCCTGATTTCGTGCGGCACCGCTTCGGAATGGTAAACGCCTCCGTAGTTTTCCGAACCTTCGTTTTTTACGATGGTGCAGTTGATCAAATTGGATTCTCCGTGGCAAGCTCCACCGTTTGTTGCGGTGTTGTTGCTAAACAAGCAACTCCAATACGATGATTTTGAACGGTTGCAATAAGCTCCGCCACCGTTTAGAGCCGAATTGTGGCTGATGGTACAATTGATGAATTGGCTCGGTGTGGTGTTTCCAATGCTATGGATTCCTCCTCCGTTGTGCGAGGCAATATTGTCGTGAATGTTGCAACGGATGAATGTAGTGCTCCCAATGTCGTGAATGGCACCTCCGTTCTTGGCTTGGTTGTCAAAAAAATCGCAGTCAACGAATTGAATGTCGATGCTATTGAGCGACGATGTTATTCCACCTCCATTTTGGACGGCACTATTGTGGCAAATCTTGCAATTGCTGACGGTTGCATGACTGGAAAGTGACATTCCTGCTCCTTCTTTTGAAATCCCGTTTTGGATGGTGAAGCCGTCGATGACGATACAGTCGCTGTCGGCATTCGCCAGCACACTGATCACCCTTTGGCGATGATTGCCATCGAGGATGCTGGGATGACTCTCGAAGTCGCGGAGCGAGAGGTCGTAGTCAAAAGGTTCGTCGCCTTTGAAGCCTCCATGCAGCTTGCTATTGCCCATCAGCCAGAAGGCATATTCGTTAATGGAATCACCCTTGTAGGTGCCTTCCTTGACCCAGATGACACCATTGTCGAAATGCGATTTGAACAAGGCTCCTTGCAAATCGTTGGTTGAATTGCTCCACGAAGAACCGTCGCCAGTACCGTTGGGCGATACATAAATGATGTTGTGCTCGTCGCAATGGATAGGGATGTTGCCAATAGGCAGGATGTTGTGGATGATGGCCTGCTGCGACGTGAACCCCGAGGGGTTGTCAAGGGTGTAAAAGCCATCGGCAACGCCATCCCATCCGAAATTGAAGTGGAACAGCCCGTTTGTGTCGTAACCGTCACAAATGAAAGCATGTCCGCCCAACGACGACATGCCGCGAAAGTACACGGGGAGTTGCTTGTCGAGTTCTCGCTTGATGATTTCTTGCCAAGTTTCATCGTCATAATAACTCCTATAAATCAATGTAGCCGTGGGAAAGCCAAAATATTGCCTAAAGGCATTGTTTGCAGCGGTGAACGAAGAATTGCTTTGATGGGCACCGTAATTCATCATAACTGCGATGCCACAATGGCTAATTAGTTGAGCGACAGCTGGATTGCCTTCGTGTAGTGTGTCACACATGCCATTCCAGTCGTACATTGTCTCTCCGAAGTTGGCGCTCAATGTTCCATAGGGAGGGCAGTCGTAGGTTAGTTCTCCAAAGCCTTTCATGGGATACTTATGGTAATAAAGTATTTGAGCCATGGCAACGGCCACACAACCTGCCGAGACATGACCGCAAGGACCGACGCTGTCCAAAGGACAGGCCTCGTTGTGGAAACAACCTTGACCCCAAACGGAAGTGAGCAGAGGCGCAACTTCACGATTCGTTTTTGCGGCTTTTGGTTTCTCATCGGGATGCTCAGCCAAATAGTCAGTCCTATCATTATAATGGTGTATCCAATAGGCAATGTGTTCGGGCATGTTTTCAATTTTCGGCAAATCCGAACGCAAAGAGTAGGCAAGCACTTCGTCCATCGCCGAAACGATGACGAAACCTTTTGGTTCCACCGAAAACACGAATAGGTTGGTTTGCCCTGTTAGATGGCTTTTGATTTCTTCCGACAACGTCAATGTGGCTTCACCTTGCTTCGTGTTCTGCGTAATGAAGCTTTCGGCAGTGGTCACGGCTTTGTTGGCTCCGATTCGCATTTGTGCTTGGAGTTGGATCGAGACGAAGAGCATCGCTATGACGAAAGCCTTTTTCATGCTATTATAAGCAAATTGTGAACTGCAAAAATAAGGAAAAAAACCATTTCGGGCAAAAAAGTCAGCTTAATTTTGAATTTTGCCCCCATAGTCCCGAAGGGACGACAGCCGCCAGGGCATAGCCGTAAGCCTATGCCCGAAAACCAACGCTGATAATGGTTAATAGCCGTAAGCCTATGCTCCATACAACAAAAAAAACGGCCCCCGAAATCTCGGAGGCTGAATCCTACGACTTCAGGTGTGGCACTTCGCTGATGAAGAACTCATCGAAAGAGTGGCTCCCGTTGTCTTTGAACTCAGTGTCAGGAAACACCTTTTGCAGTTCGTCATATATTGCCCTTACCAATCTGTCACTGTCAAAGGCTTGAGTGAAAACCAGACGGATCGTTCCACCGAACTCACATCCCATGACCCACACAGGAAAAGAATGGCTTTTGGCGCTTGCCGATACAGAATCCACATAAGGAACGGCCTCTTCTGGAATCTGGAATTTACCAGGATAAGAAAAACCATAGGTGTAAGCCCTACGGTCGCCACCGCTCCCGATTTTCCTTGCAATCACAGTCGCGGTTTCGGGTCTGATGGGCAACTTCTTCAGTATGTCGACAATCTTGGACAGCCTGGCCACTACTTTAATAGCATTGCCTGGCTGGATTTGCTTAAGCAAAATAGTCCGCAAGTGAGCGGCCGCATCTGATAGGCTTACTCCGTAAAGTGATGATTCATAGGGGATGGCGAATGCTGACGAGGCATTGCCGCCACTTTCCACGTCGAACACCGGTCTCAAATCCACAGGGGTATAGCAAACAATGCTGTCGTCGCCACGCACACCATAGAGCGAACTTATTGCCTGTCCGAAGATGGCCTGCAAAGTGGGCACAACCGTGCTATGGCTGGCTCTTGCCAGCGAAAGCAGCGCCTCTAGTGGTATGTCTATCTCGTACTGATGTTGAGCGTTTTTGCCCTTGACCGAACCACGTTCGGGCAAGTGAAAGACGCGTTTTCTTTTAGAGCCGGCATCATCATCAGGCGTTGCGGGGATTTCCCGGGAAAAAAGATCTTCGAAAACCGATGCCGTGTCCGTACACTTGGCAGCATATTCCTTACATTCAGCACACCCCATCACACGCAAATATTCGACCAACAGTGTCTGCATAAAGCCGTATATACCGCGCAAATCGGCTATGCCGTGGAATATGTGCATCTGAAAGCTACGTCCCTCATAAGATGCGTAAACCATTAATCCACCCGTATCGGACGTGCCAAGATGTTTCGGACCGTCGGAGGCGGGATAAATCTTGACAACATCTGGAGAAAGTAAAACAGCTTTGATGGCTCCATTCACGACTACGGGTTGCTGGCGAAAGTTGGTGTGTATGCCAAGTGCAGCAATCAGCGCTTTCTTCAAGGCTTCGGGTTCAACCGTGTCTTTCATAGTGCATAACAGTTCTAAGACTGTGGTGCTACGACCCCCTCTTCCCCAATAGAACAGCTGGTCAGATATTGGTATCTCGCGTAATAATCCTTCCATTCTAAGAAAATACAGATAAAAAATGGGGGAGAGGGTTTTCTGTCTCTCCCCCACTAAAAAAGTTAAAGTTACTTAATGTTTAGCAGCCACGCTCTTCCTCGATAGCGGCTTGGGCAGCAGCCAGACGTGCCACGGGGACGCGGAACGGCGAGCAGCTGACGTAGTTCAAGCCGGTCTTGTAGAAGAAGTGGACCGAAGCGGGATCACCGCCATGTTCACCGCACACGCCGCACTTCAGGTTGGCGCGTTGGCTACGGCCACGCTCCACGCCCAACTTCACCAATTGGCCAACGCCTTCTTGGTCGAGGGTGTTGAACGGATCGGCGGGGATGATCTTCTCTTCGATGTAGTCCTTCACGATGGCGTTCACGTCGTCGCGGCTGAAGCCGAAGGTCATCTGGGT
>DGXB01000006.1:16903-24579 GCA_002396205.1 Bacteroidales bacterium UBA4243
GTCATCTGGGTGAGGTCGTTGGTGCCGAAGCTGAAGAACTGGGCCACGCTGGCGATTTGGTCGGCCACGAGGGTGGCTCTCGGGATCTCGATCATCGTACCATAGAGGTAGCTAATCTCGACGCCAAACTTGGCTTCCACTTCCTTCTTCACGCGGTCGGCGATTCTCTTCTGGTGCTCAAGCTCCTTGACGTTGATGGTCAGCGGGACCATGATTTCCAAATGCGGGTCGAAGCCTTCGGTCATCAGTTCGGCAGTGGCCTCAAAGAGGGCGCGGAACTGGGTCTCAGTGATTTCGGGATAGACAATGCCGAGGCGCACGCCACGCAGACCCATCATCGGGTTCACTTCGTTGAGGGCGTCGATGCGCTTCTTGATTTCCTCGAAGCTGATGCCACGCTCTTTGGCGAGGGCCTTCTGCTTCTCTTCGGTATGAGGCACGAACTCGTGCAAGGGCGGGTCCATGAGGCGGAAGGTCAACGGTTTGCCATTCAAGACCTTCAGCGTGCCCTTGGCAGCGTTCTTGATGTAAGGCTCAAGTTCGGCCAAGGCAGCCACGCGCTCTTCGGTGGTGTTGGCCAGGATCATGTTGCGCAGCTTGGCCAGCGGCTCTTCGCTGTTCTTGCCGTAGAACATGTGCTCGATGCGGAACAGGCCGATACCTTCGGCGCCGAAGTTGACGGCGTTTTGGGCATCTTCCGGGTTGTCGGCGTTGGTGCGGACACCCATCTTGCGGTACTTGTCGACCAGGGCCATAAACTGCTGGAACAGCGGGTTCTCGGTGGCGTTGATCATGCCGACGGGTTCGGCATAGACCCAACCCTTGGAGCCGTTCAAGCTGATGACATCACCTTCCTTGAATTGCTTGTCGCCAATCTTCACTGTGCCTTTCTCAAGGTCGATCTTCACGGCGTCGCAACCCACGATGCAGCACTTGCCCCAGCCACGAGCCACGAGGGCGGCGTGTGAGGTCATACCGCCACGGGCGGTCAGGATGCCGTCGGCGGCACGCATGCCTTCCACGTCTTCGGGGTTGGTCTCCTCGCGGACGAGGATGTTGGCCACCTTGGCGGCGCGATATTCCTTAGCCTTCTCGCTGGTGAGGGCAATGCGACCTACGGCACCACCAGGACCTGCGGGCAGACCCTTGGCGATGACGGTGTGCTTCTTCTCGTCGGCAGCGTCGAGAATGGGGTGGAGGAGTTCGTCGAGTTGCTCAGGGGTGAGGCGCATGACGACTTCCTTCTCGTCGATGCGGCCTTCTTTCAGCATGTCCAAAGCCATGGTCAGAGCGGCCACACCAGTGCGCTTGCCGACGCGGCATTGCAGCATGTAGAGGATGCCGTCTTGGATGGTGAACTCGATGTCGAGCATGTCGTGGTAGTTGTCTTCGAGGATGCGGCGCACCTCGCAGAGTTCCTTATAGGTTTCGGGCATCAGCTCCTGCATCGAGTGCATGTGCTTGTTCTGCTCGTTCTTGGTGTCGTCGTTCAGCGGGTTGGGGGTACGGATGCCAGCCACCACGTCTTCGCCTTGGGCGTTGATGAGCCATTCGCCGTAGAATTGGTTGTCGCCAGTGGCGGGGTTACGTGTGAAGGCCACACCGGTAGCGGATGTGTCGCCCATGTTGCCAAACACCATCGTCTGCACGTTGACGGCGGTGCCCCAGTCGTCCGGAATGCCTTCGATGCGGCGGTAGCTGATGGCCTTCTTACCGTTCCAACTCTTGAACACGGCCTTGATGCCGCCTTCGAGTTGGGCCTCGGCGTCGTCAGGGAACTCAGTGCCTAAGACTTCCTTGATGCGGACTTTGAAGTCTTCGGCCAGTTGCTTGAGTTCTTCGGCCTTCAGCTCGGTGTCGCTCTTGTAGCCCATCTTTTCTTTATAGGCGTCGAGCATGTCGTCGAGTTGTTTGCGGATGCTCTTGCCGTCGGCGGGTTCGATGCCCTCGGCCTTTTCCATGACGACGTCGGCGTACATCATGATGAGGCGGCGGTAGGAGTCATACACGAAACGGGGGTTGTTGGTCTTCTTGATCAAGCCAGGGATGGTCTTGGAGCAGAGACCGATATTGAGCACGGTGTCCATCATGCCGGGCATCGACTTGCGCGCGCCCGAGCGGCAGCTGACGAGCAGCGGGTTGTCGGGGTCGCCGTATTTCATGCCCATGATGTTCTCCATGTTCTTCATGCCGGCGTGGACTTCGTCCATCAGGCCAGCGGGGAGTTGGCAATTGTTCTGGTAATAGGCTGTGCAGCATTCCGTTGTGATGGTCAAGCCAGCCGGTACGGGCAGCTTGAGCAAGCACATTTCGGCGAGGTTGGCGCCCTTGCCACCCAGCTCGTTCTTCATCGAAGCATTGCCTTCAGCGGTCTTTCCGCCAAAGGTGTAAACGTACTTTGTCATTTTCTTAATTGATTATTAGTGAATTAAACTCTTTTTTTTCTGTTTTGCAATGAAGTGGCAAAGATAGGAAAATGAGGAAAACAAAGCAATAGTAATGGTTATTTTTTTTGGAACTACCAAAAAAAGCCCCCCAAAACTCTGGGAGGCTTTTTTTGATGCTTAACCGAGATAACTCTTCAGGATCTTGCTGCGGCTGGTGTGTTTCAACCGGCGTATGGCCTTTTCCTTGATCTGGCGCACACGCTCGCGCGTCAGGTCGAATTTCTCACCGATCTCTTCCAACGTCATCGGGTGGCTGCCGTTCAGCCCGAAATACAGGCGGACGACATCCTGCTCCCGTTGCGTCAGGGTGGAGATGGCACGGTCGATTTCTTTTCGCAACGATTCGTACAGAAGCTCGGTCTCGGGCGTCGGGGCTTCTTCGCTCTTCAGCACGTCGTACATGGTGTTGTCTTCATCCTGCACGAGCGGTGCGTCCATCGAGATGTGGCGTCCGGCGTTCTTCATCGAGTCCTTCACTTCCTGCTCCGTTATCTCCAAAACCTCGGCAATCTCCTCTGCATTGGGTTCACGCTCAAACTCTTGCTCTAACTTGGCATAAGTCTTGTTGATTTTGTTGATGGAACCGATTTTGTTCAGGGGGAGACGGACAATGCGCGATTGTTCGGCCAAAGCCTGGAGGATGGACTGACGAATCCACCACACGGCATAGGAAATGAACTTGAAACCTCTGGTTTCGTCGAAGCGTTGTGCGGCTTTTATCAGACCCAAGTTGCCTTCGTTGATTAAGTCGGGAAGACTAAGGCCTTGGTTCTGATACTGTTTTGCTACGGAGACTACAAAGCGCAAGTTGGCCTTGGTGAGTTTTTCCAATGCGATTTTGTCGCCTTGCTTGATACGCTGGGCCAATTCAACCTCTTCTTCAGCCGAAATCAGCTCAACCTTACCAATCTCTTGCAGGTACTTGTCGAGAGACGCAGTCTCGCGGTTTGTTACCTGCTTCGTAATCTTTAACTGCCTCATTTACCGTTAGTTTAGTTCTTTGAATATAGTTGTGTTGTTGGCGGACATCGTCCGCCAACAACAATTGTTGTGCGATGTTATCTTCTGCGACCGCCACCGTTGCCGCCATGGTTGCCACCGCTGTGACCACCATTGCCACCACGGTTGCCGCCGTTGCTGTGACCGCCACCGTTGGGACGACCGCCACCAGGACGACCACCGTTGCCGCCTTTCTTCTCCTCGTAGCCTTCAGGCTTGGGAAGCAGGGCGCGGTGCGAGAGGCGCAACTTGCCGGTCTTCTCGTCGATCTCGATGAGCTTCACGTCGATTTCGTCGCCTTCCTTCAGGCCGGTCTCTTCCATCGTCTCGTAACGCTTCCAGTCGATTTCGGAGATGTGGAGCAGGCCGTCCTTGTTGGGGATGATCTCCACAAAGGCGCCAAAGGCCATGATGGAGACAATCTTGCCGTGGTAGACCTCGCCAACTTCGGGCACTTGCACGATGGCCTTGATCTTGGCCTTGCAGGCTTCGATGTCTTCCTTGTTCTGGGAAGCGATCTCCACGATGCCCTTCTGGTCGTCCTCGGTGATGACGATGACCGTGTTGGTCTCTTTCTGCATCTCTTGGATAATCTTGCCACCAGGGCCGATGACGGCACCAATCATATCCTTCGGGATATACATGGTCTCGATGCGAGGCACGAACTCCTTGTAGTCGGAACGCGGCTCGGTGATGGTCTTGGCCATCTCGTCGAGGATGTGGAGGCGACCTTGACGGGCTTGCTCCAAGGCTTCGGTCAGCACTTCGTAGCTGAGGCCGTCCACCTTGATGTCCATCTGGCAGGCGGTGATGCCGTCGCGCGTACCGGTGACCTTGAAGTCCATGTCGCCGAGGTGGTCCTCGTCGCCGAGGATGTCGGTGAGGATGGCGTACTTGCCGGTCTCGCTGTCAGAAATCATACCCATGGCCACGCCAGCGACGGGCTTGCGCATCGGCACGCCGGCGTCCATCAGTGCGAGGCAGCCGCCACACACCGAGGCCATCGACGATGAACCGTTGGATTCGAGGATGTCGCTCACGATACGGATGGTGTAAGGCATGCTTTCGTCGTGCGGCACCATCGACTTGAGGGCGCGCTCGGCGAGGTTGCCGTGACCGATTTCGCGGCGGCTGGTGCTGCGTTGGGCCTTAGCCTCGCCAGTGGCAAAGCCGGGGAAGTTGTAGTGCAGCGTGAAGTTCTTGGTGCCTTCCACCACGGCGCCGTCGAGCGTTTGCTCGTCGAGCTTGGTGCCGAGGGTGACGGTGACCAGAGCTTGGGTCTCACCACGGGTGAACACAGCCGAGCCGTGGGCCTTGGGCAGCACGTCGACTTCGGTCCAGATGGGGCGCACCTCGTTGGTCTTACGGCCATCGAGGCGGATGCGCTCGTTGAGGACGGCGTTGCGCACAGCCGAGCGTTCCACGTCGTGGAAGTAACGCTTGGCGAGCGGGGTGATGGTCTCAAGCTCTTCTTCGGTATATTTCGAAAGGTAATTGTCCAAGATGCCGCTGAAGGTCTCCTCGCGCTTGTGCTTGTCGGCGCAGCCGGTGAGGGCGAAGTCGTAGCACGGCTGGTAGCAGTTGGCTTCGATTTCGGCGCGGAGGTTCTCGTCGTTCACCTCGTGGCAGTATTCGCGTTTGGCCTTGTTGACCTGTTCCATCAGTTCAAGTTGGGCCTGGCATTGTATCTTGATGGCTTCGTGGGCGGCTTTCAGTGCGCCGAGCATCTCTTGCTCGCTCACTTCCTTGCATTCGCCTTCCACCATGCAGATGTCTTTCATCGAGGCGGCCACCATCAGTTCGAGGCGGGCGTCTTCCATTTGTGCAAAGGTCGGGTTGATGACGTATTCGTCGCCGATGAGGGCCACGCGCACTTCCGAGATGGGACCGTGGAACGGTATGTCGCTCACGCAGATGGCAGCCGAGGCGGCCAAGGCGGCGAGGGCGTCTGGGGTCGTTTCCTTGTCGTTCGACAGGAGGTTGACCTGGACGATGGTCTCAGCGTGGTAGTCGTCGGGGAACAGCGGGCGCAGGGCACGGTCGATGAGGCGCGAGATGAGCACCTCGTAGTCGGAGGGCTTGGCTTCGCGCTTGAAGAAACCGCCAGGGAACTTGCCCGTGGCATAGTATTTCTCCCTGTAGTCGACTGACAGCGGGAAGAAATCGGTTTCGGGAGCCACTTCTGTTGCGGAGCAAACGGTGGCTAAGAGTACGGTGTCGCCGCAGCGGAGCATGACCGATCCGTCGGCTTGTTTGGCATAACGGCCAGTGTTGAGCGTAATCTCTTGACCGTTAGGCATTTTAATGGTTTGTGTAAATCCTTGTGGACCCATGATTCTAAATGTTTTTTTACTGTTTTCTCTACTTCTTTACATGTGGGTTCGTAAATAGCAAAAAAAAGGCAATGTCTATTGCCTTTTTCTTGCGTTCCGCATAGGCGGGCGAAAGTCTTACTTTCTGATGCCCAGTTCCTTAATGATGTTACGGTATCTTTCGATGTCGGTTCTCTTCAAATAATCGAGAAGTCTTCTTCTCTTACCTACCAAGCCAACCAACGCACGTTTGGCCGCCACATCCTTGTGGTGAACTTTTGTTTGTTCGGTCAAATGCTTAATCCTGTAGGTGAACAAAGCGATTTGGCCTTCTGCTGAACCAGTATCGGCAGCGTTCTTGCCGAATTGGCTGAAAATCTCTGATTTCTTTTCTGCAGTTAAGTACATAATTTTCTTCTTTTTACGATAAATTTATTCTCTAATCGGGCTGCAAAGATACGACATTTTTTTGGAACTGCGTATGTTTTTCGGAAAAAATGTTTTAGGCAGCACAATTGTTCAGTTTTTCAAGCAACCGACGGGGACGACGTAAATGCCGTCGTCGCGCTGGTAGGCGAATCCGTCTGTGCCGGTCAGAACCATCATGAACGAAGGCGACTTCATCTTGGTCGTGTCGAGGATGGCTTGGAGTTTCTTTAGATTCGCTGCACCTTCTTCCACGAGTTTGTCGCCACCCAACTTGATTTCCACCAAGCCGTAGCTCCCATTGCGTAAATGCACCACCGCATCACATTCCAGTTTGTTGCTGTCGCGGTAGTGGTACACCGAACCGCCCAATGCTTCTGCATAAACCCGTAAGTCTCTGACACACATCGTCTCAAACATGAATCCGAAGGTGTTCAGGTCGTTGATGAGGTCTTTGGGACCAAGGCCGAGTGCTGCCGTGGCGATGGATGGATCGGTGAAATATCGGGTTTCGGCGGTGCGTATGGCCGCTTTTGAGCGCAAATTGGGGTTCCAAGCCGTCATGTCTTCGACGACGAAAATCTTTTTCAGTGCATTAATATAGGAAACAACGGTGTCTTCGTCGAGGGTGTCGGAGTCGTTGGTGGCCATGTCTGCTTTCAGTAGGGTGGCAGGGGATTGCGTGCCTTGGTTTCGGGCGTATGAACGCATCAGCCGCTTCACACGCTCTGGATTTCTCTCCACATTGTCCACACGCGAAATGTCGGCGGTGACGATGGCGTCGTAATAGTCGAAGGCTTGGTTGAGCGCGGTTTTCGTCTTGTTCATCAGGCATGCCTGCGGCCAACCTCCACGGCAGGTAAGGAATGCCAAAGCGTTGATGTCTAAAGGATTGGGCGCGTATATCTGCTTCGGCTGGTCGAACAGCGCTTCCAAACTGATGGCACCCGTCGAGTCGCCCGACTCGAACAGCGACATGGTGCGCATGGTGAGCCAAGAGAAGCGGCCGGTGCCAGTGTGGAAAATCTCGGCGGTGTTGGTCGGGACGGCAGAGCCGGTGAGGATGAATTGCCCCATTTCGCCTCGCTGGTCCACGGCAAAACGCACAGCATCCCAGAGTTTGGGCACCAACTGCCACTCGTCGATGAGGCGGGGCGTTGCGCCTTGCAAAAGGATTGAGGGGGAGTAGTTCGCCAAGCGGATGTTCTGCTCCATCTTGTCGGGGTCGGCCATATAGAGGACGCTGCCTGCCTGTTGTATGGAGGTCGTGGTCTTGCCGCACCATTTTGGGCCTTGCACCAACACGGCACCTTTTCCTTCTAATTTTTCCGCCAAAATCTGGTCTGCGATTCTGAATTTATAAGCTCCCATTTTTGCTCTTTTTATTCACGCCGCAAAATTACATATAATTTTATTATATTCAACAATTTGATAAAAATTTCTTCTTCTAAATTCGGTGAATTGTGGCGGTTCTGTTCGGTGAATTGTGGCG
>DGXB01000006.1:24696-35596 GCA_002396205.1 Bacteroidales bacterium UBA4243
CTGTTCGGTGAATTGTGGCGGTTCCGTTCGGTGAATTGTGGCGATTCCGTTCGGTGGATTGTGGCGATTCTGTTCGGTGAATTTTTTGAATCGGTGTTTGTTTTACCGAAAAAAATGTTTTAGACGGCGCAATTGTTCATTTATGGTAAAATTTTGCTATCTTTGCACCATATAAGTAATTCAACAAAAAGACTGTATTTGCAACCTCAAAAACGCGAACATCATGCCCACACTCCAATGGATAGGAAAGGAAAAGGTCGTCAACCATCATCTTGAAGTGCCTTACAGGGTGCTTGAACACCGCTATGGCTATCGATCCGACAACACGGATGACAAGTCGTTTACAGGTAGCGGCAATATGATTATCCATGGCGACAATCTTGAAGCCCTCAAAGCCCTTTTGCCCGAATATGAAGGAAAGGTGAAGTGTATCTATATTGACCCGCCCTACAACACGGGCAACGAAGGTTGGGTGTATAACGACAATGTGAACCATCCCAAAATTCAGAAATGGCTTGGCGAGGTGGTGGGCAAGCAAGACGAAGACTTCACACGCCACGACAAATGGCTGTGTATGATGTACCCGCGTTTGAAACTACTCCAACGCTTGCTCAAAGAGGATGGAAGCATCGTGATTAGCATTAGTTTTCACGAGTTGGGGAATTTACTGCAATTATGCCGTGAGATTTTTGTTGGAAAGCAAATTGTTACCGCTACTGTTCAAACATCAGGAGGAAAACCTTCTTGTGGCTTTAGTTATACGAATGAATATCTTGTTTTTGTTACCCCAATAGATTTTACTCCAAATGCTTCCGAAGATTTAATGAATGAATATTCAACCCCATATCACGGAATGAATTTGGCAACGTTTAATCAAGTGCAAAGACCAAATCAAGCATATCCAATTTTCATCAATGAAGAAGGAGTGTTGGTTAAAGTGGGCAAGTCTTTACAAGCCTTAATTGATGATGGAGAATACATTGGAGACCCTAAAGATTTCGTTTTTGACTATGACAATGTTCCTGAAGGTCTTTCTGTTGTTTGGCCTGTTACATCTAAAGGAGACCCTTGCGTTTGGAGATTGATACCATCCCGCTTGATAAATGATTGGAAAAGTGGTTATGTGAAGATTGTTAGACAAAGTAGCAAAAACAATAAAAACAGATTTACAGTTCAGTATTTGGCAGACGGTATTATACAAAGGATAAAAAGCGGAGAGTTTGAGACATATCGTGTAAGCGATAATGAAGATATACCTACAATAGACGTTTTGAATTATAAGACAGGAGGTGTAAGTGTACCTACATTATGGACTGATAAAAAGTATTATACATCAAGAGGTAGTTCACAAATAACCGAGATATTGGGCAACAAAAACGCTTTCACATACCCCAAAAGCCTTGATTTAATCCAAGATGTATTAAGTAGATTATCATCCAAAAATGATTTAATCCTTGACAGTTTCGCAGGTAGCGGCACCACGGCCCACGCCGTTTTGAACCTCAACAAGAAAGACGGTGGCAGCCGAAAATTCATCCTCGTGGAAATGGAAGACTATGCCGACAGCATTACCGCCGAGCGTGTGCGAAGGGTGATGAACGGCTATGCCGACACCGAAGGCACAGGCGGCAGTTTCGACTTCTACGAGTTGGGCGAAACGCTGTTCAACGCCGACGGAACGCTCAACGAAACCGTGGGCGAAGACCGCATCCGCGAATATGTCTTTTACACCGAAACCAAGCAGCACCTGAGCCGAAAGCGTGAAGACCGAAACCGCTACTTGCTTGACACTTGGAACGGGGTGGGCTACTATCTCTATTACGATCCGAACCAAGAAACCGCCTTCACCTACGACCGCCTGAGCATTATAGGCGAAAAGGCCGAGCGATACATCGTGTATGCCGACACTTGCACCATCGACAAAGACTATCTGACAGAGAAGAACATCATTTTCAGGAAAATACCCCGTGACATCCAAAAATTCTGACACCTATGGAACTCAAGAAATACCAAAGCGAAGTATTAGCCGACTTGGAAGACTTTTGCCAACGGCTCAATCGGGAAAAAGACTTGAAGACCGCCTTTCAGCACCATTGGGAAGACCGTGGCATTGTGCTGAGCGCGTTTGACGATTTCTTCAAGCCCTACAACAACGAAATCCGGGGTGTGCCACGGGTGCTGCTCAAAGTGCCCACGGCGGGCGGCAAGACTTTCATTGCCTGCAATGCCCTGCGAACCATTTTCGACAACACCCCTACCGAGTTGCCGAAAGTGGTGGCTTGGTTTGTGCCGTCCGACACCATCCTGAAACAGACCTTCAAGAACCTGAAGAATCCCAACCATCCCTACAGGCAACGCATCGACAGCCTTTTCAACGGGCGTGTGCAAGTGGTGGATAAAGAATCGGCATTGATGGGACACGGCATTTCGCCTACTCAAATCAAGGAGCAACTGACCATTTTCGTGCTGAGCATCCAATCGTTTGCGAGCAACACGAAAGACGGCCGGCGCGTGTATCGTGAGAATGAGAATCTGGCTGAATATGCGGGCAAAACCCAAACGAACCGATACGACGACCAAGTGGATGACACCGCCTTCATCAAGGTATTGGCGAGCCTCAATCCCGTGGTTATCATCGACGAAAGCCACAACTTCAAAGCCGACTTGCGAGTTGAAGCCTTGCGAGACATCAACCCACGCTTCATATTGGACCTGACCGCCACGCCGCGCAACAACAGCAACATCATCAGCATTGTCGATTCGATGAAGTTGAAGCGTGAAAATATGGTCAAGTTGCCCGTCATCGTCTATAACCATCGTACGACCAACGAAGTGTTGGTGAGTGCGATACAGATGCAGCGGACATTGGAACGCCGTGCCATCGAGCAGGAAAAGAACGGCGGGCGATACATCCGTCCGATAGTGCTGTTGCAGGCCCAGCCAAGAACTTCAAAAGAAAGCATCGACTATCAAAAAATCAAGGAACAGTTGCTTGAAATCGGCGTACCCGATGAGCAAATCAAGATAAAGACTGGCGACCGTGACGAAATCAAGGATATGGACTTGCTCAGCCGCGATTGCGAGGTGCGTTTCATCATTACGGTGAACGCCCTGAAAGAAGGTTGGGACTGCCCGTTTGCCTACGTGCTTGCCTCCATTGCCAACCGTAGTTCTGCCGTGGATGTGGAGCAGATTTTGGGACGAATCCTGCGGCAGCCCTACACCGAAAAGCAGCGGCAAGACCTGTTGAACCTGTGTTATGTGTTCACCTCCTCCAACGACTTCAATAGCACCATCGGCAACATCATCAAAAGCCTCAACCACGAAGGCTTCAGCAACCGCGACTACCGCCTTGCCCAGCCTGAGCAACAAGTAGTTGAACAAAAGGACAATTCAACGGGAATTGAGGCGCAAGAACAGTTGAAGATGGATATGGGCGATGAACCATCGACCCCTGAAATCAACGTTGACGAAATCAAGGAAATGCTTGGCAGCGATAACGAGCAAACCATCAACGCCGTGATAGAAACCGCCGCCGAGCAAAGCCGACAGTTTGACGTGATGGTTGAAGAAGCACAAAACGATGAACTACAAATGACAGCCCCTGAGATTATGGATAAGAAGAAACACTACCCGATGAAGGAAACCTTCAAGGAATCGGCGAAGACCGTATGCTTGCCCGTCTTCAAGAAACGCATCAACATTGGCTCAATCTTTGAAGAAGCAGGAAGCCTTGCCCCATTGACCAAAGGAATGTTGGCCGAGGGCTTCGACCTGCGCAAAGCCGACCGCAACATTGACTTCACACGCGCAAAGACCGAGGCTGTTGCCATCGACATCGCCGAAACGGGAAAGAACGACTATGCACCCGAATATCAGAAACTGAGCGACACCAAACTCCAATATATCCAAGACGCTTTCAGAACCTACTCAACGGAAGGTCAGCGCGAACAGTTGGCAAAAGCCGTGGCGAAGAAGATAAGGATGGATGAAGTGTCGGAGCCAGTCATCAGTGACTATGTGAAGGATGTGGTCAGGGACTTCGACAGCGAGCAAGTCATTGAAATGTTTGAATATTTGGACTTGACCACCCAAACCATCCGCGACCATATAGCCTCCTTGCTTTTGGCTTACGAGCGAAACAAATTCATTGAAGGCTTGGACACGGGCGACATTTTCTGTGATGCTGAGTTTACGCTGAAACCGTACATCTCTCCATTGGAGGCGGTGTCAAGTATGGGAAAGAGCTTGTATCGATATGAAGGCGATATGGATAGGTTTGAAAGGGACGTTATTACCGAGGTCGCCAAATTGGATAATGTGGTATGGTGGCATCGAAACCTTGAACGAGGCAAAGGCTTCTATATCAACGCCTATATCAACCATTATCCCGATTTCATTGTCAAGTTGAAGAACGGTATGGTGGTAATCATCGAGACCAAGGGCGACTATTTGGATAATACGGAAAGCAAGCGTAAACTTGAAGTGGGCAAGAAGTGGGCATCCGCAGCGGGCCACAACTATCGTTATTATATGGTTTTCGACAAGGTGAAGTTGGAAGAAGCCATAACGGTGAAGGAATTGCTGAGCAGGTTAGAGGCGATGAAGTGATTTTTAGAACATTATTGTCTATTGAAATTCTTTCATCACCCCTTCGCATCGCTCCAAAAACCTTTTCTTGTAGAATACCAATCGAAAAATCACACTTTTCTTGGGAAAAGGCAAAAAAAGCCGAGGAAAGCTCCCCACTTCCCTCGGCTCGGTTCATAATCTTTACAGTGCTTTCTCTCATTTCAGGATTTCGTAAAACGGCCCTATCCGTCGTCCCGTGTCCCGAAGTCCCGCGTCCTTTTACACCAACTCGTTCCAGAACTCCTGTGGCAGATGGATGTTCTCGACGTCGACAGCGGCTGCAAACAGCGGCGCAATCTCGGCGTCGGTGAAGCCTGCGATGCCGCAGCCGATGCGCGTCACCAAGAATGTCATTTTAGGGTGTTGCTTGGCAAAGGCGATGAACTCGTCGACGTAGGGCTTGATGGTGTTCACACCGCCTTGCATCGTCGGGATGGCATAGCTTTGGCCTTGCAATCCAACGCCTTGCCCCATGATGGCACCGAATTTCTCGACGGCAATCCTCGCCGCTCCGCCACCGTGCATGCCTTGCAGGTTGCTGCCAAAGACGAAGATTTCGTTTTTGCCGGGGCTATGGATGTAGTCGGGTGTGATGCGACCTTTGAACTCACTCATTTCGCGGTAGTTGCGGGTCTCGCTGTTCGACTTGGAGCGGAACAACTTGCGGGCCATGCTGGGCATGGCAGAGGTGGCGGCATAGTCATCTGAGATTCTGGTGTACATCATCGTCCGCGACTTGCGTTCTTTTGCCCAAGCCTCGCGCATTCCGGCTTCGTCGTCGGCAAAGGCCATGTGGTTGTCGATGCTGAGCGAGGCAGAGGTAGCCTCCACGTCTTGGTTGGTGCCGATGTAGGCGAAGTTCCAGCCTTCTTCGTTCTTCATGCGTTCCACAAGGGCCTTGATGGCCGCGCCGCTGTATTCCTTCGAGGCGTTCTCCAGCCCATCGGTGATGACGGTCACCACGGCGGTGGCGTCTTCCTTGTCCTTGATGGCATTATACAGCTTGTTGATGCTGATGCCCATGGCATCATAAAGCGGTGTGCAGCAGCAGGGGCGATACTCATTGGATGTCAGCTCTTTGACTTCTGCCACGGGCACCATGTCGTAGACCATGGTTTTGGCGCAGTCGCAGAAGATCATGAGCGAAACGAAGTGCTCTTGCGTGTCGTTGAAACGTTCTTGGGCAGAGCGGATGCTGCCCACGGTCTCGTTGAATCCGCTGATGGCGGCCTTGGCGATGCTGCCCATCGAGCCGCTCTTGTCGAGGATGATCAGGTTGTAGACCTGTGTCTTTGCTTTGTTGGTTTGTGCTTCCATAATGTATTGTTTTATTGTGGTTTAATGTGATTTGTTATTTAAAGATTTAAGATTCAAAATTCAAGACCAATAACTCCAAACTGATAACTTCAAATTGCAAACTGGCTAAAACTCCAATCTGAAGTTGTTGTCCTCCTTAAGCTGGTCGTAACGTTGCTTGTTGAACGAGAATCGTGTGCCTTTTCGGCGCCGGCTTTCGTCCTCAGAGCGGGTGGGGTAGGAGGGATGCGATTCTTTAGCCATTTTTCCAAACAAGGCTCCGATGTCCATGCTTCGCATTTCGTTGCGCTCGCCGTAATAGGAAACTCGGCTTGTGGTTTCGTCCTCCACTTCGTCAATGATGCCGGTCTGGAGGATTTTCTTGTAGAAATTGCGTCGGTCAAACTGCACGCCGAGTATGGCTTCATAGAGCCGTTGCAATTCAGGGATGGTGAACTTCTCGTCCAATAGTCCGAAGCCAATTGGCTCGAAATGAATGTCTTGTCGCAGTTTCTCCATCGTTTTCCTCAGGATGTAGTCGTGGTCGAAGGCAAGACGTGGCACTTCGTTGAGGGCGAACCATTGCGCCTTGGCCGCGTCGTCGCCACCTTGCACCTCCGATTTTTTCGCCAAAGCATAGAACGCGATGGTGATGACACGGGTGCGCGGGTCGCGGTCGACATCACTGAAGGCTCCAACCTGCTTGATGTAGTGCAAGTCGAGTCCCGTTTCCTCTTTCAGTTCCCGCAATGCGCCTTGCTCTGCCGTTTCACCCATTTCGAGGAAACCTCCCGGAAAAGCCCAACAGCCTTTGTACGGCTCGATGCCGCGTTCGATGAGAAGGATCTTCAGGTCGTGCCCGTCGAAACCAAACACCACGCAGTCGGTCGTCACTGCCGGACGCGGGTAGTCGTATGTGTACTTTTGTTCGCTCATATTGTGTAAATTTGACGCAAAAATACGACTATTTTCCAAAACAGCAATGAAATAATGTGTAAAATATACACTAAAATTTGTAAATTATTGGATTACAGATTGTTTATATGTGTAATTTTTACACGATATAAACAATGGTTCTGTTATGTGGCTTAGTCGGCCACTTCGGAGTTGCTTGATTCGGGTCGGTTGTTGAGCGCCCCCGGGTGGTCTTGCTCGTTGAGGATGTCGGTGATAACCTCCGAATTGAATACCTCGTCGACGAAATCGTGGGCTTTCGAGTGTTTCTTGTGCCATTCTTCGCCATCTTGCTTGGTCTTGTTGACCACGTTTTTCATCTTCTGGTTGAAATTCAGCAATCTAACGTATGCTTTATATAATCCTTTTTCCTTGTCAATCAACGGGATAAGGATGGAATTGATGACAATGCTGAAAAGAATGACAGCAAAAACGATGTTGCGCATGAACATGGCAATCCTCATGTCGGGGATGTAGATGAGGGCTTGGGTGGCCAAAACAGCGGCAGTCAGGCCTTTGGGATTGAGTGCCGACATGAAGACCAACTCCTTTTCGGGAATGCCTTCTTTCTTGGAGATGGCGAAACGCACGGCAGGGACACGGAGAATGAAAAGCATAATGCTGATTATCAGTCCAATGGCGATGGGTTGCCATTGGTTCAGCTGGATGGAGATGCCGACATAGATGAAGAAAAAGGTTTTCAGCAGGAGGACCAATTCCGAAAACAGCGAACGCTCGGTCTCGTTGAGGTTGACAGGCACTTTTTTGACGAATTTCTTGAGCCAGGCGTTGTAGATGCTGTCGATGTTGGCAAGGCCTATGCCGAAGGCCAAAGCTGCAATGGCACCGCTGAAGCCCATCCACTCGTTGAGGCCATAGATGATGAACACGAAAGCGGGAGTGGTCAGGATGGAATACTTGATGTTGCGCACCTTGTCGAGGATCAAGGCCCAGAAGATGGCACCAATGAGACCCATAACGGTGGCAAGGATGAACGACGAAAAGATGTCGCCCAAGATGGCGCCAAACTCCACATGTCGCGACTGGATGGCTTGCATCAGAGCCAAAGCCAAAACGATGCTGAACACATTGCCGATGGCGGCTTCAAGGATGAGCATGATGGCGGGTTTTTCCGACATGTGCATCTGCCTAACGATGGGAATGACAACGGCGGAAGCTGTGCCTCCCAGCAGGCAGCCGAGAATCATGGCGACCACAGTGTCCATCTCAAGGGCGAGCCAGGCAAAAAGCCAGATGGCGATGGCGGACAGCACGAAATTCAAAGCCGTAAGCTTCAAAGCACCTTTGAAGGAATCTTTTAATGCGCTGAATCTGAGTTGTGTACCGCTTTCAAACAGAATGGTTACCAAAGTGATGCCTGAGAACAAGCTGCCGGCATTGCCAAGGCTGTCGGGCGAAATCCAATGAAACACAGGGCCGATGAGCAGGCCGATGATGATGAGGAACAGCACGTCGGGGATGCGCTTGCGACTGAAAATCTCGCTGAAAAGGTGTGCCGTGAAGATGAGCAGGCCGATGATGGCGATGGTGAGCCCGATTTGTCGCGACGAGCTGCTGTTGGAGATTTGCTCGGCCACGGTGTTGACCAAACTGGGGTTGGCAACGGCTTCAGAAATCTGGGCGACGGTGTCATTGATGCCCGACAGGGTGTTGGTGGTGGGGATGAGGTCGGTCTGTATCATGGCATCGGTCTTTTAGTTGAACAATCTCCAATTGACGCCGATGAAGATGCGGCTGTCGCGCATGGGGTAGTGGGGCGCTATGAACGAGTTGTAGTTGCCCGTCAGGAGGAACATGTTGGTGTAGGCCACATAGATGTGAGCCTTTTTAATCTTGATGGCCAAGGCAAGGTCGATATAGGGGAAGTTGCCAATCTCGACCTCGTTTTGGAGGTAGAAGGTGCGTGTGGCAGGCATATACGCATCAGCGTAGTATTTGGTGAAATATCGCACCGTGATGCTGGGATGCAGTGTGGCTGCCTTGCGGAAAATAGGTTGTGAATAGCCGAACTTAAGCTGTCCCATGACCAAAGGCAAGTGCACGACTTCTTCGTTGCTCGATTTCTGTAGGCTCGCAAAGCCTTCCAGTTCGAACCTTCCAAGACGCTGGTAGAAACTGAGATAGGCCTCGCGTATGCTGAACATGGCCTCGTTTTGTGCGGGACGGGCATCGGTGCCGAAATAGATGAAGTTGGCGATGCTGGTCTGTTTGAAGCCTATGGTGTAGCTTTTGTAGTTGTATTTCAGGTTGAAAGTCAGGTAAGTGGCTGCCTTGAAGTCGTTTTCCCAGCGGAAATGGTTGGAGTAGTACTTTTCTTCAAACCAGTTGGCCGACTGCCGCTTGAGTTCGAAATCCAAGACGGCTTGGCCAAAGTTTTTGTTGGCGGTGCCGATATATTGTTTCCATTGCCCCTTGATGTCGAAATCGCCGATTTGGTAACCTAAGGTGATGAGTTCGGCCTGTCCGGTGATGCGCGTCGACTTGAACAGGTTGACGATGACACCCCCGTTGATACTCAATTGGTTGTAGTTTCTCGACAACACGGTCTCGCCTTCCAAATAGTCGAAGCTGCTCACTTTGTAAAAACCGTGCGTGATGCCAGCGTAAACATAGAAAGGAATGTCATCGTTGTGTTTCTGGTAGCCTAAACTGTTCCATTTCAGCGTGTTTCGTATTGCCCTCACCAAAGTCGTGTCGGTTGATTTCGTGGAATTCATCAGGGTGTCGTAAGGTTGGTAGAAAGCCACGGAAGGTGATGTCTCGTTGTAATATAGTTTGTTGTTCAAGAAGCTGAAGCTGTGGCAAATCCTTCCCAAAGTGAATTTCCTGACCTTGACTTCTTGTTGGATGTCGTTCCGGTCGGCGGATTGCAGTGTATCGAGCCTTAATGAGTCTGCTAAAGTGCTGTCATTTAGGGGAGTGATTGGGATGATTGTGTCGTTTCCAATTGGGATAATTGTGTCATTTCCCATTGGGATAATTGTGTCGTTTCCCATTGGAGTGATTGTGTCGTTATTTGATGGAGTCTCAGCGCTTTTCGATATGATGGTCTTTTGGGGTAGCAGGTTGAAATAATGCTCGAAACCTATGCCGCTCGAAACGATGAAATTGGTGGCGTTGTTGAGATTGGTTCGGATGACCGAATTGTCGGTTTCGGTATGCGAACTATAGTCTTCGTCGTTGGCGATGCCACCGTTTTCGCCCATTTCCAGTTTGTTGCGATAATAATAGGCAGTAACGCCGTAACGTTTGTCCTTGGTGAAATAGTGTGCATTGACCCAGAAGTAGTTATTGATGCTTTTGTTGTTGATGAACACGCCTGGCGAATAGTCAGTGTTGAAGGCGAAGGAGACGAAAAACTGCGGTGTGAACTGTCTTCCGAACCTGACGTTGAGGTGTTGCTCTTTGTCGCCCGTAGTCATCACATAACGGAGTTCGGAGTAGGGTAGGACCGATTGATAGGAAACGATGGTACTTTCGTTTTGCATGTAAGCGGCGAAAGAGGGCAGGGTCATGTCAAATCCCACTTGGTGCAGATAGTTGAACCTCATCGACTTATGTGCGAGACCCGTATTGCTGAGTGTGCTGTATATGGTGTTTTTGCTCTCAAGGATTTCTCGGTTGGCCGCGTGGAAAGTCAGTGTGTCGATGACTTTTGAAGTGTTCAGGAAAATGCTGTCGAATTGCATTGCATTGTAGGTGACAAACGTTGAGTCGATGGGAAGAGAAGGGGAGAGGGTGGTCTTTTTTGGTGCAATGCTATCTTGATTTGGATTCTGTGAAAATCCTAAAATATTGATAATCAATAGTAATAAAACATAAATGGTTTTCCTTCGCATAAGATAGGAATTTGGCCGTAAAATTAGTAAAAAGTTGGGAAGTGGGAATGAAAAAGGTTGAAAAGAATGGAAAAGGGTAGGAGGGTACTAAAACAGAAAACCCCGCCAGCGGATGCTGGCGGGGATTCCGTTAAGGGAGGGCGACGAACTACTTTCCC
>DGXB01000017.1 GCA_002396205.1 Bacteroidales bacterium UBA4243
TCCGCGTCGATGAAGGCGGCGATGCCACCCTTCTTCTGGGCCTCCGCGATGACATGCAGGGCCAAGGTCGTCTTACCAGAGCTTTCAGGACCGTAGATTTCGATGATACGGCCTTTGGGCAGGCCGCCCACACCGAGGGCGTAGTCGAGGCCGATGGAGCCGGTGGAGATGCTCTCCATCTTCTCCGCCTCGGCGCCAAGGCGCATGATGCTACCCTTGCCGAAGCTCTTCTCGATGTTACCTAACGTGGCTTCCAAAGCCTTCAGTTTCTCCTGCCTCAGTTTTGCAGCTTCTTCTTGTGTTTTTTCTGTAGTCATGATTTGTGGGTGTTTTTAGATGTTTAATTGTTTATTTGTTGAATTGTTTAATTGTTGTTGATTTCAAGATTTCAAGATTCTTTTGACGCAAGAGTTATGTATTGCGCAATACCTTAATAAAAGGGCAAAGATAGTGATTTTTGGCATAGTGTCGTTGTTTTGTGTTGATTTATTTTTCATGCTGCAAAGTAACGGAGTTTGTCAAGACCGAGCCGTTGATTAAACGTTTGTTGTCGACAGTAGTCGTTTGTTGTCGTTTGCTATCGGGTATATCATTGATTTACACCATAAAACAAATTCAACTCCTATCAATAAGAATTACCATGCAATAACACATCGCAACAAAGAAAAAAATTGTAATTTTGCAGCGTAAACAAAATCATACGCTTATGAAAATGAAAAAGACCATAGTTTTACTCGCCCTGATGATGATGGGCTTTGGAATCGGGCAGGCCCAAAACACGCCCCAACATGGCTGGCACACATACTGCGGTGGCGAATTCAATAACGCCATCGGTGGAGGAATCCCCTTTACCGCCGCCGTCAGCTATCCAGCCGACATGCTGGCCGACTATGCGGGAACCTGCATCACCAAAGTGGCCATCTTCAGCGACACGCTTTATAATGCCGTGGGCGGAAGATACACCTGCTCCGTCTATGTGGGCGGACAGCCCCATCTTGGAGGCCTGTTGGTTTCAACCAAAACTTTTGACGTGCCACAAAGCCTCAACGATTGGGCGGAATACGACCTCGATGCGCCTGTTTGGGTGACAGGAACCGATGAAATTTGGGTCGTTTGGGTATGTGACCAACAGTTGACCGCTTGGCCCATGGGCGTTTGCGAAGGCAACGACCCGAGCGATAATGGGCATTGGTCATGGAACAGCGCCCTAAACGAATGGTATCCTTCGAACTATGGCGACTGGACCGTGAAGACCTATTTCGATTGGGACGGACCACAGCCCCAACCTCAAGATGTTTACGTCTCAGGCAACCAACTTAACACTGGCAAGGTCTTCAAAAACAACACGCTGTTATACGACCTCACCGACAGCATCAACATCCAGTTGGAAGGCATCCAGGTGGCGGAAGACGGAACGATCTTCGGAGCTGGCTATGTTTACGACGACTCAATTGTTCAAGGCCGCGTTTGGATGAACGACTCGTGCGTGTTCACCTCCGACACCAATACCTATTTCGACCACATCGCCCTCAACGGCAACGATTGGACGGTGGCGGGCTTCAACAAGGTTTGGCAAAACGACGAACTCCTTTATTCCTACAGCCACGACGAAGGAGAGTGCCACATTCACAGCCTGGCAGTCGACACAACGATGGGCGACATCTATGCCGGTGGCGCCATCTTCTTCAATAGCGACTCCCTCTTCCATGCCAGCGTTTGGAAAAACGACTCGCTGCTTTGGCTGGCAGACAGCTCTTCAAGCATCGAGAGCATCTGCTTCGATGGCGAGAACCTTTTCGCGTCGGGATTCATGGTTGAAAACGACTCCCTTTCCTACGGTATCATTCTGCAAAACGACTCCATCATCTACCAAATGGAAAACGCCGACTTCGGATGTATCGCAGCATTCAACGGCAGCCTCTATTGGTCAGGATTTTCCACGACAGATACCACTGTCTATATTTGGCAAGACGGCGAGATGCTCTACGATCTGCCTGAGCTTTCCGGAATCGGCAATTTGGTCGTCAACGAAAGCGGAGTGTATTACACTGACGCACAAACGGTTTACAAAGACGGCGAAGTCCTCTATCAGCCCGAGTGCATCATCTCCGGCCTCGTCGTGAAGCCCGCCCCGCCCCAACCCGAATACACCATCACCGTTGAATCCGCCAACCCCGAATGGGGCAGCGTCAGCGGCGGCGGCAGCTTCACCGAAGGAAGCCAAACCACGCTTTACGGCATTCCTGCACTCGGCTGCGAGTTCCTTGGCTGGAACGACAGCATCACCGACAACCCGCGCACCATTACCGTCACGCAAGACAGTACCTTCGTGGCCCACTTCGGACGCGTCGAATACACCATCAATGTCGTCAGCGACCACC
Organism: Bacteroidales bacterium UBA4243; assembly: GCA_002396205.1. Taxonomy (GTDB): domain Bacteria; phylum Bacteroidota; class Bacteroidia; order Bacteroidales; family F082; genus Limimorpha. The sequence continues at coordinate 2,382 of DGXB01000017.1, forward strand.
CCGCATGGGGCAGCGTAACGGGCGGCGGCACCTATTATTATGGCGACACCATCGTGATTTCGGCCACGGCCAATCTCGGCTTCGAGTTCTTGGGCTGGACCGACAGCAACACCGACAACCCGCGCACCGTGGTCGTTACCAACAACAGGACCTACACCGCGCGTTTCGGCATCCAGCAGTTCCTCATCAAGACCGACGTCACGCCCGAAGGCGCTGGCACCGTCAACGGCGGCGGCACCTACAACTACGGCGAGACCATCCATTTGGTGGCCCACAGCAATTCAGGCTACATCTTCAACAGTTGGGACGATGGTGTCATAGCCAACCCACGCTCGGTGTTCGTGGAAGGCAACGCCACCTACACCGCCGTATTCATCCCCCTGACGTATGAAATCACCACCGAAGCCGACCCTGCTGAAGGCGGCACCGTCACTGGGGGCGGCACTTTCAACTATGGCTCGACGGTGACACTGACGGCCACGGCCCACGCCAACTACACCTTCATCTGCTGGCACGACGGCATCGTGAGGAATCCTCGCCAGGAAACCGTCACGGGCAACGCCAACTACAAGGCCATTTTCCACCTCAACGGCACGCCGCAATACACCATCACCGTGTTGGCCAACGACCCGACGCTCGGCACGGTCAGCGGCAGTGGCACCTATCCCGAAAACACGACCATCCAAATCGGCGCCACGCCCAATGAGGGCGCGTTGTTCACGGGCTGGACCGATGGCAACACCGACAATCCACGCAGCATCACCGTCACCGAAAACATGACCTACACAGCCATTTTCAGCGAGATAGAGACCTACACCATCACCGTGCGACCCGAAAACCCATTGCAAGGCTCGACTTACGGCGGAGGCACCTATCCTGCCAATACCGTCATCAACATCGGGGCCACGGCCAGTCCAGGTTTCCACTTTGCCGGATGGCAAGACGGCGACATGAACAACCCGCGCACCATCACCGTGACCCAAAATGCCGAATACATCGCCTCGTTCTCTGAAACGCCCGTGGAGACCTACAGCGTCACCGTTTATTACGACGAGAACCAAGGCTTCGTGATGGGCACCGGCACATACACCGCCGGTAGCACGGCCACCTTGGTCGCCATTCCCGCCGACGGCTACTATTTCGTGAAATGGAGCGACGGCGTCACTGAACAGAGAAGAGAAATCCTCGTCGACCACGACATCCAACTCGCGGCCTTCTTCAATGGCACCGGTATCGGCGAAAACGGCTTGGGCAACGTCAGCCTCTACCCCAACCCTGCAAACGACAAGCTCCACATCGAAGGACTTGAAGGCGAACACGAGGCCCAAATCTACAACGCCTTCGGCATCCTGGTCAAGACAATGACCCTCGACGGCGACAGTGAGATTGGCATCGAAGCGCTTCCTTCCGGGCTTTACTTCCTCCACATCGAAGGCCATGCCATGAAGTTCGTGAAGGAATAAAGGATTCGCAGAAGGTGACAAAAAAAGGTGAGCCTCGGCTGAGGCCCACCTTTTTCATTTTGCGGCACTTAGGCTTACTTCGTCACGACGAGTTTCAGCGTTTGGCTGTCTTGCTCCGAAATGGCGTTGATGAAATAGACACCCGATTCCAACGTGTTCAGGTACCCCTCCAGTATGGAGAGGTTCGAGCCATTGAAGCTGCATGTGTAAAGCTGTCGACCCATGAAGTCGTAGACACTGACATCAGCGCTAACGCCTTCCTTCAAAGCCACATGCACCTCGCCTTGCGAAGGATTAGGATACACATTGAGGATCTCCTTTGCAGTGGCAGGCAGCTCGCTGACGTGGAGCATCTCCAAAGCGGCGGCGAAATCAGGAATGCCGTAGCCATATTTGCTATCGGGGTTGTCGGCACGGTTACCGGCGGCGCGGATGGCATCGCAGATTTCCTGCACCGAAGCATAAGGACGGGCCTGACGCAAGCAAGCCACAGCACCAGCCAGCACGGGCGTGGCAAACGAGGTGCCACTGCCGTTGTAATAGGGCCACATGTTGCCATAACCCGTTGCCACATAAGTACTCTCACCCATGGCCATCACGTCGGGCTTGATGCGACCGTCGTAGGTGGGTCCCACTGAACTGAAATAAGCACGGTTGCCCGAAGCATCGACGGCACCCACAGTCAGCACATGCTCGGCATCGGCGGGGATGCCCAAGGTGCAAGTGCCATCGCCCTCGTTGCCAGCGGCATTCATGCAGATCATGCCACGGCTGACAGCGATTTCGGCACCAATCGACATCGGGGCGGTCTTGCCGTCGAAATGCTCGAAGGGATGGCTCCATTGCGTCATGTCGAAGTCGATGTAGCCTAACGAAGTGGTGCACACGTCGACACCAAGGCTGTCGGCACACTCGGCACCCGACACCCAGTTGTATTCCTCGATGATGTTCTCGGTATCGCCATCCTCGGTGTGGATGAGGTAGTAGGAAGCGTTGTAGGCCGTGCCCACCATGTTGTTGGGATCGTAGGCACCCATCGTGCTCAGGCACGATGTGCCGTGGGTGCTTTGCGAATAGACCGTGTTTTGGCCATAAACGAACTCACGAGTGCCAAGCAGACGGCCTTCCTCGCGCATGGTGTTGAAGCACGATTGGTCGGGCGTGCCTTGGAAGCCACCGTCGAGCACAGCGATGATGACGCCCGTGCCATCGAAGCCCATTTCATGCAACTTGTCGGCATTCAGCTGTTTGACCTGAGCCTCGGCACCGCCATAGAAGTCGTTGGTGGCGCGATTGGCCGCGACGGGCTTCATCTCATTGGCCATCCAACGTTCCTTCATCTTTTGGGCCTCGGGGTTGTTGGGGCAGTTGCGCACCGTCGAAACGAACTCCAAGGCATTGATGGCCTCCACCACACTGGCATCGGCAGTATAAATCGAGACACCGTTCAACCACTTCGAGGGGTTGATCAGTTGTGCGCCGCAGTCGGCCACCGCCTGAAGGTATTGCGGATTGACGGGCAGGTCATACTCGTCGATGGCAATGCCCAGGTTGGCGCGGCGTTGCAAGGCCCGTTCGCTCAAATAAGCCTCGGGGTTGTCAATGGAATAAGGTGAGTTGGCCTTGTCGGTGAACTGCACCCAGTAGATGTTGGTCGCCACTTGCGCATGGGCAAACATGGCGGCCATCAGCAGTGAAAACAAAAACGTAACTTTTTTCATAGTGTTTGAATTAAAATGATCTGTCGTTTCCTTAGTTGAAAAAAAACGCGCAAAAATAACATTATTTTCCCTTTCCCACCCACATTTGACCCAAAATCCGTACTTTTGCCAAAAATTCCGACACACACCATGCGCATCGACATCATCGCCGTTTTCCCCGAAATGTTTGAAGGCCCTTTCACCGAAAGCATCATCAAACGCGCTGTAAACAAAGGCATTGTGGAGATTGGCCTCCACAACCTGCGCGACTACAGCACCGACAAGCACCACAAGGTGGACGACTATTCGTTTGCCGCCGGCGCGGGCATGGTGATGATGATTGAGCCTGTCGACAACTGCATCACCCACCTGAAGAGCCGGCGCGACTACGACGAGGTCATCTACATGAGTCCCGACGGCGAGCTATTGGACCAGCCGTTGTGCAACCAACTCTCGATGAAGCAGAACCTCATCATCCTTTGCGGGCACTACAAAGGCATCGACGAACGCATCCGCGAGCATTTGGTCACCAAGGAGATCAGCATCGGCAACTATGTCCTTTCAGGCGGCGAATTGGGTGCAGCCGTGTTGGTCGACAGCTTGGTTCGGCTCATCCCCGGCGCCTTGGGCGACGAGACCTCTGCCCTCTCCGACTCGTTCCAAGACGGACTGGTGTCGCCACCAGTCTACACAAGGCCGCGCAGCTACAAGGGCTGGGACGTGCCTGAGATACTCCTTTCGGGCAACGACCTAAAAATCAGCGAATGGAAAATGGAGCAAGCCTTGCAACGCACCAAGCAACGCAGGCCTGAAATGTACGAAAATTTCAAAAAAAGCGAAAAATAAGCACTTTATATTGAAATAATTTGTACCTTTGCAGCCGCTTTTTGGAGAAAAATATATAAAAATCATATAAAATGAGTAAACAAGCTTTAATTCAATTCGTTGAAGATCAAATCGTTGTAAAAGATTTTCCGAAGTTCAAGACAGGCGACACCATCACGGTGACCTACAAGATTGTTGAAGGACAAAAAGAGCGTTTGCAGAAGTTCCAGGGCATCGTCCTGAAGCGTAGCGGCCACGGCAAGACCGGCACCTTCACGATCCGCAAGATTTCCAACAACATTGGCGTGGAAAGATGTTTCCCGATTGCCTCCCCCATGATTGAGAACATTGAGCTCAACAAGCAGGGTGCAGTCCGCAAGTCGCGCATCTACTACCTCCGTGGTCTGCGCGGCAAGAAAGCCAAGATCAAGGAACTCAAGAAGTGATCCTTCACTGGCAACGAAAAAGAAAAGCCCCGAGCAATCGGGGCTTTTTTTGTACAACCATACCAGCGCGTCGCTAATCCGCCAGAACTTAGGTATAGTCGCCGTCAACAATCAGGTGGCCAATGTCGGCCAAGCCACCATTGCCGATAGCCGAGGCGAGGCGCTCGGTTCCGGCAAAGTAGTGCTTGGTGTAGCCAAAAATCGAATCATATAACCGTTTAATGCTCATGACAATTGGCTTTGATTAATTCAGAATCGTATTTCCATTCCTGATATACAATCCAATTATAATTATTCTGGCTTTCTTAAGGTATGGATCCAAAAATCATTCAATTCGTATTTCCTTTTCCATAAATGCTCTTTGATAGCCTTATCAGTTTCACAAATATCCAGAAGAAAT
>DGXB01000123.1:0-29642 GCA_002396205.1 Bacteroidales bacterium UBA4243
CACCAAGGGCCACATCGAGAGCCGTAAGGCCTTCGCCATCGACGTCACCGTGCCCGAGGCCTACGACACCCAGCTCGAAGTGCCCTTCAAAGGCAACGTCAGCCTCGAAAAGCTCGAAAAGGTGCTGCAAGAGAACAAAGGCAACGTGCCTTTCATGGTCCTCACCGTGACCAACAACACCGTTGGCGGCCAGCCCGTGAGCATGAAGAACATCCGCGAGACCTGCGAACTGTGCCATAAGTATGGCGTGCCGGTCAACATCGACAGCGCCCGCTTCATTGAGAACGCCTATTTCATCAAGACCCGCGAAGAGGGTTATGCCGACAAGACCTTGAAGGAAATCGCCCTCGAAATGTTCAGCTATGCCGATTCAATGACGATGAGCGCCAAGAAGGACGGTCTCGTCAACATGGGCGGTTTCATCGCCACCAACAAGAAGGACTGGTACGAAGGCGCCAAGCTGTTCTGCATCCCCTTCGAAGGCTTCCTCACCTACGGCGGCATGAACGGCCGCGATATGGATGCCTTGGCCGTTGGTCTGAAGGAAAACATTGAATTCGAGATGGTTGAGACCCGCATTAAGCAAGTCCACTACCTCGCCGCCAAGCTCGACGAGTACGGCATTCCTTACCAGCGTCCCGCCGGTGGCCACGCCATCTTCGTCGATGCCGACAAGGTGCTGACCCAGATCCCGAAGGAAGAGTTCCCCGCCCAGACGCTGACCTGCGAGCTTTATCTCGAAGCCGGCATCCGCGCCTGCGAAATCGGCTACGTCCTTGCCGACCGTGACCCCGTCACGCGCCAGAACCGCTTCGGTGGCAACGACTTCGTGCGTCTCTGCATTCCGCGCCGTGTGTACACCAACAACCACATGGACGTGATTGCCGCAGCCCTGAAGAACGTCTACGACCGTCGCGACACCATCAAGCGCGGCCTCGAAATCACTTGGGAAGCCGAGCTGATGCGCCACTTCACTTGCCAGTTCAAGAGACTGGGATAAGTGCATGATTATGGATTGCAACGCTTCGCTCGCAATGACGCGATGCGGCAGTCCGTTGGCTGCTTCGCTATGCTTGCAGTGCATTGTCTGTTCACACGCTTTGCGTCATTGCGAGGAGGCACGACGAAGCAATCCAGATGGAATTCAGGGGAGCCTGCCACTGTGGGCTTCCCTGATTTTTTGTCGCTTTGCGCTTTATTTGAAAAGTTTGTGTATTTTTGCAGCAAATATTATCGGTAATGGCTACATATACAATTACATTAAACGAAAGGACAAGTACGGGCAAGGCTCTTTTGGCTTTGATTAAGTCATTAGGAGTTATGATTAAACCTGCTCGTCCAGTTTCTGAGAATTCGACGACATTGCAGGCAATTCGTGAAGCAAAAGAAGGTAAGGGGGTTTTGTGTGAGGATTTTGAAGACTATCTGAAAAAAGTTCACGAATGAGGAAAATCTTCTTTACCACCCAATACAAGAAAGACTTGAAGTTGGCTCTCAGGCGCAATTTGCCTGAAGAAAAACTGAACGAAGTAATCAAGATGCTTGCAATGGACGTGGCTCTTCCAGAAAGCAATTTGGATCATCCGCTCAAAGGCCAATATAAAGGTTGTAGGGAATGTCATATTCAACCCGATTGGTTGTTGGTATACTCCAAGGAAGATAAAGTTAACTTGTTATCATTGGTTCGTACAGGTACACACTCTGATTTGTTTTGATAAATGACCACTTCAGCAATCATCATCAGCATCCTTTTCATCGTCTGCCTCACTGTGCCGGCAGGAACACATTCGTTGGGCTTGCTTAAGGCTGATGACAAGCCCTCGCAGAAATGGTTCATTCCGCTCTTTTTCGGGGTTTTTCAGGGAGTTTTTGTCATGTTTGGCTCCTTTTTGGGAGGTCTTTTTGCGCACTTGATAACCTATATCGCCAAGTATATGGTCTTTGCCATGATGCTCGTCATAGCCGTCAAGATGTTCGTCGAGTCGATGAGGATCCTGAAGGGAAAGATGCTTTATACGGTTAGCAATGACACGGAATTGGCGTTGCTTGTCTTTATATCGTGTTTCAACACGTTGCTGATGTCGCTGATGGGGCCTTATTTCATGCCGTTTGGCAAGAATTGGTACATGTTGGCAGTTATTGTGGCGGGTTTCCTTTGGTCGTTCTTCGCGATCCGGATTCCATTTGAGCCAAAAATCATCAAGAAGGTGAGCTTCGTCGAGTTCTCTGCAGCGGTGTTCATGGTGGTCATCGCGATTTTGTATTTGTTTACGGATGTGATTTAAAGATTAAAATTCAAGATTTAAAATTTTGGAAATGAAAAAGATAGTCGCTCTTTTTGTCGGTTTGTCGTTTGCACTGGCGGTTTCGGCGCAGGCTCCATCCAATTACTACAATTCCGCCAACGGCTTGACGGGTAACCAACTGAAATCGGCCTTGCACAACATCATCAAAGGCCATGCCTCCATTTCGTATTCCAACATCCTGAATGCCTTTTGGAGCACCGACAACAAAGGCAACGGCATCGTGTGGGACATGTATTCCGACCGACCGGGTGGCACGCCGCCCTATACCTATTATCTCGGTCAAGACAATTGCGGCAACTACGATAGCGAAGGCGACTGCTACAACCGCGAGCACTCATGGCCGCAGAGCTGGTTCAACGAGCAATCCACGCCGCGCACCGACTTGCATCACATCTTCCCCACCGACGGCTATGTGAACGGTAGGCGCAGCAACTACGCCTTCGGCGAGGTACGTTCGGCTTCGTGGACTTCGCGAAACGGCTCGAAATTAGGCACTTGCAAGACTTCGGGATTCAATGGCACCGTGTTTGAACCCATCGACGAATACAAAGGCGACTTCGCCCGCGCCATCATGTACATGAGCGTGCGCTACTATACCGAAGACGGCAGCTGGAGCACGAGCGACATGACGACGAAGTCGGAAATCAAGCCGTGGGCCATACAGATGCTGCTGCGCTGGAACGAACAAGACCCTGTGAGCCAGAAGGAAATCGACCGCAACAACGCCATCTACAACGACTACCAGCACAACCGCAATCCTTTCGTCGATCATCCGGAATACGCCCGCATGATTTGGGACCCGAATTGGACTTCCGTTGAGGAAACCGTGGAAGCTGTTTGTCTTTTCCCCAATCCTGTCGAGCGCGAACAAACGTTGCATGTGAGCGGCAATAGTGACATTTTCGATGCCGTCGTCATTTGTGATTTGAATGGCCGCACACTGCTGAAAGCCACTGGAAACCAAGTCGGTGGCTTCGCCATAATGTTGCCTTCCGACCTTGCCCAAGGTTGCTACATCGTGAAATTGATGAACAATGGCAATGTGGTGAAATACGAGAAGCTGCTTGTGAAATAGTTGGATAGTTATCAATTGTTCAGTTGTTCAGTTGTTCAGTTTTGTTGAACTGCTAACTGAACAACTGCTAACTCCAAACTGACAACTGATTACATCATTTTTTTGTGCCTGAAATAGATATAGAACAGCGTTGCCACCACTGCCATGAATCCCATGATGCCCCAAAAAGCCCATGCCTTGTCTTGGAACGGTAGACCGACATTCATCCCGTAAAGGCCGGTGATGAAGGTCAGAGGCAGGATGATGGTCGACACCAGGGTCAGCACTTTCATCGTTTCGTTGGTCTTGTTGGTCTGCATCGAGTCGAAGGTCATCGAAAGGCCCTCAATCAGTTCCTCGTAGTCCTCGGTCATGTCCCACACCTTTTGCAGGTAGTCGAGGATGTTGCCCCAGTAGTCTTCCATGTATTCCACATCGTCGGTGAAGCCCGTCACCTTGCCGGTCTCGAAGAGGTGGAAGAGCCTCAGCTGCGGCTTGAAGATGGTGTTGATGAGGATGAGGTTTTTGCGCGTCACGCTGATGCGCTCGATGATCTTCACTTGCTTTTCTTGCAGAAGTTCGCGGTTGATCAATTCGACGTCCAATCCGACCTTGCGCAGCAGATACACCGACTCGGTCATCAGCTTTTCGAGGATGCGGTAGAGCAGGATGTCGGAGTTTCGGAAGTTCATCTCCTCGCCGTTTTGGATGCGTTCCTCGTATTCCTCGAAGAGTTGCGACACGCCCCAGGGGTTCTTCTCAATGGAGATGATGTAGTCCTTGCCCCAGAAAATCTTCACTTCCTTGATTTTCACGAACTTGTTCTGGCGGTCGAAGTTGGGAAAATGCAGGATGAGGAAATAATAGTCGTCGTAGATGTCGATTTTTGGGCGTTGGTTGACGGATTTGCAGTCTTCGATGTCTAAGGGGTGGAAATGGAACCGGTCTTTAAGGAATTCAAAGTCTTCTTCCGTTGGGTTGTTGAGATGACGCCAAGTCAAGTTCCCGATTTTCAGGCTGTTAATCATAGGCCTTGCCCTTTCTTTAAAAATGAATACTCTGTTTGCATCGGTGCAAAACCGTCATTGCATACGCAGTGAGGCACATTTGCGCCGCGAAAATAGTGTTTTTTGTTGAAAAGTAGGCGATTATTCTTTCAAAAAATCATTCTACCCCCACATTCATCCTGCCCATCAAGCGCAGCCACGGCGAGAGGAAGGCAAACAGGAAGTCGTAGGCAATCAAGCCGGGAAGAAGGCCCTTCTCGCCCAAACGCTTCGAGGCTTTGTGGTAGATGAAGAGCTGTGTGCCAAAGCGCAAGAGGAAGAAAAACGCCAAAATCGGGATGTAGAACGCCGCGCCGTTGGTGATGACGAAGGCAGGGGTGGCGCACATGGCAAGCAATGCGATGAACGAAGCCCAAAACAGCAGCTGCGAACCGTAGAACAAGCTGAGGCTGATGCGTGCGCGGGCACTGTATTTCGAGACGGTGCTGTAGCGGCTGCTCTTCTGACGCATCCAGAGGTGGAACGTGCTTGGGGGCGTGGTGAGAATGCCGTTTTCGGCATCAATCAACACTTCGGTGTTCTTTTTGGTGGCCACTTGGCTGACAAACAAGTCGTCGTCACCAACCGAGGTCTTATAATGCGAGATAAAGCCTTGATTCCTGTAAAACAGCTCCTTGCGGTAGGAAAGGTTCTTGCCGATACCCATATAGGCATGGCGGTTGAGGGCGGCTGAGAGGTAGAGCAGCCCGTTTTGAAGCGCATCGAAGCGCATGATGCGGTTGAGTGAGCTTTTCTTCTGCACATAGGGACTGTAGCCGATGACGATTTCGGTGCGGTTGTTGTAGCGGTTCACCACGCTGCGCAACCATTGGTCGTTGACGGGCATGCAGTTGCAGTCGGTCAGCACGATGAGGTCGTTTTGTGCCGACTTGATACCCATCGAGAGCGGGAACTTCTTGCCGTTGAAGAAGTTAAGATGCTGTTTCAGTTGTACGGGTTTCACACGTGATTCTTGTCGTTCCAAGTCTTTGAGGTATTCCTCGGTCTCGTCGTCGGAGCAGTCGTTGACCACGACAATCTCAAAATCAGGATAGTCCTGCTTGAGCAAGGCGGGAATGAGGTCGACGAGGTATTGGTAGGCATCGCGGGCGCAGAGCACGATGGAGACGGGTTCAAGCTCCTCATCGAGTTTAGGACGGGCATGGCGCTTGTAGAAAGCCACCTTCGAGAACACTGCCCAATGGTAGACCAATTGGATGACGAGACAAGCGGCGAATACAATCAAAATAATGAAACTTAGGCTGTTATAGTTGAATGTGATGGACATTGCTTTGGCTGATTTTAACTTTGCAAAGATATGAAAAAAGTCGTATTTTTGCGCAAAATTAGAGCGATGAATTTTGACATAGTTTCCAACGACGCGAAAAGCAATGCGCGAGCGGGTGTGTTGCACACAGGGCACGGCCCAATAGAGACCCCGATTTTCATGCCAGTGGGCACTGCGGGCACGGTGAAGGCATGCCATATTCGCGACGTGCGCGACGAGGTGAAGGCCCAAATCATCTTGGGCAACACCTATCACCTATATCTGCGTCCAGGATTGGAAGTCTTGGAGGCCGCTGGTGGACTTCACAAGTTCAATGGTTGGGATCGCCCGATTTTGACCGATAGCGGTGGTTTTCAAGTGTTTTCGCTCACGGGCATCCGCAAGATGAAGGAAGAAGGTGTCACTTTCCAGTCGCACATCGACGGGTCGCGCCACCTGTTCACGCCCGAAAACGTGATGGACATCCAGCGCAGCATCGGGGCCGACATCATCATGGCCTTCGACGAATGTACGCCTGGCACCGCCGACTACCAATATGCCAAGCCCTCGATGGAACGCACCCACCGCTGGCTCGACCGCTGCATTGACCGTTTCGAGGCCACCGAGCCGAAATATGGCTACGAGCAGGCGCTGTTTCCCATCGTGCAGGGCTGCGTCTACCGCGACCTCCGCGAACAGTCGGCGGAATACATCGCCTCCAAAAATGCCGTCGGCAACGCCATCGGCGGTCTGGCCGTGGGCGAGCCTACCGAGACGATGTATGAGATGATCGAGTTGGTGAACGCCATCCTGCCCAAGGACAAGCCGCGTTACCTGATGGGCGTGGGCACTCCGGCCAACATCTTGGAAGGCATCTCGCGTGGCGTTGACATGTTCGACTGCGTGATGCCCACCCGCAACGGGCGCAACGGCATGATTTTCACCTCCGAAGGCATCATCAACCTGAAGAACGAGAAGTGGAAGATGGACTTCTCGCCCGTCGACCCCAACGGCGAAACTTTCGTCGACACACAATATACGAGGGCTTATCTGCGTCATCTTTTCGTCGCTGGCGAGATTCTCGGCCCCATGATTGCCAGCCTCCACAACATCGGGTTCTACCTTTGGCTGGTGCGCGAGGCCCGCAAGCACATCATCGGCGGCGACTTCGCCGAATGGCGCGACGTGATGCTCCAAAAAGTGACGAGAAGGTTGTAAATGAGAAAAATAGACGCATATATCTTCAAGAAATACATCGGGACGTTCTTCTTCGCCATCTCGATGCTGATTTTGGTCGTCATCATTTTCGACGTGTCCGAAAACATCGACAGTTTCCTGAAGCACAACGCACCGTGGCAAAGGGTGGTGGTCGACTATTACATCATGTCCATACCTTATTATATCAACCTCTTCATCCACCTGTTCGCCTTCATCGCGGTGGTGTTTTTCACCTCCAAGATGGCGGCACGCACCGAAATCGTGGCCATACTGAGCAGCGGCATCAGCTTTTGGCGTTTCCTCGTGCCCTACATGATGGCAGCCATAACCATTGCAGTGATGTCGCTTTATTTCGGCAACTTCTTGATACCCAAGACTAACGAGATTCGACGGCAGTTCAAGGACGAGTATATGGAGAAGCTGAGCCAAAGCGCGGGCCGCAATGTGCATGTCCAGATTGGCAAGGATGAGTTTGTGTATGTGGAGAGCTACAACATCGCGAAGGAGAACGGCTACAAGTTCTCGTGGGAGAAATATGATGGCAATGAACTGAAATTCAAGGTGATGTCGGACATTATTTATCACGACACCTTAGGCCCAAACAGCTGGCTGATCGACCCGTATGCCATCCGTTACATTGACGGGACGGAGGAATCGCTGCTGAAAGGCCGCAACCTCGACACGGTTTTCAACCTCTATCCAACCGACCTTTACAAGATGAAGGAGGACTTCGAGGAAATGAATTTCTTTGAGTTACAGGAACATATCGACAAAATGAAGGAGAAAGGCTCGGAGGGCGTGAAAGCCTATCAGGTGGAAATGCACACCCGTATGTCGGCACCGGCTGCCGTCCTCATCCTGACGCTCATCGGCGCAGCCCTTTCGAGCCGCAAGGTGAGAGGCGGCATCGGTATGCACCTCGGCATCGGCATCACCATCGCCTTCGCCTATATCCTTTTCATGCAGGTTTCCAAGTCGTTCGCCATCTCGGGCAGCCTCTCGCCCTTCCTCGCCGCCTGGATTCCGAATTTCATTTTCTGCATCTTGGGCATCTATCTCCTGAAGAAGGCTCCAAAATGATTGATTTCCAGCGAATTGTTATTTTTCCTCAAAAAATTGGCCTTCTTTTGCCGACTTTTCCTTATTTTAGCAACTTCTTATCATCCTAAAAAAAGAGTATTATGCACATCGCAGTAGCAGGCAACATCGGCTCAGGCAAAACGACCCTCACGGGACTGTTGGCCAAGCACTTCAACTGGAAGCCTCATTATGAGGAAGTTGAACACAACCCTTACCTCGACAGCTTCTATGAGGACATGCAACGCTGGTCGTTCAACATCCAGATTTTCTTCCTCAACAGCCGTTTCCGTCAGGTGATGGACATCCGCAAGAGCGGCGAAGACGTCATCCAAGACCGCACCATCTACGAAGATGCGCACATCTTCGCGGCCAACCTTTATTCGATGGGCTTGATGGAAACCCGCGACTTCGAGAACTACCAGTCGCTCTTCGAGCTGATGACCAAGTTCTTGCAACCGCCCGACCTGCTGATTTATCTCCGTGCCTCGGTGCCTACGCTGATTCGCCACATCGCTAAGCGCAACCGCGAGTTCGAACAGTCGATCAGCATCAGCTATCTGACCAACCTCAACGAACGCTACGAGAAGTGGATTGAGGGATACAAGGACGGCAAACTCCTCATCATCGACACCGACAACCTCGAACTCGAAAACCCCGAGGACTTGAGCACCGTGGTCGACAGAATTGAAGCTTCACTTAATGGATTGTTTTGATTATGAAAGTATTAGGAATCATACCCGCACGTTACGCATCTACGCGCTTCCCAGGCAAGCCTTTGGCCATGATCAAGGGCAAAACGATGATTCGACGCGTGGTTGAACAGGCCTGGAAATCGAAACTCGATGCCGTGGTGGTGGCCACCGACGACATGCGCATTGCCGACGAAGTGTTGGGCTTTGGCGGGCAATATGTGCTCACCGACCCCAACCACCGCTCGGGCACCGACCGCTGCCGTGAGGCTTTGGATACGCTTGAAACACAATATGATGCCGTTGTCAACATTCAAGGCGACGAACCTTTCATCGACCCGAGGCAAATCAACGCCCTCGTCGACTTGATCTCGGAAGAAGAGACTCAAATAGCCTCTTTGGTAAGGCGCATCGACGACGAGGATGCCCTGTTCAGCACCAATACGGTGAAAGTGGTGATGGACAACGAAGGCAAAGCCTTGTATTTCAGTCGTAACCCCATTCCTTTTATGCGCAATGTGGCTCGGGAACAATGGCTCGAAAATGGCGTTTTTTATCAACACGTCGGCATTTATGCCTACAAGGCGGAAGTCTTGAGACGGATTGCCGCTTTGCCGCCTTCGAAACTCGAAATGGCAGAGTCGCTCGAACAACTTCGCTGGCTCGAGAATGGCCTCCCTATCCGCATGGCAGTCACCAACTTGATGAATGTCTCCATCGACACGCCTTCGGATTTGGATAAGGTCGAACGTCTTACAATGAAATAAGCACTTAAGGAAAGATGATCTCCATTGCCGAAGCCATATCAGACCTTTTGTTTGTCAGGGATACCGTGGTGGTGCCCGGCCTTGGCGCCTTCGTCAAGAAACCGACGTCGGCCAAGGTGAACCCCGTGGCCAACCATTTCGCCATGCCAGGGAGCAGCATCGAGTTCGACCCTAACCTGAGGGAGGACAACGAGCTGGTGGTCAACTATATGGCTGAGCAAAACGACATTCCCAAGGACGAAGCCCGAAAGCTCTTGGCGATGTTCGTTTCCGACTGCTTCAACAGCCTGAAAGGGGGCAAGAAACTGCCCTTGAAAAACATTGGCGTGTTGTATTACGACTGGGCCAACGACCTTGTTTTTGATCAAGACAAAGAGGTCAACTACAACGCCGATTCCTTTGGCTTGTGCGACTTCACGCCCGAGGCCGTGCTGCGCTCGAAGACGAAAGACGAAATCAAGGTGGAGATCGAGAAGCAACAAAAGGACAAGAACACGCCTGTCACAGTCGACGAGAAGGAAGTGCACAGGAAAGATGGCGATGACGACGATGAGCCGCGCCGCCTGGGATGGCTGTGGGTTTTGCTGTCGTTGGGCCTTGTGGCGGCTCTCGTTTATGGATTGCACTATTTCAAGGTCATCGACCTTGGGAAATGGTTCGGACGGCAGCCTCGACAGATTGTAGTGGAACCGCAGAATTATACGTTGCCGCAATATACTGTCGACTGGGAACGGATGGTGGAGGAGGCTGAGGCGAAGTGGCAAAAAGCCCAAGAGCAAACACAGGAGCAAGTGCAGGAGGTGCATGAGCAGGAAAAAGAACCCGTAGAAAAGCCTGTGGGTGAGCAACCAATCGTTGAACAGCCCGAAGCCAACATCCGCATCATTGCGGGGTGTTTCGGACAGGAGGAAAACGCTGCCCGATTGGCCAACACCTTGAAGGCCGAAGGATTTGGCGGTGCATTCTACGAGTTGCGCGGCAGCAAGTGGTTCGTCTCGTTCGGACGCTACGCCACCGACGAGGAAGCCACCGCAGCGCTTCGCGAAATCAGGGCCAACACGGAATATAAGGCGTGGATTAAGAAATGAAACGGAACGACAATGTCAAAGAAAAACAAACTAGAACGATTCGCTGAGAACAAGACTTTTCCTAACTTGTTCGAATACAGCTATGAACGCATCATGGCCGAAGGCTTTCCGCTGCAAGGCCGATGGCACGAGGACTTTTTCCATAACGACAACCCCATCGTGCTTGAGTTGGGCTGCGGCAAGGGAGAATACACCGTCGGCCTGGCCCGTGCGCATCGCGACATTAATTATATAGGTGTCGACATCAAGGGCGCCCGCATTTGGCGCGGACTGAAACAATCGAACGAGGAAGCGCTGAAGAACGTGGCTTTCCTCCGTGCGCGCATCGACCAAATTGAACATTTCTTCGCCAAGGACGAAGTGGCCGAGATTTGGGTCACCTTTCCCGACCCGCATCTTGGCGAAGGCGCACGCAATGCACGGCATCGCCTCACCTCGCCCGAGTTCCTCGACCGTTATCGCAAGATAGTTCGCCCCGATGGCATTCTTAACCTCAAGACCGACAGTCCGGTCATGTATGAGTTTACCCTCCATGATGTGGTTGAAAAACAAGGTCTTCCGCTGCTTTATGCCACCGACGACCTTTATGCGAACGACGACAACCTCGAAGTGAAGACCATCCGCACCTTCTACGAACAGATGTGGCTCGACCAAGGGTTGACCATCAAATATATCCGTTTCAAGATTAATGCTGAATGAGGAATGCTGAGAGAAGAATCTTAAATCTTTGAATTTTAAATCTTAAATCTTTAAATCATTGAATTTCAAATCAAACTAACATGTATACCGACGACAAAAAACTCTACATCGCGCATTGCGACAACGGAAACATCAATATGATTGGCAAGATGGCCAACCGCCACGGCATGATTGCGGGTGCCACGGGCACGGGTAAGACCGTCACCCTGCAGGTGCTTGCCGAGACCTTCAGCGAGGCGGGTGTGCCTTGCTTCATGGCCGACATGAAAGGCGACCTCTCGGGCATAAGCCAGCCTGGACAGATGAGCAGCTTCATCGAGAAACGTTGCCCTGAGTTCGGCATCGAAAACCCGCAGTTCCACGGCTGCCCGACACGCTTTTTCGACGTGTATGGCGAACAAGGACATCCTTTGAGAGCTACAATTTCGGATATGGGTCCGCAACTGCTGGCGCGTTTGCTTGGACTCAATGAGACCCAAACGGGCATCCTCAACATCGTCTTCAAGATTGCCGACGACCGAGGTCTGCTCCTCATCGACATGAAGGACTTGCGCATGATGCTCGACTATGTGGCCAAAAACGCCAAGGAGTTCACCACCACATACGGAACCGTTTCGTCGGTGAGCGTCGGTGCCATCCAACGTGCCTTGCTGGCTTTGGAGGCCGAGGGCGGCGAGATCTTCTTCGGCGAGCCTGACTTCAACGTGTTCGATTTCCTCCAAACCGAAAACGGAAAGGGCGTGATGAACGTGCTGGCTGCCGACAAGTTGATGCTGAATCCGAAGCTTTATTCCACTTTCCTGCTGTGGCTGCTGAGCGAGCTTTACACCCAGTTGCCCGAAGTCGGCGACCTACCCATGCCCAAACTTATCTTCTTCTTCGACGAGGCTCACATGCTCTTCAAGGACACCTCTAAAGCCTTGGTCGACAAGATCGAGCAAGTCATCCGACTGGTGCGCTCGAAGGGTGTGGGCGTTTATTTCGTCACCCAAAGTCCCGACGACATCCCCGAGGCCATCGCTGGTCAGCTTGGCAACCGCATCTTACATGGACTGAGGGCTTACACGCCCAAGGAACAAAAGGCGGTGAAAGCAGCAGCACAAACTTTCCGTGCCAACCCGAATTTCAACACCGAAACCGCCATCCTTGAATTGGGTACGGGCGAGGCTTTGGTCTCACTGCTCGACGAAAAAGGTGCACCTTGCATCGTTGAACGCGCCAAGATTCTCTTCCCGCTCAGCCAAATCGGGGCCATCACCGACGAGCAGCGTAGCAAGCTGATCCGCAACTCGCGACTCTACGGCGTCTACGACAAGAGCTTCGACCGCGAAAGTGCTTACGAGATGCTTGTGGAACAACAAAAACAAGAGGAGAAGCGACTCCAACGCGAAGCCGAAGAGGAAGAGAAACGCAAGGCCAAGGAAGCCAAGGAGCGGGAACGCGCGAGATGCACTAGCTCCAGAAGCACGACCACCAGAAAGAAGAAATCGACGGCAGGCAAAGCACTGGAAAAGACCATCAACACCACGGCCACGACCATCGGTCGCAGCCTCGGAAAATCAATAGTCCGCTCTATTTTGGGGAGTGTTTTCAAGAAATGAACAAAAAACTTAATTCTAAACTTATCAACATGAAGATAACAATGAAAGTAATGGCGACCATAATGTTATCAGTGGCGGTGGTTTGTGCCGCTGGATGCAAAAAAGACATTGCTCAAGGTGATGGCATATTTAACGGACATCCTTACGTTGATCTTGACCTACCGAGCGGCCTCATGTGGGCCACCTGCAACGTGGGCGCAAACAGCCCAGAAGAGTATGGCGACTATTTTGCTTGGGGCGATACTATCCCGAAAGACTATTATGCCTGGAACACATACAAATACAGTAATGGTGGCTACAGTCAGTTGACCAAATACTGCTTCGATTCCAGCTATGGTCACAACGGTTTCACCGATAACCTGACTACTCTTTTGCCCGAGGACGATGCTGCCACGGCCAACTGGGGCAATGGTTGGTGTACCCCTACTAAATACCAATGGCAAGAATTGATAGACAACACCACTAGTACTTGGATGACCCAAAACGGCGTGTATGGTAGACTCTTCACTGCGAGCAACGGCAATAGTCTTTTCCTGCCCGCCACTGCCTACCAAGACCAAGACATTCTCAACGGTGCTGGCTTCTCTGGCTTCTACTGGTCGAGTTCACTTGATACGGATGGTCCAGGCAAGGCATGGATATTCTACTACGATCGGAGAGAAAATCGTGTGAGCATTTTCTACCGCTGTTTCGGTCTATCAGTACGAGCTGTCCACAAGAACTAACTTTTATCATTGCGAATGTATTTCAATCATTCCCAATCTCCTTCAGCATCGGCACGAACTTGAAGTCGCCGAAAGATTCTTTTTTCAGTGAACCATCCTCCATCTTGGTGACTCTCAGCATGGTTTGCCCGTCGCCTTCGGCATTGTCCATCGGGATGACCATGATTCCGCCAGGTTTCATTTGCTCAACGAGCTTGGCAGGGATGCTCGGTGCACCCGCCGTAATGATGACGCGGTCGAAAGGCTGGTAGGTAGGCAAGCCTTCGTAACCGTCGCCGAGGAAGACTTTTACCCTAAAAGGCAGCTGTTCAAGGATTTCCTTGGTCTTGAAAAAGAGGTTGCGTTGCCGCTCGATGCTGAACACCTTGGCACCCATGGCGGCCAACACGCAGGCTTGATAGCCCGAACCCGTCCCGATTTCAAGCACCTTCATCCCTTTTTCTATACCCAATAGTTGCGTTTGAAAAGCCACAGTGGAGGGCTGCGAGATGGTCTGCCCCGAGCCGATAGGGAAGGCCTGGTCTTGATAGGCTAATTCGACAAAAGAGGAATCGAGAAACACATGGCGCGGCACTTCGTTGATGGCGGCCAACACTGCCTCGTCGGTGATGCCTTTCGCCCGCAACGCGTCGACCATTTGCTTGCGCAGGCCTTTGTGACGGTAGTTGTCTTCTGAAATCATGGCGCGAAATTACGCTAAAAACCGACGCATTGGAACAATAAAAACACTATTTTTGCCGAAATTTTTGAATATGCTGAAAATTGGAGTCTTAGGTGCAGGCCATCTTGGGAAAATCCATCTCAACTGCATCAAACAGATTGAGCAATACGACTTGGTGGGCTTTTTCGACCCCGATATGGCGACGGCCCGACAAGTGGAGGCGGAAATGGAAGTGAAGAGTTTCGAATCCATCGACGCGCTGATTGACGCGGTGGATGTCGTCGACATCGTCACGCCCACCATACGCCATTTCGAATGTGCATCAAAGGCATTACAGAAACGCAAGCACGTCTTTATCGAGAAGCCCATCGTGGCCACGCCCGATGAGGCCAACGCCTTGAAGAAATTGGCCGACGAGGCCGGCGTGAAGGTACAGGTTGGCCACGTGGAGCGCTTCAATCCGGCTTTCATCGCGGCTGAGCCTTTCATCAAAAGCCCGCTTTTCGTGGAGGCGCATCGCTTGGCCTTGTTCAACCCGCGTGGCACCGACGTGCCCGTGGTGCTCGACCTGATGGTGCACGACCTCGACATCTTGCTCACCATCGTCAAGTCGGAGGTTAGCCATGTCAGCGCTAACGGCGTCAGCATCGTCAGCCCCACGCCCGACATCACCAATGCCCGCATCGAGTTCGAGAACGGCACCGTGGCCAACCTGACGGCTTCGCGCCTCTCGCTGAAGAACATGCGCAAGACCCGCATCTTCCAGCCCGATGCCTACATCACCGTCGACTTTTTGGACAAGGTGACCGAAATCACGCGCATCCACGACAACGTCGACGAGGCCAACCCGCTCTCGGCCACCATCACCCTTGGCGACGGCTCCGAGAAGCAAATCACCTTCGAGCGACCCGAGATCCATCCCATCAATGCCATCAAGACCGAGTTGGAGAGCTTCTATAGCGCCATCGTGCACAACACCGCGCCTGCCGTCACCATCGACGACGGCATCAACGTGCTCAAATTGGCCTACCGCATCATCGATGCCGTTGAAGCCTCCACCGCCAAGGTGAAGAAATAAACGGGGCGGCCTACAATAATCGCCCATCTCTTCCGTTACCTCTTTATAATAGCATCGTTATGACTCGAAAATCTACGCTGTGTTTCATGCTTGGGCTTGCCCTTTTGTCGTTGGCCGTCAGCTCTTGCAAGAAATTTGAAGGCTCGCAAACCGTTCCGGCCTATATCCACATCGAATCCATTCAGGTCGACTCGCTGACGGACTATTTCGTTTATGGCGCCAACACGCAAAAAATCACCGACGCATGGGTGTATGTCGACGACAACCTCATCGGTGCCTACGAGCTGCCTGCCACATTTCCCGTGTTGAAGCATGGCTCGCACAAGGTGGCCATCTATTCGGGCATCAAGGTGGACGGCAGGTCGAGCGCTCGCGACATGTATCCTTTCTACAAGCCTTGCGTCTACCAAAGCGTCAACCTCGTTGAGGACAGCATCGTCAACCTCAGTCCCGTGGCGACCTACTATCCCATTGGCGACGGCACCAACGTGGCTTGGATGGAGGATTTTGAGACCACCAACACCTTGTTGCCCGACGAATCGAGCGACACTATGCTCGTGCGTTGCACAGGCGCTGATGCATGGCATTCGGCCAACTCGTTCTGGTCGGGCAAGGTGGAGCTGCCCCCCGATTCGTTGGACTTCATGATTGCCACGGTCGATGAATTCGATTTCTACAAGAGTTTCAATTCCGGCGTTTATTGCTTGCTCGAAATGGACTACAACTGCAACGACACTTTCTTTGTTGGCGTGCAATATTATCTTGATTACCAGTTGGTAACGATGCCGTTGGTGAAAGTGACACCCACTGACAAAACCCACGAAAAGCCCCAACGGTGGAACAAGATGTACGTCAACATCGGGCCGCAAATGAACAACAACAGCAGGGCATCCTACTTCAAGATCTACTTCACTTCCGATTTGACAACCTTATATGATCCGCCATATGCACCGATCAACGAGCCGCGATACTATTATTTCGACAACCTGAAACTGCTTTATCGTTCGTTATGAATCAGAAAAGACTGGCAACGCTTTATTTCGTCGTCGATTGGATTGCTTCCATTCTGGCGTGGACGCTGTTCTATTTCTTCCGCAAGGCGCACGAAGACCTTTACATCAACTATTGGGACCGCATCACCCATTCGTTCGTTACGCCCAGTTTTTGGATTGGCGTCATCGTCATTCCCATCTGTTGGCTGATCCTCCATGCCGTTACGGGTGCCTACGAGAAGGTGTACCAAAAGTCGAGGCTGAAAGAGCTGGGACAGACGTTTTTTGTCACGCTTTTGGGGGTCATCGTTTTGTTTTTTGTCGTCATTCTCGACGATGAAGTGGCTTCCTATAAATCTTATTACCAGTCGTTTATCGCGTTGTTCACCCTACAGTTCCTGATTACCTACATCCCAAGGGTCATCATCACGACTTCGGTGATTTCGCGCATCCGTAGCAAAAAGATCGGGTTCAACACGCTGATTGTGGGCAGCAACGACAATGCTTGCGCCATCTATAAGGAAATCGAGGAGGAGGTGAAGCCGTCGGGCCGTCGCATGATAGGTTTCCTCAATGTGTACGACAAGAAAGAGTATAAGTTGGGCGAGTTTTTGCCGCATATAGGCTCCTATGACGACATTGAGCGCATCATCAAGGAAAACAATGTAGAAGAGGTCATCATTGCCATCGAGCGTTCCGAAGTGGAGACGATGAAGGTGTTGCTCGCTGTGGTCGACACGACCGATGCCAACGTGAAGATCATCCCTGCCATGCAAGACCTGGTGTTTGGCAGTGTCAAGCAGTCGGCCATCTGGCAGGCCCCCTTGGTGCAGGTCACGCCCGAACTGATGCCCATCTGGCAAAGGGTGGTCAAGCGGGCTTTCGACATCGTGGCTTCGGCCTTGGCGCTCATCGTACTCTCGCCCGTGTTCTTGGTTTGCGCCATCATCGTGAAAAGTACCTCCAAGGGTCCCGTCTTTTATGTGCAGGAGCGCATCGGCAAAGGTGGCAAGCCCTTCAAGATGGCCAAGTTCCGCAGCATGAGGGTCGATGCCGAGTCGAGCGGAACGCCTCAGCTTTCGAGCGACGACGACCCACGCATCACCAAGTTCGGCAAGTTCATGCGCAAGGTGCGCCTCGACGAGATCCCACAGTTCTGGACCGTGCTGAAAGGCGACATGTCGCTGGTGGGCTATCGTCCTGAGCGTCAGTATTTCATCGACAAGATCATGGAAAAGGCGCCTTACTACCGCCTCCTTCTGAAAGTGAAGCCTGGCATCACCAGTTGGGGCGAGGTAAAATACGGCTACGCCGAAAACGTCGACGAGATGATCGAACGCCTGAAATATGACGTGCTCTACATCGAGAACGTAAGCCTTGGCTTAGACATTAAGATTTTGATTTACACCGTCTTGATTGTCATCCAAGGCCGTGGCAAGTGACTTTTCCTCCTTCGCCTTCAGATAACAAGCCCTGCACAAAGGCTCATAGCTTTCCGTTTCGCCCAAAACCACCAATTTGTCGCCGGCGATGGTGCGGTGCGAGAATTGTGCCTGACTGCCGCATCGCACGCAAATGGCATGAACCTTGGTGACATCCTCGGCAATGGCCATCAGCTTGGGCATCGGGCCGAAAGGTTTGCCCATGAAGTCCATGTCGAGGCCGGCAATGATGACGCGAACGCCTTGGTTGGCCAACTGCTCGCATACGTTAGGAAGCTCATCATCAAGGAATTGCGCTTCGTCAATGCCAATGACGTCAACATCGTTGGCGTAGAAAAGGATCTCGCTGGCACTCTCCACAGGGATGGAATGCAAGGCCGTGGCATTGTGCGAAACCACGTCTTCCTCACTATAGCGAGTGTCGACACCAGGCTTGAAGATTTCGACCTTCAGCTTGGCGATTTTTGCGCGTTTCAACCTGCGGATCAGTTCTTCCGTCTTGCCCGAAAACATCGAGCCGCAAATCACTTCAATCCAGCCTTGCGATTTATTGTGAGAATCTTTTTCGAGGAACATGTCAGTGGAAAGATAAAATTAGTACTTTAGCGATTTCTTAGAGAGCAAAAATAAAGATAATTCCTATATGAACGAAAAATTTGAGAGCCAAAAAGAAAGATTGCTTTCCATCAAGCACGAAATCAGTCTGTTATATCAACAAGTAAACTACCTGATAAGGAACGAAAAACCGCTTGAACTGCTCGATTTGGACGTGCTGATGAACCGCACGCACACCCTCTACGACATGCTTTGTGCCATCAATGTGGGCGATGAGATGCAGGACGACGATTTCGACTTCGACCCCGAAGCCTTCATGGGCCTCTTCGACGGCACGACGCACGACGAGCCTACCGAACAGCCAACGGATAAGCCTGAACCTATCGAAGAGCCTCAACCAGTAGCTGAACCTGAGCCTTTTGATGAGCCTGTTGAGGAAGTGGAGCTTGAACCCGAACTCGAACCAGAGCTTGAACCCGAACTTGAGCCCGAACTAGAACCTGAACCCGAACCAGAGCCTGAACCCGAACCCGTTGTAGCTGTGGAAGAGCCTGTGATTGCGACGCCAGCCGCAACAGAAGTGCCAGCCCAAGCACTTGCTACTGAGGCTGCTACAGAGACTGCCGACGACGACAAACCCTTGGGCGACGAGTATGGCTTTTTCTTCCGATTCGAGGATCCCGTGCAGGAAGAAATCCCAACGGCTGAACCGAAGCCGGAGCCTGAACCGACGAACGAAGGCCGTGTGGTGCATGTGATGGAGGCCATTCCCGAAGAGGATATTCCCGAGCGCGACCGCGTGAGTGGCGAGGAATTGGTGCACGACAATCCCTTCGAGATGCCGAAAATGGAGAATGAAATGCCCTTTGCCGAAGAGGAGATGGAACGCCACAACTCGGAATCGGTGGCCGGCTTTTTCGACCAGGACGACGACTCAGGCTTTGAACTTTCGACGGGAGGCGAGACCTTGGGCGAAAAAATGATGCGTGAGGACCATTCGTTGGCCGCCAAGTTGCAGCAAAACCCTGTCCGCGACCTGAAATCAGTCATCGGTATCAACGACAAGTTTTTGTTTGTCAACGAGTTGTTTGGCGGAAGCATGGAAAAATACAACAAGTCCATCGAAAACCTCAACGACCTCAAGACCTTGAACGGTGCTATGATTTACTTGAACGAGTTGAAAATCGAGTTGCAGTGGAACAGCAGCAACGAGGCCTATCTAAAGCTGAAAGAGCTGGTTTCCAGAAAGTTTGAATGACTATGGCGAAGCTCTATCTTGTGCCCACACCCATCGGCAATCTCGAAGACATCACCCTTCGGGCCATCCGTGTCCTCAAGGAGGTTGACGGCATCCTTGCCGAGGACACGCGAACGTCGGGCAACTTGCTGCGCCATCTCGACATCAGCAAGCCGATGACGGCCTTCCACATCCGCAACGAGCATCAGGTTGTGGAACGCATCGCCGACCGCATCGAGGCGGGCGAGACCTTGGCCTTGGTGACCGATGCCGGAACGCCTGCCATCTCCGACCCGGGGTTTTTATTGGTGCGCGAGTGTGTCAAAAGGGGCATTGAGGTGGAATGTCTGCCTGGGCCTACGGCTTTTGTGCCCGCGTTGGTCAATTCAGGATTGCCGGCCGAGAAGTTCATCTTTGAGGGTTTTTTGCCGCATAAGAAAGGCCGCCAAACCAAGCTGAAAGATGTGGCCGCTTACCCCTATACGACCATTCTCTATGAGTCGCCGTTCCGTCTGCTGAAGACCTTGCAGCAACTGGCCGAGGTTTGCGGCAGCGAAAGGAAAGTCAGTGTTTCGCGCGAGCTGACCAAGATACATGAGGAAAACGCCCGAGGCACTTTGGCTGAGGTGATTGAACATTTCTCCAAGAAGGAGATAAAAGGCGAAATCGTCATCGTTTTGGAAGGTAGGGACGTTGCGAGCAACGTCTCCATCAACGATGATGACGAGGAATAAAACTGTAGAGGGAATAAAACTGTAGAGACGCGCCACGGCACGTCTCTACAATTCAGAACGCGAATGAGAGTCGGGTGTAAAAATCCCTGATCACGTCTTTACGTCCGCCGCTGAAGCCCAAGGCATAGTCGACGACGTCGATGACGGAGACACCGCAGCTGAGGTAGACGCGGTAGATTTTAAGGCCTATGCCGCCGCCTGTGTACAAGCCCGTCGACATGTAGCGATGCTCGCCATTGGGGTCGTTGCATGTGACATATCCAGCGGGAATCGAATAGCCGATGCGGCCTTCTATGAAGGGGCTGACCGGCGCATGTGGAAACGCGAATTTCAAACTGGCATAGACGGGCATGGTGTGGATGTAGGTTTCCTGCATGTTGTCGAACAAACGGCAGTGCTCGCCGTAGCTTGAGTAGTATTCCGCGCCAAGCCCTATGCTGGTGCAGTGCCCGAGTTGGTATTCGGCCATGGCGCCCACGCTGAAGTGGTAAGGGATTTCGTGCCTGAAGATGGCTCCGAAGTCCCAAAAGCCGAGGTCGCCAATCGCGTGAAACCGGAACTCTCCGACGGGGCTGTAGATGCAATCTGGAGCATATCTTAGACGGGATTGAACCATATGTCTGGGTGGTTCACGATGGCGCTGACGAGGCGGACGAATCTGAGCCTCAGCCGTCAACGTAACAGCCATCAGGAGGCAAATGGATAACAGGAACTTTTTCATAAGGCAGTCAATTGTAGGTTGTTAATGCCTTTGATGATTACAAAAACCGTACCAAGAAAATAACTTTATTTCTTGAGTTGTCTTTCATAGGCTTTCAGGCGGGCGACGAGGCTCTGCTTCACCCCCGTCGAGGTGTAGGTGGCACCGCTCACGGCATCCACTTCCTTGCCGATGGCTTCTGAAGGCGTGAGGCCGTTCCAGGCTTCGTAGAGGCCGCCATCGACAACGCGCTGCGCGAAACGGGGAGTCTCTTCGTTTTCCAGCAAAACGACTTGCTGGATGCGTCCTTCGGCATCCAAGGCGATCATCAGGGGCGTGGGGCCATTGAAGCCCTTGATGTCGTCGGAATAGGGCGACGAGTAGAGCACTGTGCCGATTTTGTCGCCTTTGGCATCCTTGATTTCATAGAAGGCCGTGTCGATGGTCTTGGTCTTGGCGGCATCGGCGAAGTAGTCCTTGACTTCCTCGACGGGCAGGGCGGGCCATTTCACTTCTTGTTGGCAGGCGGAAAAGCTCAGCACGGTGGCGAGCATCAAACCGCCTAAGGTCTTTTTGATAGCGTTCATTGCTTTGCTTTTTTGAATTTTCGTGCAAAAATAGGCAAAAACTCGCAACAATTGAACAGTTAAACACCCAACAAATCGACAAAAACACTATCTTTGCCCCGAAATCAGTTGACGGTTATCCGTAAAAACCATCAACTCTAAACCCTAAACTCTAAACTCTAAACTAAAAAAATGTTAGTCATAGGAATCGCAGGCGGCTCGGGTTCGGGAAAGACCACCGTCGTGAAAGAATTGGTAAGGCAGTTGCCAGAGAACTCTGTATCAGTCATTTCGCAGGATGCTTACTATTACGACAACGGCGACAAGTCGCCTGAGGAGAAGAAGCAAATCAACTTCGACCATCCCGATGCCATCGAGTGGGACCTGCTCATCGACCATCTCGACCGGCTGAAACGTGGCGAGACCATCCCCATGCCCATCTACACTTATGTGACCTGTGCACGCTCGAAAGAGGTGATTTATGTGCATCCCACCGAGGTCATCATCGTGGAAGGCATCATGGTGTTGACCCAAGAGGAGCTGCGCAACCGCATGGATATCAAAGTGTTTGTAGATACCGATGGCGACGAGCGTCTGATGCGCATCATCCGTCGCGACATTGCCGAGCGTGGCCGCACGTGGGAGGACGTGTTGCGCCACTATCAGACCTTCGTCAAGCCCATGCACCAGCAGTTCATCGAGCCTACCAAGCGCACTGCCGACATCATCCTACCACGTGGCTCAAGCCCTGTGGTGGTTGACATCCTTGCATCGCGGATTAGGATGCATCTGGGGAAGTGACTGGAAACCAATGTAAAACGAAAAAAGCCGAACGAAAAACGCTCGGTTTTTTTTTGTTGCCCAACCAGGGTTCGAACCTGGACTTTACTGATCCAGAGTCAGTCGTGTTGCCAATTACACCATTGGGCATCGATTACGGCTGCAAAAATACGCTTTTTTTGAATGCCGCAAGAAAAATCGGTGAATTTTTTTGGATTTTTTTTGTCCGTTTTGCTTTTGAAGGCATAACAAACTCAATATCAATAATTAATTGTTGAACCTCGATCCCCAGTTGTACGACAGCATGAAGGTGAGGAAGAAGCGTTTGTTGCGTTCGGAGTCGACGATGGAGACGCCCAACGGGAAGCACTCTGCAATGACGTCGACATTGATGGCTTGAGCCCGTGTTCGCGTTTTCGCGACGTCGAAACTGAGTCCCACTCGGGCGTGAACGCCAGGCGATAACTTGGTTTCGGCGATGCCTTTAGTGAACGCCGACCTGCCTAAGATGTCGATGCCATGCTCGAAAGTTTGCTCCTTGATGGTCTGTATGTAGCTGCCCGTTCCAGAGGGTTCGTAGGTGGCCACAAAGTAATAGTATGGTTTGAGCAGCGCTAACGAAGCCCCAAATTCATAGGTCCATCGTGTCTCGATGCCGCCCCAATAGGGCTTGCCGTAAATACGACGGTCCTCGCCATAGCCAAAACGCAGCGCGAAGGCATAGTTCAGCTTGCCGTAGACGAATGCCCGTGAGTTGTAGGTGGAGAGGTTTATGGTCCTGATTTCTTTGAGCGAACGCAGCGAAACGGCCTCGAATTCCCAATTCGTCGTGCGATTGATGGTGCGGATGCGCCCTATCTTAAATCCAGCCCCAAGGCCTCGTGTATGGATGGCCACATTGTAGGTGTTTTGTCGGGTGTAGATCAGTTTTTCTTCGATGGGTTTACTGTCATCTGTCTGGATGTCAATGTTTTGCGCAGGCAATAAAAAAACATATGCTCCGAAAAACGTGAGCATGAGCATACGCAACAAGGAACATCTGAGGGCAGTCATGGCCTTGGGTTTTTAAAGTATCACAGGTCCCTGAGCCCGTCGAAGGGCCGTGCACCCAACACCTATAATCAATAGCGCGTTTCCTTGACGTACTTTGACGATTCGCCGTAGGCAGGGCAGGTCTTGTTGGATCCGCAGGAGGTCATGATAATGCCTGAAACAAAGGCGATTAGCAGTGCGATGGCAATTCTTCTCTTCATCTTGATCAAATTTGATTTGCAAAGAAACGCATTTTTTTCGGAAAAATTGCCATCTTTGCAGAAATTTTATCCATCTTTATAGCCCCGTAGGGGCGACACATCAGTAAGCAGGTGACGTGAGTCCCTGCGTAAAACAAACGAATCCATGGAAATTAAAAAGCCAAACATCAACGAAAGCTGGTACCAAGTGCTGCGACCGCAGTTTGAGGCACCGTATTTCGCCAACCTCAAGTCGTTCCTCGTGAGCGAGAAACGCCAATATGCAGTCTATCCACCTGGACCGCTGATTTTCAACGCCTTCAATCTCACGCCTTTCGACAAGGTGAAGGTGGTCATCTTGGGTCAAGACCCGTATCACGGCCCAGGCCAGGCGCACGGGCTTTCGTTCTCGGTGCCCGATGGTGTGCCCTTCCCGCCCAGCCTGCAAAACATCTTCAAGGAGCTGCACGACGACCTGGGTGTGCCTATTGCGCGTTCGGGCAACCTCGAAAAGTGGGCGAGGGAAGGGGTGCTGCTGCTCAACGCCTCGCTGACGGTGCGTGCCGGACAGGCCGCCTCGCACTCGCGCCACGGCTGGGAACAGTTCACCGACGCAGCCATCCGCGCCTTGTCGGAGCAACGGGAGCACCTCGTCTTCATCCTTTGGGGCAACTATGCCATCGCCAAACAAGCCTTGATCGACCCGTCGAAACACTTGATACTGAAATCAGTGCATCCATCGCCGCTCTCAGCTAGCCGAGGCTTTTTCGGCTGCCATCACTTCTCGCAAACGAACAATTACTTGATACAAAACGGAATAGAACCTATTGACTGGAGTTTATGAAACAGATTGTATTCGCCACCAACAACAAGAACAAACTGCACGAGATGCGCGAAATCATGGACGGCCTTTATGAGGTCAAGAGCCTTGAAGAAATAGGCTGTCACGAGGAAATTGTCGAAGACGCCGACACCATCGAAGGCAACGCCAAGATCAAGGCAGATTTCGTCACCAACAAGTTCCACGTGGACTGCTTTGCCGACGACACGGGCCTCGAAGTGGAGGCTTTGGGTGGTGCCCCTGGCGTGTATTCGGCACGTTATGCGGGCGAGCATTGCAGCTATCAAGACAACGTCGACAAGATGCTCAACGCCATGCGCGGCCAAACCAACCGCAAGGCGGCTTTCCGCACCTGCATCGCCTTGAACCTCAACGGGAAGTCGTATCTCTTCGAAGGTCGTTGCGACGGACAAATCACCGAAGAGCAACGTGGTACTGAGGGTTTCGGCTACGACCCCATCTTCCAGCCCGATGGCTACGAACAGACCTTCGCCGAATTGGGCCACGAGGTGAAAAACGCCATCAGCCACCGTGGTCGCGCCACGCAGAAATTGATTGCGTTTTTGAAGGATTTGGGTTGAGTTCCCAATGCAAAAGAAGGCATCCGACATCCGTAGTCAACCGGTCGGTAGTGCGCCGTGCGGCCTAAGCCGTACATTCGGATGACAACGTGCTGAGCCTGCGCCGTGAATGTTCGTCGTGAACGGGGTGCTGCCGGCTCCGGGCAACGGTCAATGATGGGGTTCGGTTCGCCCTACAAATGCGGATGCCTTGTGGTTCAGACCAGCTCGGTCTGGAAGTTGAGCGCTTGTATTTCCATGTCGAGTTTGCGCAGTTGGGCGGAGCATTCGTCCACCTTCTTGCCGATGGCTTTCACGTCGACCACGGTCACCGTCTTGATTTCGGAGCGCGAGTAGCGGTCTTGTCCCGCCGAGGCGGTGTCGAAGATGCTGCGCAGGTTGCCGATGCGCATGGTCAGCACGTCCTTGCGGGCCATGAGTTGGGTGAGGGTGACGCCTTCGGCGTTGGTGGTCTGCATGTTGGTGGCGTTGATGCGCCAGATGAGGTCTTCCAGCTGTTTGAGGCAGGCGTTGAGTTCCTTCATCAGCTCCAAGGGGTCTTCAGAGGGTGTGTCGCCTTCTTGCACCTTCACGTTGTTCTGTATGCGTTGTCCGAGTTGTTGGATGCGCTTCTGCAAGTCTTTCCTGATGCTTAATGCTTCTGCAAGTTTCATAGTGGATGTGATTTTGGCGCAAAAGTACGAAAAAAACTAGTTGGTCGCGGGGATTGAAATCGCTTGATGAGGTATTGTCGCCCTTTGACTCCGTCGAATCTTCGATTTCAGGGCTTTGGCAAATCTTCGATTTTAGGGCTTGGGCTTGTCGTCGCTCCGCATCACTGCGAGGCACGAAACACTCTATTAAACCCTTTTTTTCAGTATTTTTATCATTTTTTGTAGTTTTTTCTTATTTTTGCAACTGTCATTTTCATAGATGTATTGATAGATTTTCTAGATGATATAGGAAGTCTAGAACATCTAGCTTATCTACATGCATTTGATATGAACTACAAAATTATAGCTGAGAGAATTGAGTCAGTCCTAAGGAAGCAAACGAACTGGAAGAACCTTTGGTTCTATCAGAAAACGGTTGTCCTTTATCAAATGACGTATGTCTTTACAAGGCGTTTCCTCCCTGCATATGGCGACAGAACGGTAGACCAAATGATACAAGCAGCCCGTTCGGGAAAACAGAATATAGTTGAAGGATCTGCTGATGGCGTGACTTCAATGGAACTTGAATTGAAGCTTTTGAATGTGGCGCGAGCAAGTATACAAGAGTTGCTAGAAGATTATGAAGATTTTCTTATTAGTCACAAACTTGTGAAATGGACTAAAGGCCATCAACGATTTGATGGAATGCTTTCCTATTGCCGAAGCCACAACCACCTGCAAGACTACGAGCCTTTCTTTGAGCGTTGGACGAGTGAAGAAATGGCCAATACCGCCATTACTTTGTGTCGTATGGTGGATAAGATGATGATGACCTACCAAAAGAAGAAAGAAGAGGAATTCGTGAAAGAAGGTGGTATACGAGAGAGGATGACGGCAGCAAGGCAGGGTTATCGTAATGGACAAAAAGAGGCTCTTTCTTCGGCACGCCAGGAAATAGAAAACCTACAAAAAGAAAATGTTGAGTTGATGATTCTCGTTGACCAGCTTAAAGAAGATGTCGCACAACTCAAGAGAGACAACCACTAAAAAGAACTAACTATGAATACAGACTTGCAAAGCGAATTGGAACATGAGGCCCGCTATCTTCAGATTTTAATCCCTTATAATGAGGAAGATCATCTAATAACCTTTGATGACGGCTTGATGACGGAATTGGAGTGTGATGACGATTTCGTTCCTCCTATGTTTAACGATGAAGACCAGTTGATGGAATTTGTCATAGATTTGAAAGAACGGAAAGTGATAGGGTGGAACGCAAATGAGTATCTGCGGATGTGGGCTAAAGTGCGCGATGGAGGCACCTATACACTTTTGGATGCCAATAGGCAACCTATATGGCAAATTCGTGGTTATGTGCCAAGCAAGCTGATACCTCCTTTTGAGAAGGGCTATGGCGACTATATTGAGTTGGCCGTTGAAGCGAATGGGACTATTGTGGATTGGCCTCAAACGCCCGACTTTTCGGATTTCGTTGAGAATGGTAAATCGCCCGAACCTGTCAGAACAAACAAATGGCATCGGGCGGAACCGGCCTTGTGGTATGTTAGAGGCTTGCGACTTAATAAGGAGGAATTAGGTTGGCTGGTTGAGCAGTTGAAAAAGTTGTGAACAAAGGTTTCATTTAAGATATCACTTGCCGCTCAAGAGATGGCGGATCCCTGTCCGCCATGACGGCAAGGGTGTAGCGGTTGTCGTTCCATGCAGGCGTAGGATGGGGACGCATAAGTCCTGAAAGGGCGACAATAATTCATCGGGCGATTTCAATCCCCGAACTCCCGCACTTCAAGCACATAGCAGACCCCACTGCGTCTGCAAGACGCAAACGGCGAAAAAAAGGCTGCCACGGAGTGGCAGCCCTAAGATTTATTCAAGATTTGCTCAGATTTGTTTCCCCAAAAACAAAACATTATTTGTTTCCTCAAATCTCAAATCCGTTCCCGCAGCATCTGAATAGCCTTAGGCAACCCATCAGCGTTGCGCCCACCGGCCACGCAGAGGGTCTTCTGTCCGCCGCCGCCGCCTTGGATTTCCTTGGCCACCTCGCGGATGAGCTTGGTGGCATCCAAGCCTTTTTGGTCGGCAAACAATTCGGGTAGCAATAGGCAGAGCGAGGGCTTGCCTTCGGCAACCGAGCCGAGGATGGCGATGGTGCTCTCATTCATCTGCTTGAGCATCAGGGCGATGTTGCGCAGCTGGTCGCCACCGCAAGGCAGCGTGTCCACGATGAGCTTGTAGCCCTCGTGGTCCACGGCTTTCTCGTGGAGTCGTTCGGCCATGCCTTGGGCTTTCTCCTGCATCAGGTGCTCCACCTCTTTCTTCAGGGCTGAGTTCTGCTCGCTGAGCGAAGTGACGGCCTTCACCAAGTCGGGACTCTTGACGCACTCACGCAGGCGACCGATGAGGTCCAATTGCTCGTCCAAGTATTGCTCTACGGCCTCGCCGGTGATGGCCTCGATGCGGCGGATGCCGGCAGCAATGGCGCCTTCACTGACGATCTTGAACATGCCGATGTTGCCCGTGGCCGAGGTGTGGCAGCCGCCACAAAGCTCCATCGAGTAGTCCTTGCCGAAGACCACCACGCGCACCTTGTCGCCGTATTTCTCGCCAAACAACGCCGTGGCACCCATGGCCTTGGCCTCTTCAATGGGCATCTCGGCGTAGGTCACGTTGGGGATGTTCTCGCGGATCTTCTGGTTCACAAGTTTTTCCACCTGTCGGATTTCCTCAGGGGTCATCTTGGCGAAGTGGCTGAAGTCGAAGCGCAAACGCTGGTCGTCGACCAACGAGCCTTTTTGCTCGACGTGCGAGCCTAACACCTGCCTCAAGGCGGCGTGCATCAGGTGGGTCGCGCTGTGGTTGTTGGCGATGCGCTGACGGCGTTGGGCATCCACCGTGGCGGTGAAAGCCACCTCAGGATTCTGGGGCAGCTGCTCGGTGATGTGGATGACGAGGTTGTTTTCCTTTACGGTATTGATGATTTTAATCGTCTCGTTTTCAGAGGTCAAAGTGCCGGTGTCGCCTACCTCACCGCCCATCTCAGCATAGAATGGTGTCTTGTCGAGGACGATTTCGAAGTGGGTCTTTTTCTTGGCCACCACCTCGCGGAAACGGAGGATGTGGCTCTGGCAGGTCAGGTCGGTGTAGCCCACGAAATTGGTGGGTTCCTCGCTGGCGTTCACCACCACCCAGTCGCCATTGGCTTTTTCGGCAGCCTTGCGCGAGCGGTTTTTCTGCTCTTCGAGGTTGGCCTTGAAGCCTTCCATGTCGACGTTGAGGCCTTTCTCGGAGGCCATCAGCTGGGTGAGGTCGATGGGGAAGCCGAAGGTGTCGAACAGCTCGAAGGCGAAGTTGCCGTCGATGTCCTGACCCTTGTGTTGCTCCACATAGCCCTCAAAACGCTTGATGCCCTGGGCCAAGGTGCGCAGGAACGAGGCTTCCTCTTCGCGGATGACCTTGCCGACCAGATCTTGTTGCTTCTTGATTTCGGGATAGTTGTGTTCCATCTGGCTGACGAGGATGGGCAGCAAGTTGCACACAAACGGCTCCTCGAAGCCGAGGAAAGTGAAACCATAGCGCACAGCACGACGCAACACGCGGCGGATGACGTAGCCCGCACCGTTGTTCGACGGCAGCTGTCCATCGGCGATGGCGAAGCTCACGGCACGCAGGTGGTCGGCGATGACGCGCATGGCCACGTCGGTCTTCTCGGCCTTGCCGTATTCGATGCCCGACATCTTGGCGATTTCTTGGATGATGGGCTGGAACACGTCGGTGTCGTAGTTGGAGGTCTTGCCTTGCAAGACGCGCACGAGGCGTTCAAAACCCATGCCCGTGTCGACGTGCTTGGCGGGGAGTTCCACCAATTGGCCGTTGGCCATGCGGTTGTATTGCATGAACACGAGGTTCCAGATTTCAATCACTTGCGGGTCGTCCTTGTTGACGAGGTCGCGGCCGGCAATCTGCTTGCGGGCCTCATCATCGCGCAAGTCAATGTGGATCTCGGAGCAGGGGCCGCAGGGACCTGTTTCGCCCATTTCCCAGAAGTTGTCG
>DGXB01000123.1:29704-41899 GCA_002396205.1 Bacteroidales bacterium UBA4243
AGAAGTTGTCGTGCTTGTTGCCGTAGATGATGCGGTCTTCGCTGACGTGCTCCTTCCAATAGTTATATGCCTCCATGTCAGCGGCTTGTCCGTCCTTTTCGTCACCGCCAAAGACGGTCACATAGAGCCTGTCCGTGTCGATTTTCACCACTTCGGTGAGGTATTCCCAAGCGTAGGCGATGGCTTCTTTCTTGAAATAGTCGCCANNCCAGAAATTGTCGTGCTTGTTTCCATTGATGATGTGATCCTTCGGCAAGAACTGTTCCCAAATGCCGGCGGCCTCATCGTCACGTTCCAGTCCTTCCTCAGGACTTCCCTCAAACACTGTGGCATAGAGGTCCTTAGGGTCAATCTTCAACACATCCACAATGTACTCCCAAGCCCACGAAATGGCCTCCTTCTTGAAATAGTCGCCAAACGACCAGTTGCCCAACATCTCGAACATGGTGTGGTGGTAGGTGTCGTGGCCCACTTCCTCAAGGTCATTGTGTTTGCCTGAAACGCGCAGGCATTTCTGCGTGTCGGCAGCGCGGTTCCACTTGGCGGGCTGGTTGCCCAAGAAGATGTCCTTGAACTGGTTCATGCCAGCGTTGGTGAACATCAGGGTCGGGTCGTTCTTGACGACGATGGGTGCCGAGGGCACAATCTCATGCCCTTTGGAACGGAAGAAGTCCAAAAAGCTATTTCTAATCTCGTATGCGTTCATTTATAGTGAGTTATATTATTTTACCTCGAAAAAAGCTTCAAAAAAGCGTGCAAATTTACGCTATTTATTCTATTTTTGCGCAATAGAATTTGATTTGGTGCGTTATTTATGGCTCAATCAAGAAGATAATGGCCCGACAAAAACACTACATATTCAACCAGTTGACGCAGAATTTCGAGGTGCTTGAAACGCCGAGGTCGAAGAAGGTATTGCGTTACACACTGATTATGCTTGCCGTTTTGGGTATCACGTTCCTTTTTGCCGTGCTGCTGTTCACCTTTTTCAAGTCGCCGAAAGAGAAGAGCCAGGCGCGTGAATTGGAGTTCATGAAGCTGCAATACGAGATCCTGAACGACCGTTTGGACGACATCGAGGTGCTGATGACCGACATGGAGCAGCGCGACAATAACCTGTATCGCCTGATGTTTGAGGCCGACCCCATCCCCAATTCGGTGCGCCGTTCGGGTTTCGCCGATGCCGACCGTTATGCCGGATTGCATGGTTACATGAATTCCAACTTGGTGGTGAGTGCGGCACGAAAGATGGATGTCATCGCCAGCCAGCTCTACAACCAGTCTGTTTCATACGACACTTTGTTCGCTTTGGCCCGCAACAAGTCCGACATGTTGGCGCACATCCCTGCCATCTTCCCGCTGAAGGAAACCGAAATCAAGTATATCTCCTCATACTTCGGCTACCGTCCCGACCCCATCTATAAGATTTCCAAGTTCCACAGTGGCATCGACTTCTCGGCTTCGCTCAACACTGAGGCCTATGCCACTGGCGACGGCGTGGTGTGCGATGTCGAGAAAGGACATTGGGGCTACGGCAACATGGTGACCATCGACCACGGATTTGGCTATAAGACGCGTTATGCCCACCTGCAAAAAGCATTGGTCCGGAAAGGACAGAAGCTGAAACGCGGGCAACGCATAGGCCTCGTCGGCAGCACGGGCAAGGCTACTGGAGTCCACCTGCATTACGAAGTGCTGAAAAACGATGTGCAAATAGATCCCATCAACTTCTTCTACAACGACTTGACACCCGATGAGTACGAACAAATCTTGCAGCAGTCGACATTACCAACGCAAACGATGGATTAACTATGGAAGAGAAAACCCTTAGCAAATACTACTACAGCATCGGCGAAGTGGCCGACATGTTTGGCGTCAGCACCTCGATGATCCGTTATTGGGAAAGGGAATTCGATGTGTTGCGTCCGCGCAAAAACAAGAAAGGTAACCGCCTCTTTACCGAGCGCGACGTGCGCTATGTCCATGTCATCTATCAGCTGCTCAAGGTGAAAGGCTACACTTTGGCTGGGGCAAAAGCCGCCCTCAAAGAACGTTTCAGCGACTACGAGGAACGCATCATCCTCCTCGAAACGCTCGACAAGACTCGCAGTTTCCTCCTCGATTTGGATAAGGCTTTAGAGAAGAAACAGAAGGGAACCCCGAAAGGGTGACAGCCCATCACTCATCCAACAAATTTCTGGTCTTCAAATAAGTGCGCCATTTCTCCAGCACCTGCGTCATGTCGTCGGGCAACTCGGACGTGAACATCATCTGCTTGCCTGTGGTTGGATGCACGAAGCCCAATTCCTTGGCGTGCAGGGCATGGCGTGGCATGATCTTGAAGCAGTTGTCGATGAACTGCTTGTATTTCGTGAAAGTGGTGCCTTTCAGGATGACGTCGCCGCCATACATGGCATCGTTGAACAAAGGATGGCCGATGTATTGCGAGTGCACACGGATTTGGTGGGTGCGGCCAGTCTCAAGGCGGTATTCGTTAAGCGTCACATAACCAAAGCGCTCCAATACTTTCCAATGTGTGATGGCGTCTTTGCCGTAGTCGCCGTTGGGGTAGACGGTCATCTTGCGGCGGTCGTTCACACTGCGCCCGATGTTGCCTTCGATGGTACCTTCTTCTTCGTCGAAGTCGCCCCATACCAAGGCATAATAACGGCGGTGTATGGTGTGCTCGAAGAATTGGTGGGCCAATACCGCTTGTGCGGCCTCGTTTTTGGCCACGATCATCAGGCCTGTGGTGTCCTTGTCGATGCGGTGGACGAGGTATCCAAAGCGGTTCTCGATGTTCTGGTGGGTTTGCTCGAAGTGGTAGGCCAAGCCGTGAAGCAGTGTGTGCTCGAAGTTGCCGTGGCCGGGGTGCACCACCAAGCCTGCCTGCTTGTTGATGACGATGACGTCGTCGTCTTCGTAGACAATGTTCAATGGAATATCTTCCGGCTTGATGTCGGCATCGCGTGGCGGATAGGTGAACACGATGGAGATGGTGTCGCCTGGCTTCACCTTGTAGTTTTGCTTGACGGCCTTTTCGTTCACCAAGATGTTTCCTGCCTTGGCTGCATTTTGCACGCGGTTGCGCGAGATGTTGGAGAGGTGGTTGGTCAGGTAGGTGTCGATGCGCTCAGGCTGCTGGCCTGGATCCACCGTCATGCGGATGTGTTCGTAGAGTTCGCTGCCTTCCTCGGCTTCTGAAAGCATGTCATTCCCGCGCTGCGCATAGGGTGGCATGGAATCTATGCTTTCGGGATTCAACTGGTCGTCTATGGTTTCAATGAGGTCGTCGTTCATTTCTCAATGATGAATTTTTGGTTGATGACTTGCCCTTCGGCAGTGATGACTTGGATGAAATAAAGTCCGTTGCTGAGGTGACTGACGGATATTTCTTGTTGATACTCACCTTCATACACCTTGCGTCCCATGAGGTCGAAGATGCTGGTCTGTCCGCCTGCAAAGTCGCCTTCCATGTGCAATGTGGTGTTGGCCGGATTGGGGTAGAGGCGTAATTTGGTGTCGCTTTCGTGCTCGTCGAGGCCGATGTAGTAGTTGGCACCCACCACGGGGCGTATCATCAGCGAGCCTCGTGCGTTGCTGGGTTGCCACGATCCGTTGGTGTTGACGAAGTTGAAGCGGCTGTTGTCGATGGAGGCATCAAGGCCGATGTTGATGAGGCTGCTGTTGCTTTGCTCGATGCCGATGTAGAAAGCGTTGGCGGTGGTCACAGCCTTGTCGAATCTGTAGTAGGAGAAGCGATAGGCCTGCTCTTGCCATTGCGGGCGTTGGCCGCTGAGGTGGTAGATTTCTTCGCCTGGCTTTCCGTTTTCGTCTTTCCACACCACGATGTCGAAATACTTGTCGTTGGCATCGTTAAGTGTATGGTTGAAAAGGAGTTGCACGCCTTGTATGGTGTCGTAGTCGCTGATGTCGAACCTAACGGCAAACTTGCCTCCAGCATTGCTGACGCCATAGCCCAACTCAGGGATGCCATCGTCATAGGCATAGTAGTTGTACATGCCGATGCGATACGCCATCGAGTCGGCCAATGGCGGGTTGCTCGTCGAGTCATAGACGTAATGGCTGATTTGGAACGAAACGGAGTCGTGCCACATGTCGAGCGCAAACAGCTCCCCGACGAAGGGGCAGGCGGGCGATTCGCCACCATATTCAGGGCAGGCCAGGAAGCCCGACTCGCGGTAGGGATGGATATTGACGGGATCCAAATGACGCTCGTAGCGTTGGCTGCCGCCGATTTGCTGCACCTTATAATAATAGGTGGCCTCGTGGTCGATGCCGTCCAAGTTGGCAATGTCGAGTTCCAGACTTTCGCGCATGGCCGAGTTGGGGTTGACGCGGTATTGTCGATAGGGGATGGACTGGTAGCGGTTGAAGAACGAAGGCCGTTGCCCCGAGAAGGTCAGCATTGGGTAGTCGGTGTCATCAATCGTTCGGTTGATGTTGAGGTAGACGAAGTCGATGCTCCAATTGTCCTCGTTGCTGCGGTTGGCGGGCAGTGAGGAGTTGACGATGCTGGCGTAGTTGTAGAAACGGAAATAGAAGTCGTCGCGGAAATATTTCGTGTCGCGGATGGGGATCATCACCTGCTCGAAATAGTGCCCGCCGTTGTGGAGCATGAAGCTGTCCAACGGCTGTCCGGGCACGCTCCAGATGTGGTACCAGGTAGTGTCGGCCACGGTGGTGAATACCGAGTCGCAAGGGATGGCCATTTCGCCTTGGGTGGTTGGGGTCAAGGTGTCGGTAACGATGGCGAAAAGGCCAGGCTGGCAGCCCACCATCGACCACACCGTGTCGCCGGGAAACAGCGTGTCGACTTGCATCTCAAAGAAGATGTCGGCAATCGAAACGTTTTGGTAGTCAAGGAAAAGGAACTCTTGGCGTTCTGTTGTCATGCCAAATTCGAGCACGAGCGAATCCTGCTCTTCGGGGGCGTTTCCGTTGCCTTGGGGCTGGTAGTAGAAACTCAGATACACCGAGTCGGCAGGGGTGAGGGCCCGTGGCTCAGGCTCCATGATGGAGTCTAATCGGATGCGTGCCGAGGTGAGGTATTCGGCCACGAAAGCGTTGCTGATGGCATAGCTGTACACCCTGCCGTTGGCGTCGAGCACGTCGAAGGTGGCGCCGTTGCGGTTGGGCGGACAGAGCGGAAAACCGTCGTTCACCATCACGTTGTTGTCGGTCCATTTTGTCGAGTCGGGATAGAGGTTGGCGCGGCTGAAGTCGTCGAAGAAGGGCAGGAAATGCGTGGGAGCCACACGGCTTCTCGCCGCTGCCTTCTCTGTGCCTGTGCGGAATGGGGTGAGTATCTCTTGCGCTGTGGCTTGGCTGCCAACGAGGCCCAAGGCCAAAACCAAGGCGATTGCCTTAAAATTCGTCTTCATATTCATAGTCGGTGGTCTCTATGGTTTCTGTAACTGTATCTATCTTAATGGTTTGCGGGACATTGGCCAACGAGTCTTCGCGCAGAAGTTCCTTCATCTCTTTCTTGAAGTCCATGGTGCGGCTCGAATGGTACCAAACATCGACGTAGGTGCCGGCTTTCACCGATTCAGAGCTGGGACCGGGACTCATGCGCCTGATGCACATGTATTGCAGGCTATCGCGGTCTTCCCAGCTCTCCTTGCCGAGGTTGAGGCTGGCCAGGTTGAGCAGGCGCTTGGCTTCTTCAGCCGACTTGCCGATGAGGTTGGGGACTTTCACGTTGCTCTTGTCGTCGCCGATGCCTACGCTGAGCACGATCTTGCTGCCTTTCACCAACTCAGTGCCTTCGGCAACGGGCTGTCCTTGAAAGTATTGCTCTATGATGTTGTTCTTGTACGAGTAGTTGACGTAGTCCAAGTGGTCGACCTCCAAGCCGCTCGATTCAAGCCTACCGATGGCCTCGCGCAGCGAAATGCCTTTCAGGTTGGGCATGACGGTCTTTTCTGGCGTCACGGCCACGATGATGGCGTAAACGTTTCTCCCTTTCTTGATTTTCGAGCCGGGCAGCGGGTCTTGCTGGTAGATGCTTCCAGGCTGCTGCCCTTTAGGATAAACGCTGTCGATGAGGATGAAATGGAAGTCCTTCGCGTATTCGCGCTTCACCTCGCGGTAGTCTTGACCCACAAAATCTGGCATGGTGTAAACCTTGTCGTGACGTGTGTATCTGTCTAACATCCTGAATGTTAGCCAAATCAAGACGACGCATAGCACCAATATGATGAGCAAGTTGAGATAAAATTTCTTCTCTTTGAGAAAGTGTAGACGTCCCATATTCCTATTTTTACTATTTTAGCCGTGTTTTTTACAACTCAATTTCGAGTGCTTTATTGTTTGAAGATTTAAACCAACAAAATTACAAAAAATATGAAAAACGTGGCAATTATTTGTGGCGGAGATTCGGGTGAGTTCGAAATTTCCGTCAAAAGCGCTCAGGTGGTGAAGCAAAACCTGAACCCGGAGCTATATAATTCGAAGATTATCGTCGTCTCGAAAAAGGGATGGTACGGGCTTCTGAAGGATGGTACCCGAGTGGATGTCGACAAGAACGACTTCTCCATTTCGGTGGGCGGACACAGGACGAAATTCGACGTGGCCTTCAATGCGGTGCACGGCGAGCCGGGCGAGAACGGTCCGCTTTCGGGCTATCTTGAATTGTTGGGCATTCCTTGCACTTCATCTCCTTTGACCACATGTGCACTCACATTCCACAAGGATTTTTGCAAGCGCATCGTGGCCTCGTATGGCGTCAAGGTGGCACCGTCAGTGCTTATCAACGAAGGTGAGAAATACGATGCCGATGCCATCATCAAGAAGCTGGGACTGCCGTTGTTTGTCAAGCCGACTTGCAACGGCTCCAGCGTGGGCGTGACCAAAGTGAAGACGGTGGAAGAACTTGGACCTGCCATTTTTACGGCACGTGCCGCTGGCCGTCAGATCATGTGCGAGAAATTTGTTGACGGACGCGAGTTTGGTTGCGGTGCCATGGACTACAAGGGCAGGATGATGGTCTTCCCGCTGACCGAGATTTGCAGCAAGAACGAGTTTTTCGACTACGAAGCCAAATACACGGCTGGCAAATGCGACGAAATCACCCCAGCCCAAGTCGACGAAAACACCGAAATCGAAATAAAGGCGACAACGGCGATGCTGTACGAGAAATTGGAATGCAAGGGCTTCGTCCGCATGGACTACATCGTCAGCGATGAGGGCGTGTTCTTCATCGAGGCGAACATCGTTCCGGGCATGTCGGAGGCGAGCATCATCCCCAAGCAAGCGCAATGCTTCGGCCTTTCTTTGGGACGGCTGTTTGAAATGGCGATTGAGAATGTGCTAAAATGAAAAAAGGGGATTAAGCCCCTTTTTTCATTTTACACCGTGAGGATGTCTTTCGACTTCAGTTCGGTGAGGTCGTCAATCTTCTTGATGTACTTGTCCGTAAGTTTCTGGATCTCTTCCTGAAGGAGTTTCGACTCGTCCTCCGAAATCGTGTCTTTCTCCAGTTTCTTGGCTTCGTCGTTGGCGTTGCGACGGATGCCACGGATGCCCACTTTGGCTTCCTCGGCAGCGGTCTTGGTGCGTTTCACGAGGTCACGACGGCGCTCCTCGGTCAAAGCGGGAACGGCAATACGCAAGATTTCACCGTTGTTGATGGGGTTGAAGCCCAAGTTGGCGTTCAGGATGGCCTTGGCGATGTTGCCAAGTGCGCTCTTGTCGAAGGGCTGCACCACGATCATGCGGGCGTCGGTGCAGCCGATGTTGGCGGTCTGCTCGATGGGCACCGTCGTGCCATAGTATTCAACCATTACGCCGTTCAGCATGGCCGGACTGGCTTTTCCTGCCCTGATGCCCTGAAACTCATGTTCCAGGTGCTTGATGGTGTTGTCCATGCTTTCAGTGGCTTCGTCCAATACAAATTGAGAGTCTTCTGTCATAGTCGTTGAAATTTGGGTGCAAAAATAAAAAGATTTGTTGAAAGTTGTGTGGTTTAGTCGTTTAATCGTTTGAAATTTAGTTCAGCGGATCGTATAATCCTGTCAAGACGGGGCTTTTCTTCGTAGTGTAGTAGCTCATCTTTTCCAACGTCAACTGGCCAAAGCCTTGGTTCCAGAGGTAGGTTTTGATGGTCTTGCCTTTGGGTGTGAGGTTGTTGTCGAAAATGATGGCATCGGCAACAATGCGTTGGCCTGGCGCAAAACTGCCATCGGTGGGCAACGAGCTATGCCACAATACGATGGAGTCGGTCTCGTCGTCGTGCAACTCGATGACCACCATGCACTTGTGGATACTGTCCAAGGCATTGATTTGGGCCACGATGCTAAGCGCCTCCACATCGTCGGGCAGCGAGTCGCAGCTCAGGAAACAGGGCTTGCCCCATTCTTTGCCTAACATTGGAACGGCCTCCTCCGAGAGCGTCGTCAGCATGTATCGGCTACCTTCGATGGGATTTTTGCTGAGGGTGAGGTAACGTGAAGTGAACCAGTCTTTTGTCTCAATAAGATAAGGATAGTTCCCCACGGCGGTGGCTTCCCATGACGGGCTGATGTAGTCGGTCCAGCCGAAGCCGAGCATCGGGACTTTGTCGTGCTCGCTGAGCCATCGGTTGAAGTCGCCCAATTGGGGTTCGCGAACGAAATCACCCTCTTCGGTGTAAACACGGTTGAAGACGATGCGCTCCTCAATGCCTAAGGGCTTTTGGTAGAACTCGGCGGCTTCTCCAATCTCGGTGCATGTGGCGAACTGGATCTTGTCGCCATATTGCTCCTTGTCTTGTTTCATCTCGGCGGCAATCTGGTCGAAGCCTTGGAGATACATCAGGTCGTAGTGCCGACGCTCGTTGATTAATGAGGTGGTTCCGGTAAAGAGAATGACAACCACCACCAAAGCCGTTTGCCAAGGCGAAAGCGTGCGTGTCCCGAACATCGAGAAGGCCACGATGATGACAAAAGGATAGCTGAAAATCAAGGTGCTGTATTGGATGATGGGTTCGCGCAACATCGAATAGATGAATGCCACGGCAAAGACGATGACAAACCATGCCAAGCCCGCCCAACGCAGTGGCAGGCGTTGCTTGGTGCGCTTGCCGAGTATGAGTGGCAAAAGGATGACAACACCCACGGCAAACATGAACAGCATCGAATAGTTCATCGTGTATTGGATGAAATCGGTGAGGAACGTGGCCTTTGGCGCCGCTAACCAGCCCCCGATGCTGCCACTCACGAAGAGCTGCTGCCAAAAGATGGGTAGGGTGGGAGCGAACAATAGAACCGCACCTATGCCGCTGAGCCAATAGGATTTACGTCGTTCTTTGGGCAAGAAAAACAGACCAGTGAGAAAAATCAAACCAGCCTGCGCGATGCTGAAATATTGGATGAGCGAACAGGCCCAAGCCGAGAGCGCGAAGCCGATGTAATCCCGAGTCGTCGTTTTCGTCCCGAAAACGACCTTGTACCAGAAATAGGCCATCAGCAGAACAAAGAACAGTCCCGCTGAATAAGGCCGCGCCAACTGGCTGTAGAAGATAGTGAACTGGCTGACAGCGAAGAAGGCCGCCGAAAACAGTCCCACCTTGCGGTTGAACCACTGCCGCCCTATAATATAAATAAGGTATATGGAGCCAATCCCCATCAACACGAAGGGCAGCTTGATCCAGAACTCGCTCCACCCGAAGATGCGCACCCAAAGCCAGAGGAACGCTTCCACCCCGATGGGATGGCTGTCGGGCATGATGCCTTGCTGGATGAAGTCGTTGAAGTTGTCGAAACGGGTGCGCAGCAAGGCGCTGAACTCGTCGTGCATGAAGGGCACTTGGTCGAGTTTCCACAACCTCAGCACGGCTGCCACGAGCATGATGATGCCAAGCAGGATGTAATCCATCCGCTTGCTCGGCACGTTGTGGATTTTGCGCAGGTGATGTTTTCTATTCTTCATCTTTAGTTGTCGCTTGACGTCATTGCGAGGAGGAACGACGAAGCAATCTAGGGTTGGCTTTCTAGACTGCTTCGTGCCTCGC
Source organism: Bacteroidales bacterium UBA4243 (assembly GCA_002396205.1). GTDB lineage: Bacteria > Bacteroidota > Bacteroidia > Bacteroidales > F082 > Limimorpha. The sequence continues at coordinate 39,720 of DGXB01000123.1, forward strand.
AGTGACGCAAAGCGTGTTCGGTGTTATTACTTGGTAACCAATGTTCCGATGTTCTCACCACGCAAGACCTTCATCAGGTTGCCGCGCGTGTTCATGTCGAAGACGTACATTGGCATGTCGTTTTCCTTGCACATGGTGAAGGCAGTCATGTCCATCACCTTCAGGTTGCGTTGGTAGGCTTCGTCGTAGGTGATGTGCTCAAACTTGGTGGCCGTCGGGTCTTTCTCGGGGTCGGCGGTGTAGATGCCGTCCACGCGGGTGCCTTTCAGGATGATGTCGGCCTTGATTTCGACGGCACGAAGGGCCGAGCCGGTGTCGGTGGTGAAGAAGGGATTGCCCGTGCCGGCACCCATCACCACGATGTGACCTTCTTCGAGCAGGCGGATGGCCTTGGCGCTGCTCATCGTGTCGGCGATGCGGTCGATGTAAAGGCCGGCCAAAAGTGTGGCTTTCTGTCCTTTACTCTGCAAAGTTGATTGCATTGCCATCGAGTTGATGACGGTGGCGAGCATACCCATGTAGTCGCCTTGGATGCGGTCCATGCCCTTCGAGGCACCTTGCAGGCCACGGTAGATGTTGCCGCCGCCGATGACGATGCCGATTTGAACGCCCGCTTGTGCGGCTTCGATGATTTCGTCGGCATATTCGTTGAGGCGTTGAGGATCAATGCCGTATTGTTGGCTGCCCATGAGGGCCTCGCCGCTGAGTTTCAGGAGTACTCTGTTGTATTTCATTTCAGATTCAAAATTTAAGATTTAAAATTCAAGATTCGTGATTTGTAAGAGACTACAAAAGTACGGATTTTATAGATTGCTACAGAATAATCTTTGATTTTGTAAAAAAGTGTCCACGAAGAGCCGAAAAACTGTTTTCGTGGACACTTTTTTATTCAAAAGTTGTCCACGAAAGTATAAAAATTGTATTTCGTGGACACTTTTTTGCTTTGTTTTATGTCTACGAAAAACAAGAAAAGAGTAGAATTAGGTTCAGGTTCGTGCAATTATTAGGAATTGTTTCGACAAAAAAAACACTTTTTTCTTCAAATGGCTTGCAAATGATTCTTTTTTCCTATTTTTGCCATCGGATTGGTTTCGGCCAGTCTGTAATTTATTGTTAGAAGCGTTATGCTTGTCTTGTAAGTCGAGAACCTGAGAAATTCAAAGACACAAATAGTGCAAGAAGCATAGTGGCAACGCATATAGCGTGGGCTGCTATCTCATGTTTGCATTATTTAGGTAATTCTCAGGACCTTCGACTTAGAAATGTGGCATACAGTTCCACGCTTCTTTTGTCAGAACCAATCGGGGAACAGAGGATTCTCCTGCGCTTTTTTTGGAACTGGAAGCCAAAGAACAAATATGAAAAAGAGAGTTTTGCTTTTATTGTTTTCTGTAGCGATCGCGTTGTCGTTCTCAAGTTGTGCTACCATTATCGGTGGGGCAAAGTACAACGCGAAAGTTCAAGTTCCGGGCCATCCTAATGCTACGATTTCCGTGGATGGGCAATACAAAGGGCAAGGCGAAGCCAATTTTTTGGTTAAAAGAAGGGATGCCGATAAATTGGCCATTACAGTCCAAGAAGAGAATTGTGAACCAGAAACAACGCATTTCACAAAAAAGGCTTTTCGCGGTTGGGCTTTTGTAGGAACATTGGTCGGCTGGACTGGCATTGTCCCAAACACATATATTCCTCTCCCTTGGGGAGTTGCCGTTGATGGCATTACAGGTGCTTGGTGGAAACCGGATGTAAACGAAAAGGGTGTTTCAAAAATTGATTACGACCATTTCCTTTATACGATTAACTACAAAGCTATTCCCAAGATGGATTTGAAAACAGACCCTAAAGAATCAAGTAAAGAAGGCTCTTCCTCTGAAGGCCAATCAAAGGCAGACAAACTTCGGGAATTGAAGCATCTGCTGGATGAAGGGGTTCTAACCCAGGAGGAGTATGAAAAGGAAAAAGCAAAACTATTGGAGTCAGATTGACATTGAATTGGGTTTGTTTTTATGTAAAGGCGGCCAAATCGGTCGCCCTTTTTCATTAATAAAAACGGTTATCTGTCCACGAAAATAAAACCGAGCGAAACCAAACTAGATTCCGCTCGATTTGTGTTCAAAAGGATTGTTTATTCCATTCCTTCGAGCCTTCCGTGGCAGTTCTTGTATTTCTTGCCGCTTCCG
>DGXB01000123.1:41955-43058 GCA_002396205.1 Bacteroidales bacterium UBA4243
TTGCCGCTTCCGCAGGGGCAGGGGTCATTGCGGCCCACTTTCTTCTCCACGCGGATGGGCTGGGTGACTTGCTTCTGCTGCGTGTCGCTGTGCGACTGTGCCAGCAGGTCCTGGCGCTGCTCGCGGATCTTCGACTTGTCGATGCCTTGCGGGCCGCGCGACTCGCGCACGGTGTTCGGGTCTTGCGTCGGGATGTCGGCACGCATCAGGAACGAGATGACGTCTTCGTTGATCTTCTCCAACATGGTCCTGAACAGGTTGAACGATTCCAACTTGTAGATGACCAACGGGTCTTTCTGCTCGTAGGTGGCGTTTTGCACCGATTCCTTCAGGTCGTCGAGCTCGCGGAGGTGCTCCTTCCAGGCGTTGTCGATGAGGCCGAGGGTGATGCTCTTCTCGATGCAGAGGTTCACCTCGCGGGCACCGTTCTCCACGGCTTTCTTCAGGTTGACGATGACGTTCATGCCACGCTTGCCGTCGGTGATCGGGATGGCGATGTTCTCGAAGTGGGTCTGGGTTTCATACACGTTCTTGATGACGGGCAGGGTCTTCTCACCAATGATGCGGGCCTTGTCGCGATAGTGCTCCAAAGCAGCGTCGAAGAGCTTCTGTGAGAGCGTGTCGGTCTTTTCTCTATTGAACTCTTCTTCGCTGAAAGGCACGTCGATACCCATGCTCGAAAGCACTTCCATCTTGAGGCCTTCGTAGTCCTTGGCGTCTTGGTACTCGCTGACGAGTTTTTCGCCAAAGTCGTACATCATGTTGTTGATGTCGATGCTGAGGCGCTCGCCAAACAGGGCGTGACGGCGTTTCTTGTAGATGACCTCACGCTGCGAGTTCATCACGTCGTCGTATTCGAGCAAGTGCTTACGCACGCCGAAGTGGTTCTCTTCGACCTTCTTTTGTGCCTTCTCGATTTGCTTGGTGATCATCGGGTGTTGGATGACTTCGCCTTCCTGCAAGCCCATGCGGTCCATGATGCCCGCGATGCGCTCAGAGCCGAACATACGCATAAGGTTGTCTTCGAGCGAGACGTAGAACTGCGAGCTACCCGGGTCGCCTTGACGGCCTGAACGACCGCGCAACTGACGGTCGACGCGGCG
>DGXB01000019.1 GCA_002396205.1 Bacteroidales bacterium UBA4243
GGGTTCCGCCTTACAGCGACCGCATCGCTCCCGCGAACGGCCGCTCTTTGGTTCTCTCTTCCTTATCCTTGCAGGCATCCACTCAAGGATGCCTCTGTGCTGGCCTCAGACTTTCAAAGATCTCTCGCAAACCTCACCTCTGTCTTCCCCCTCTCCGTCGTTTGCGGGTGCAAAAGTACCACCTTTTCCCAAACTGACAATGACTTTTTTCGGAAATTTTTGCATAAATATCGTATCTAATTGATTATCTGATAGAAAATTTTTCAAATTTTTCCATTACTTGGGATTCATTGGCACAATTTTCCATGATTTCAACCCTTTTTGGTGCTTATTTTGACGATTCGTATCTGCAAAAAAAGGACTTTCCAATGCTTTTTTAAAGACGAAGCGAGCAAAAACAAACAAAAGACAGACTAAGACAGCCTTCTACACCTTATTAATATATAATGCTTGTGAACATTTTTCGTGAAAAAACGACATTCCCTTGTACAAAATCGCTATTTTTGCGCCAAATAAAGCAGCATGAAGTCCTATATTCGATTATTTCTGCTTTGGGTGCCCATATTAATAATAGGTGTGGCCCAAGCCCAGTCTTTCAGCAACGACTTTGAGAACCAGCCCCATTGGAACTATCCGTGGACCAATTTCCGTATCATCAACGACCCTTTGGCTCCTGAAAGCAACCACATTTGCCTTTGCGACTCCATCCATGAATACGGCTTTGGCTTCAACATTGGTGACACCATCATAGGGCATGAGCCATTCCAACGCAACCTCAATTGCCAACTCGAATTCCTCTTCAAGGCCAGTGGGCATCCGACCCAAGCCCTGTTCGTGGTTTCCATTGACGATGCCAAAGGCAACCGCTTTTGGCAGGCCTATCCCTTAGCGGAATTTGCCAACGACACGACTGACTGGTCACGGTTTTACTTTAATATCAATTTCCCTTACGACTACTTTCACGGGGCGCAAATCAAAGGCTATATGTGGAACCGAGGCCACGAAGTCTTGTGTTTTGACGATGCCCGATTGGAAGTCAAGCCGATAATAACACCAAGTTATCTGCCTGAAATTGAGAAAGATTCATCGACACCCATATGGCCTTTCGACATTAACGCCAACGACATCATCCCCATTGTGGAATATATCGATTCAAACGGCGACACGCTCACCAATACCTCAGTGATGGAAACACGGTTCGAGACCACTATAACTTTCTCAGACCCATACTATTGGGAATTGGACGAGACAGACAGGAATCTCCAAATCAAGACCGAAACGACTTTCAAGGAAGATGTCAAACTGCTGAGGTTGGCCTTTGTCGTTCCTCTGCCCGATGGGAAAATCACCGTTTACCGCAGAAACCAGCACATCGACACGACCCTTTTGCAGCCTTTATACTACCTTGACCGAGAAGGATTTAGCATCACTAACGACACCTTCAGCATTTCAACTTACCACAACACGGGCATATCATCGTTGCAACTGGACGTTGAGCAGCGCACCGCTTGCTTCAACATCGACTATTGGCGCGACCATCCCCTGCTACACTATCCAATGCGATCGGACACGAGCGACTATTTCGAGGACATTTCCTACCGCGAAATCAAGGAAGGCGACGTGCTGAAAGGCGAGTTTAGCCTCTTCTACAATGGCCCGGAAGAATTACCGCGCATCATGCCAGTTTGGGACGGCTACCAATCGGTCTTCATCTTCACCGAACACGCCGACTGGACCGACCTACGCACCCACAGGGCTGCCTTGTTCGGGAACGAGAACATCACGAGACCCGAAGATGCCACCGGAGGATTTTGCCACTTCAACATCCCCGTCACGAAAAGCGTGTTTTATTGGAATCCCGACCAGGTGACCAATGAGAAGACCAGCGAGGGGAATTTTCCAGGACTTGTGGCTTCCATCAAGACAGATAAAGAATTTCTTAAGCTATTGAAAACCATCAAGAAAGAAGGCTTTGAAATCTGTTTGCACTCGCCCGAAATCTACACCACCATCCCGAGCGAGTTTCCGAAAGCCATGCGTTTCATGAAGCGGAACTTCGGCAGCGTCACATGGATTGACCACGGCTACAACAACGGCCCCGACAAGAACCGCGAAGACTTGGTTTGCGATGGCCTGCTGCCCGAATCGCCCTACTTCGCCGCCGACCTATGGAAGAAAAACGGCGTGCGCTACCTTTGGAACGCCTATTATGAGGAGCACCGGATGGAAGACTTCAACTTCGACAGCCATTTCGTGCAACCTTACGACGGATTTGGCGACGCCCTACCCAACCGCCAAATCACCACCTTGCCCAACGGCAGCAACGACTTCGTCCTTTGGTCGACGCCCTCCACGCTCGAAGTGAACGAAGACAACCAGTGGTATTACTTCTTCGACTCAAAAAGACTTCAACATCTTGTAGACCAACATGTTGTATTCATCACCCACATCTATCCCGGATGGACCAACCTTTGGCGCGGCTTTTGGCAATACAACGAAAACGGCACCATAGTGGCCATGCCAGGATTCAATTTCGCGCTGAGCCAACTCGCCCGTTTACGCGACGAAAAGAAAATCCTGCCCACCACAATAGAGCAGTATCTCGGCCATTACGAAAAGCTACAAAAACTTGATTACCAAATCATTGACAAAAACACCATTAGACTAACCAACCATAGTGATGCCATCAAGGGCCTGACCCTGCTTTGCGCCAAGCCCATCGTTGTGGAAGACAAAATCATCGATTTCCGCAAGGTGGGCGAAGGCTATTTGGTGTGGTTTGACATGGGCAGAAACGAAACAGTAACCGTAAAATACAGAGAATGAAAAGACTATCCATATTTGTGAGCGGCAACGGCACCAACCTGCAACGCATCGCCGAATATTTTTTGGAAGACTACGACACCAGAATCGTGAATGTCGTCTGCAACAATCCAAAAGCTTACGCCATCGAGCGGGCCAAGAAACTACGCATCCCCGTCAAGATGGTCGGCAAGCAAGAATTCAACAGCGCAGCTTTCGTGAAAGAAATGCAAGACCTTGGCATTGACCTGATTGTGCTGGCCGGTTTCCTTTGGAAGATTCCTGAAGAGCTTGTCAAAGCCTTCCCGAACAAGATCGTCAACATCCACCCTGCCTTGTTACCCAAATACGGCGGCAAGGGCTTTTATGGCGAGCACGTGCACGAAGCCGTGGTGGCAGCCAAAGAGCCTTATTCGGGCATCACCGTGCACTACGTCAACGAGTTGTACGACAGCGGCGAGATCATCATGCAAGCCCAAGTGCGATTGGACGAAAAAGAAACGCCCGACTCTCTTGCGGCGAAGATCCACAAGTTAGAGCAGGCGTATTTCCCGGTGGCGATTGATTATGTCTTAAGGTCACAAAACTGACAAAACCCACAAAACAGTTTTTACGATGAGCGACTTGCCCAACCGGGCAGTCGCAGGAAAGCCGCCGGTTGGCAGCTTTCCTCATACTGCTTTATAGGTTTCCTTGTTTTGAAGGTTTTGTGACAATTGCATCACTCCGTCGGCAAGGCCTTGAAGCCGTTGCCCATAATCTCCGAGCTTTCGATCACGTTGACGAAAGCGTTAGGGTCGAGGAAACGAAGGTTGGATTTCAGCTTCACCAAGTCGGTGCGGTTCAAGGTGACATAAATCATCTTGCGTTCAGCGCCTTGATAGAGACCGCTGCCGGCGAACACCGTGCCGCCTCGACTCAAGTCCTTGATGATATAATCGCGCACTTCGTCGATCTTGTCGGTGACGATGAAAGCGGTCTTGTAGCTCTTCACGCCATCAACAACGAGGTCGATGACCTTGCCTTCGATGACGATGATGATGATGGAATAGATGGGCAGGCGGATGTCGCCAAAGGCCACCAAGGTGCTCAGCGTGATGCAGCCGTCCACAATCATCACCAAGGTGCCGAGGCTGATCTTCGTGTATTTGTGCAGGATCATCGAGATGATGTCAGAGCCGCCGCTGGTCGCACCCGAACGGAAGATGAGACCGATGGCCACGCCATAGATGAGGCCCGCCACGACGGTATTCAAGAAGTAGTCAGGCACAAAAAAACCGCCATCATGCGGAATCTGCACCATCGACAAGCCCTCAATAGGAGCCTCCATGATCTTGCCGTCGAAAATCACGGGGTTGTAGCCCCAAACGCTTTCGAGGATGAAAGTGAAGAGGAAAATCAGCGCCGTCGAAAGGATGGTCTTGAAGCCGAATTTTGGGCCCAAAATCAAGGTGCCGATAATCAGGAGCGGGACATCCATGCAGATGGCATAGAGCGATATCTTCCACGGCCACAGCGTGTTGAACACGTTGCTCAAGCCGTAAGTTCCGCCAGGAGCCATCAAATAAGGGTTGACAAACATCACGTCGCCGATGGCGAACAAAGCCGAGCCTAGCACCAATAAGGCATAGGCGAGAATCTGCTGCTTCAATTTCTCGTTTTTCATTTCCAAAGAATTAAATATCAATGATTTGAATAATTTTCAGACCTGATTTGAGGCCGCAAAGTTACGAAAAATTGTGCTTTGCAGTTGGCGATAAGCGAAAACTTAGTATTTTTGCAGGCGGAAACAGCGAAGCCCAATACTGCGTTTGGACCCGTAGTTTAATGGATAGAATAAAGGATTCCGGTTCCTTCGATCAGGGTTCGATTCCCTGCGGGTTCACAAGACGGCAAAACACATGAGACATGAAAATCCTTATCATAGAGGACGACAACAGCCTGAGAGAACTGATGCAAAAGGCATTAGCGGACGAACACCACATCGTTGAAGCCGTCGCCAACGCCAAATCGGCCATGATGAAAGCCGACATCTACGACTACGACTGCATCCTTTTGGACATCATGCTGCCCGATGGCAACGGTCTTGACGTGCTGCGCCAACTGAAAGCCTCGCGCAAGCAAGCCGGTGTCATCATCATCTCGGCCAAAGACTCGCTCGACGACAAGGTGACTGGCCTCGACCTTGGCGCCGACGACTACCTCACCAAACCCTTCCACATCGCCGAACTGTCGGCCCGCGTGAAGAGCCTCTTCCGCAGAAAACAACAAAACGGCGAACACTTCATCGAATGCGGCAACGTGAAAATCGTGCCCGACACACGGCAGGTACTCGTCGACGGCAAACCCATCGAGCTACTCAAGAAAGAATTCGACATCCTGCAATTCTTCATGACCCGTCCGCAACGCGCCATCAGCAAAAGCGCGTTGGCCGAAGCCGTTTGGGGCGACTACATCGACCAGGCCGACAACTACGACTTCGTCTACGCGCAGATGAAAAACCTACGCAAACGCCTCGCCGAAACCAACGCCTCGCTGGAAATCAAGACCGTGCATGGCTACGGCTACAAACTGGAAGTGCAATGAAACTCTCCCGACGGATCATATTGTCAATCTCCGTGGCATTGGTCATCCTGTTTTCGATATGGGCTTTCGTCTTCTACCAAACCAGCAAAAGCCGCATCTATGGGCGCATCGACAACGTCTTAATCCACCAATCCGACAAAATCATCAGCAGATTTATGGTCAACGACAGCCTGTCCAACTCGCTTTCGGGGCACTCAGGAACGATGGAATACTTCATCGAGAAGGTGACGCCGGAATACGCGGCAACGCACCAAACGATTGGATTCCAAAACAACGAAGACTACATCGACGACCTGCATGACGAAGAAGCCGTTAGAGAACTGACCCGAGTTTTCAACAAAATGGGCACAAATTACGAACTCACTCTGACAGTGCAGGTCTTCGCCTGGAACGACACGCTCGACTTCGCCGTAATCAGCATCCTCACCCTGGCCGTCGTGCTGCTCATCGTAGTCATCATCATCGTGAGCCTCATCATCATCGGCAACATGCGTCCCCTAAACCGTCTCACCAACTGGCTCCGAAACCGAAAAGAAAACGAAGACATCCCACAGCCCGACAAGAAAATCAAAGTACAGGAATTCAAGGAAATAGAAAGTGCCGTATTGGCGGCATCGAAAAGGTCGAAACAACTTTTCGAGGAGCAAAAGCGTTTCATCGGCAACGCCTCGCACGAAATACAGACACCGCTTGCCGTTTGCCGCAACCGCCTTGAGCTTCTGGTCGACAACACCCAGCTCGATGAACACCAACTCAGCGAGATTGAAAAGACCCTCGACTCGCTCGGCTACATCTCGCGGCTCAACAAATCGCTGCTAATGCTCACCAAAATCGAGAACCACCAATTCAAGGAAGAAACAGAAATCAACATCAACCAAGTCGCAAGCAAAGCTCTTGGCAACTTGAACAGCATTTACGAAAGCCACAACATAGAAGTCAAAACCGACGAAAAGGGCACGCTCATGGTCCGAATAGACTCCACATTGGCCTCATCATTGGTGACCAACCTGCTAAAAAACGCCTTCATCCACAACAAACAAGGCGGCTGCATCAACATCAAAATAGGCGATGAAATGCTGTTTGTCAGCAACACTGGAACAGAAAAAGCCCTCGATGCCAACGCCATTTTCCAAACCTTCTACAAAAGAAGCGACAACCACAACTCCAGCGGCTTGGGATTAACCATCGCAAAGGCGATTTGCGACGAATACGGCTTCGAAATTAGGTACCAATTCATTGAAAACCAACATGTTTTTAGTGTAAAGTTCAAATAATCGAAAAAAAACACCCATTTCAGATTTATTTCAGAAACAGTTTGGACTTTTGCAGCCGCAAACTGAGACGAAAATGAAAAAGCCGTTCATCATACTGGCCACCTTATTGATAAGTGTTATCGCCATGCAAGCGGAAAACCAGCGGCGCATCATCTCCTTTGAGGAGCTGCCAAAGAAAGCGCAGACATTCGTAGGTTCCTATTTCAACGCCCTCGAAATCACCTTTGTGAGAATGGAAGTTGAGCTGACGAAGACCGAGTACACCGTGCGCTTTGGGAATGGCATGGAAGTCGAATTCAACAGCAATGGCGACTGGGTGGAGGTGGAAAGCCATTCGGAATGCCTTCCGAAAGACTTTCTTGACGAAAAAATCCTCTCGTTTGTTGACGAGCACCACAAAGGATATTGCTTTCACGAAATTGCCCGACGAAGGCACAAAATCGAAGTGGAGCTGTCAAGTGGGCTTCAACTCATCTTCAACAAAAAAGGGGAATTCCTCAGATATAACGACTGATTTTTTTTCATAACCAAATAATTAAACAACTTAAATCACTAAAAAAATGAGAAAACACCTCATCTTCGCCACTATCGCGGCAATGGCCTTCATCGTAATGGCTTGTGGCAAACAGACCGGAACCGCGACCGACGAAACCGCTTTGGCCAGAACCTCGCAAAGCCAAAACCAGTATGAGATGGAAGAAGCAGGGATGCCAGTCGAATACTCCGAAATCGACCCTGCCATCATGCTATTTGTGGAAACGCATTTCGAGCAAACCAGCATCCACAACTGCCAAATTACGCAGCATTACTACAAAGTGAAACTCAACGACGGAACCAAACTGAGGTTTACGCACTCGTTTGAATGGATCAAGATAAACTGCGAGGAATCAACAATCTACGGCATTGTTCCCGAAAGCATCGTGCCTGAACAAATCACGGCCTACGTGACCGCCAACTTCCCCAACAACCATATCGACGAAATCGATAAAGAGACCTTCGGTTGGGAAATCGAGCTCAACAACGACCGCGAAATCAAGTTTGACCACGATTTCAACGTCATCAACGGCGGTAATAATGGAGGTGGCAACGGTGGAAACAACAACAATTATCCGGAAATCAACACCTTCGTCGAGACCTACTTCCCGCAAACCACCATCCGCACCGCCCACCAAGACGGCAACGAAATTGATGTGAAGCTCGCCGACGGAACCAACATCGACTTCTACCTCAACTTCGACTGGCAATCCATCGACTGCGACGAGTCGACCGTCTATGGCATTGTGCCCACCGAACTCGTCCCACAACAAATCACCGACTACGTGACCGCCAACTTCCCCAACAACCACATCGACCAAATCGAGAAGAAGAACAACGGAAACTGGGAAATCGAGCTGAACAACGACCGTGAAATCAAGTTCGACAGCAACTTCAACGTCATCTGCGGCGGAAATGGTGGCGGAAATGGAGGTGGAAATGGTGGAAACGTTTCCGACTTCCCAGAAATCAACACTTTCGTCGGCACCCACTTCCCGCTTACCACCATCCAATCGGCCCGTCAAGACGGCAACGAGATTGACGTGAAGCTCGCCGACGGAACCGACATCGACTTCTACCTCAACTTCGACTGGCAATCCATCGACTGCGACGAGTCGACCGTCTATGGCATTGTGCCCACCGAACTTGTCCCGCAACAAATCACCGACTACGTGACCGCCAACTTCCCCAATAACCACATCGATCAAATCGAGAAGAAGAACAACGGAAACTGGGAAATCGAGCTGAACAACGACCGTGAAATCAAGTTCGACAGCAACTTCAACGTCATCAGTGGCGGAAATGGAGGTGGAAATGGTGGAAACGTTTCCGACTTCCCGGAAATCAACACTTTCGTCGGCACCTACTTCCCGCTTACCACCATCCAATCGGCCCGTCAAGACGGCAACGAAATCGAGGTGAGACTCGTCGACAAGACCGAAATCGACTTCAGCCTCAGTTTTGACTGGAAGCAAATCGATTGCGAAAAAGGTATGGTGTATGGCAGCGTCCCCGCCGAACTCGTTCCCGAGCAAATCACGGCATACGTGAGCGCCAACTTCCCCGGTAAGACCATCGAAACCATCGAGAAGAAAGGCAACGGCGGCTGGGAAATCGAGCTGAGCAACGGCCTTGAAATCTGCTTCGATGCTAACTTCAACGTAACCGAAATAGACGACAAAAAATAACCCCACCAGCGATTATCCGATAGTTTTTTCACCATCATGGAAAGCTACTAATTTTCATTCTATATTCGTACTATTTTTTCTTTTGTTACGAGGGCGACATTGGTTGAAACGCCCTCGTTTTTTTGTATGGAATCACTATTTCTCCTTCTCCGTGATGATTACATCAATGGCCCCAACTCCAAACTTGGCGATACTGGCCATGCGGTTTTCGGTGTTCTTGTAGTTTTTCAACTCTTCGATGATGGCGTTTTTCAGCACGCCGTTGCCCACACCGTGGATGAAAGTCACCTTAGTGTACTCGGCGGCGATGGCACTGTCGAGCATCTTTTTGAAATAATCCATCTGGATCTTGAACATGTCGTGGCTCGACATTCCCAAGATATTGTCGACCAACTCGCCGATGTGCAAGTCGACGACGGCCTCGCCAGGAGCCGTGCGATGCTTGTCGATAGGCGCCTCTTTCTTCACCAACGACTTGGCAGGAGCCTGTGAGCCAATGCCTTCCTTCATGATTTTGGTGAAATCGCTGTCGCCGTGCTTCAAGGCGATAAGCTCTGAGAGGCAAATCATCACTGACTTTTCGCCCAACACACCCGAAGGCAGGTAGCTGCCCTCCTTCATGAAACGCCCCACACGCAACGAGAACGGCGCATTCAGCGGAAGCAGCACGCAATCAGAGGTTTCTGTGGTCAGGATGGCCTGCACCACGCCGTTGAGCCAATACTCGAGGTCGTCGCGCGAGACGGTCTCGATGACGATTTTTTCGTACTTGTCGATTTGGCCGAAATCCACATTCGTGAATTTGTCCTCCTCCTTGATGGTGAAAGTGTAAAGCATCTCATAGGGCGTATGGTTGACCAGCACCACATCGAGTGGTCCCGTCAGGAGCCACTGTTGCTCATGCGGCACGAAAGCCATGTAAATTCCCTCTTTTTCAGACTCTTTCGCGAAGCGGCGCAATCCGCCCTTGCGGGCATCCTCGGCCTGCTGTTGTTCGAGGAGTTGCTTGGCCTGCACTTCTTTTTGCACCTTGTCGACCGTTTGCTGCTGTTTTGAAGGAGCCGGCATCGAGCGGTAATCGAGCACTAAGTCCGTTATCAAAGTCGGGATTTCGAAGCCGTCTTCGACCTCGACCATCACCATTCTTGAATCTATAATTTTTGTGACTTTTCCACCGCCAACCGTGCTGAGGAAATTCACTTTGTCGCCTATTTTAAATTCTGCCATGATATTTTCGTTTTAGGGCGCAAAATTACGCATTTCTGGCAAACTTTTTGTATCTTCGCTGCCGAAAATCAACGAAGATGAAGAAAGCCTGGCTGTTCATACTATTGTCCCTATTGGTTGCATCTTGTGCAAAAAAGGAAGAAAACGGCTTTGTTGACATTTGCGTGGATTATTCCGTCAACAACGAGCCCTTGATTACCGATACGTTATGCTACACCAACGAGGCGGGCAACGAGTTCCTCGTCACCGAAATCCAATGGTTCGCCTCCAAATGGGAACTTCAAGACGAACAAGGTCGATGGATTGCATCTGACAGGATTTTCTATATTGACACCAACATCCCTGAAAGCCAAACGCTTAGGATGGATTCCATTCCCATTGGAAAATACAAGAAAGTGCGCTTCACCTTTGGTTTGGACGAGAGCGACAACCTTAGTGGCCGTTTCAGCGACCCGCCAGAGAGCAACATGTTTTGGCCCGAACAGTTGGGCGGCGGCTACCATTACATGAAGCTGAACGGGAAATTCGTCAACGAGGCGGGACAACTGGTGCCGCTCAACATCCATTTGGGCCGACTTCACGAGGAATACAACCATTTCACCGTGGAACTTCCAATTGACTTCAGTGTCACGGAAAACACTGAAAACCAACTGCATTTGACGATGATTATCGACAACTGGTTCCGCTCGCCCAACCTTTACGACTTCAATGAGTATGGTAGCGCCATCATGCAAAACCAAGCTGCACAGAACGTGCTGAAACAGAACGGACAAGACGTGTTTGACATTTGTATTAACGGCAACAATAAGACCATGGAAAAAGACAACAGAATCGCCGAAGGCTTCAAAAACATCATGAAAATGGCCGCGCCGAAGCCCCACTTTTGGACTTGGGAGAGCACGAAAGAGAGGATGCAAAAGATTCAAAATTCAAAATTTAAGATTTAAAATTCAAAGATTTAGATTGAAGGATGAGAAAATTGAAGGCTATATTCTTGATTTGTATCACGTTGTTTTCTTTGGCTTCGTGCAAGCCAGAGGAAGAAACGCCTTATCCGACAACGCCTTACGAACTGCCCAAGCCTTCCTATTTCCCCTCGAAGACCAACATTCCCGATGACAATCCCATGACCGAGGAAGGCGTAGTCTTAGGCCGGAAGTTGTTTTACGACCCACGTCTTTCGGGTCGGGATGGCGACGACGGCATCCGCTGCTGCGCCTCGTGCCACCACCAGGAAAACAACTTTGATTATGGCGGTTCGGCTGGGCTTCACCATTCCGTCATGCCTTTGGTCAACTTGGCATGGAACCGCACGGGCTTGGGCTGGAACGGCGGTGTGGCCACCTTGGAGGACATGGTCTTGGCCGCTGTGACCAGTCCCGTCGAAATCAATGCCGACACCAACCAAGTGGTGAAATATTTGCAGCGAACCGACGACTATCCCGAACTGTTTTGGAAGGCCTTCGGCAGCCGCGACATCACTTTTGTCAACGTGCAGCGCGCCATTGCGCAGTTTGTGCGGAGCTTGGTCTCAGCCAACAGCAAATTCGACCGTTATTTGCTTGGAGAAGAACAACTTACCGACGACGAGCTGAAAGGCTATGAGCTGTTTTGCACCGAAGAAGGCGCCGACTGCTTCCACTGTCACGGCGGTGGCGGTTTGGCCCTGATGACCACCAACTTGTTCTACAACAACGGTTTGGACGACCATTTCGACGACCCCGAAGACCGTTACAGCATCACGGGTAACCGCCGCGACATCGGCCTCTACAAAGCCCCTACCCTACGCAACATCGCCGTTTCGGCCCCCTACATGCACGATGGACGATTCCAGACCTTGGACGAAGTGATTGATTTCTATTCCGATAGCGTCAAAAATTCTGCCACCCTCAGTCCGCTGATGCACCACGTGATGGACGGCGGCGTGCGCCTCACCGACGAGGAAAAGGCACAGCTGAAGGCGTTTTTGAACACTTTGACGGATGAATCCTTTATGAACAACTCAGATTATTCCAAGCCATGATTTACCCTTGGGGTGACAACAGACGTTTCAACAGCTACAGCAGCTACTTCAAAAGGCAGTTCGGTGGCAGGGTGCAGAAAATCAGCATCGACGCAGGCTTTAGCTGCCCGAACCGCGACGGGAAAATCAGCACGGGCGGATGCACTTTTTGTAGCAATGCGGCGTTCAATCCGTCGTATTGCAAGCCTGAGAAAAGCATCCGTCAACAAATCGAGGAAGGCATTGCATTCCATCAACGGCGGTATCGTAGGGCAAGCCAATATCTGGCTTATTTCCAGCCGTTTTCGAACACTTACAAGCCGTTGGAGGAGCTGAAAAGGATTTATGAGCAGGCTTTGCAGCCCATAGATTCCAGTCGCACAGCCTCTGCTAGGAATGACATGGGCTGCGAAGCCTTGGAAAAGCCTGAGATTGTCGGAATCGTCATCGGCACGCGACCAGATTTGGTTGATGAGCAGATTTTGCAGTATCTCAACGAGTTGCAAAAAACGCACTACGTCATGTTGGAATATGGCGTGGAAAGCATTTATGATGAGACCCTGCTGCGCGTCAACCGTGGGCACGATTTTGCCACGGCGGAACGCGCCATCCGCCTGACGGCACAGTACGGCATCCCCTGCGGGGCGCATTTCATTTTCGGCCTGCCTGGCGAGAGCAAAACAATGATGCTCGATGCCGCCGATGTCATTTCGCGACTGCCTTTGACCACGGACAAGTTCCACCAGTTGCAGATTTTCAAGGACACGAAAATGGCCGAGGAATACCAGCAGCATCCCGAGCATTTCCATCTCTTTGACTTGGAGGAATATATCGACTTCGTCATCGACTTTGCCGAGCGGCTTAACCCCAACATCGTCATCGAGCGTTTTGCAGGCGAGGTGCCGCCGCGCTACCTTGTCAGCGAACCTTGGATGAAGCTGCGCTATGATGAGGTGCTGGCCCGTATCGAAAAACGAATGGAGGAAAGAGACACTTGGCAGGGAAATAAATATATAAAGTATTAACAATCAAATGCTTATTAAGATGAACACATTCAAAAACCACACAGTAATGTTCTTTCACCTGATGCTAATAATTGACAGAGATGTTGGAAAAAAGAACAAAACTTTGGAGACGGGAGCAAGGCTTCCGCGTGTTTAAGAAGCGTATGGTTTACTACGCATCGTTTCAAACCGGCTACTTCGACTATTATGGAGAGTATCATCTTCCTTTGCATTGGTTCGAGTTAGCCAAAGAGCATTGGGCGCAAGTGTACAAATCCACAGGCTCGCCATGCAGTTGTATGTTGTGCCAAGGGGAAAGGTATGACCGTTTGGAGTATAAGCGGGAGACGCGGCAGATGCTGCGAGAACTGATGGAATGAATCGAAAGAAGCCCTGACAATCCAAAACTGCCAGGGCTTCTTTTTATAGTTGGTTTTGTATTAGTCATTCATTTCCTTCGCCTTCGCCCTGAAGTTCACCAAGTCTTCCTCGATGAAGTTCTTCACGTAGACGCTCTTGCCGATGACGTCTTCCTCGGCGGCATGGACGTAGACGTTGGCCGACTGGGTGAAGAGGTGCGGGGCACGGGTGGCGTCGTCCAAGATGAGGAGCGACATCATGATGTCGCCGGTCATGTCGTAGAGACGGCGGGCCAAGAAGTCCTGAACCTCCTGGTTGTTTGCACCCTTCACGTAGTTGATGCTCTGCTCGTAGAGTTCCACGAGCGTGCGTACCGTGTTCTGCAAAGGCTTCAGATCTTCAGAGACCTCATTCTCAAGCATTTCCTTCATGATGGTGAGATAGGTGCCGTTGGTGATATAACGGATGGCGGCCACCACTTGCAGCTGCGTCGTGCCTTCGTAAATCGAGAAGATACGGGCATCGCGGTAGAGACGCTGGCACTTGTATTCCATGATGAAGCCCGAACCTCCATGAACGCTGATGGCATCGTAGGCATTCTGGTTGGCATACTCTGAGTTCATGCCTTTGGCCAGAGGAGTGAAGGCATCTGCCAGACGAGTGTATTTCTTCAGCTCCTGACGCTCCTCGGCCGACAGCTTGGTGTCGCGCTGGATGTCCTCAAGCGCTTTGTAGATATCGACGTAGCGGGCGGTCTGGTAGAGCAGCGAACGGCCTGCATCAAGTTTGGCCTTCATGCGTGAGAGCATGTCGTAGACAGCCGGGAAGTTGATGATCTTCTGTCCGAACTGCTGGCGCTCCTTGGCATATTTCAGTCCCTCGTTGTAAGCTTCCTGCTCCACACCGACGCTCTGTGCGGCGATGCCCAGACGGGCGCCGTTC